>CBIHNM010000042.1:0-20629 GCA_966211265.1 uncultured Pseudonocardia sp.
GTGATCGCGATCGCGAGCGCCGGGCAGCGCCAGGCGATCTCGGACCGGGCCTCGACGGTGGTGATCGCGATCGCGAGCGCCGGGCAGCGCCAGGCGATCTCGGACCGGGCCTCGAGGGTGGTGATCGCGATCGCCAGTGCCGGGCAGCGCCAGGCGTTCCAGGAGTCCGCGCCGATCCCCGGACAGATCGTGGTGAACCTCCCTTCCGTCGAGCGGATCGGTGCGATCTCGGCAGGCCTGCGCGAGCTCGCCGACCAGCTGGACGCGCAGCAGTCCGAGCTGTCCGACGAGCTGGCCCAGGCCATCGGGCAGGTCTCCGGGGGGCAGGCGGGCGGGGAGGCGGCAGCGGCGGGTGATCCCGAGCCGGGTGACGCGGGCTCCGGTGCGACGAAGCCGCCGAAAAGCCGTAGCCGGGGCAAGGGATACTGACCGGATCCCGCGACAGGGGTCGCGGCCATGACCTCCGGCGGGGTGCCCCCGCGCCTGATCGAGGGCCCGCCCGCACGGTGGCGGGCGTCCGCTCCGCGCACGACGGGCATGACGCGCTCGGCGCTCGCCGCGCGCCGGTTCGAGTCGCTCAACGACGTCGTCGAGGTCCAGGAACAGCTGGTCGGCGACAACAACTTGCTGCCGGTGTCGTTCCTGGAGGTGGGCCTGCGGGTGGCGGCCGCCGTGTGCCAGATCGTGGTCCCGGGACGTGGTGTCGGCAGCGGGTTCCTCGTCGGCCCGAACGTCGTCCTGACCAACCACCACGTCGTGTCGACACACGAGGAGGCCGCACGGGCCCGCGTGCGGTTCAACTACCAGGTCGACGAGTTCGGCGTCCTGGAGCCGAGCGAGTACTTCGACTGCCGACCGGACGAGGTGTTCCACGCCCACGAGCCGCTCGACTGCGCGCTCGTCGCCGTCGACGGAGTGCCCGGGGCGACGTACGGGGTGATCCCGCTGGCCGCGCCGCGACCGTTCTTCGTCGGCGACCGGGTCAACATCATCCAGCACCCGATGGGCCAGCCGAAGCAGATCGCCTGCGTGGACAACGAGATCGCCTACCTCGACGACACCGTCGTGCAGTACCTCACGGACACGCTTCCCGGGTCCTCCGGATCGCCCGTGTTCGATGACGACTGGTCGTTGATCGCGATCCACCACAGCGGCGGCTGGATTCCCGAGGCGAGCGGCAGTTCGACCCACTTCCGCAACGAGGGCATCCGCCTCTCCGCGATCGTGGACCACCTCGTGTCCGTGGGCCTCGCCCACTGACGGCGCCTCGCCTCGACCGCCGCCGGGGCCGGAGGTCCGCCCGTCCCGCCCGGCGTGCCCGGCGGGACGGGGTGATAAGGCCGCGGCCGGCTGGGCGGCGGCCCCGTCGCGGTCCGCGGTCTCGGCCAGGACCAGGCCGCAGACCAGGCTCACCACCGCGATGCCGGCCAGCATGAGCCCGACCGCGAAGCCGCCGTAGGAGGCCAGCAGGCCGGTCGCGACCAGCGGCGGGATGCCGCCGCCGAGCACCCCGGCCAGGTTGTAGGCCAGCCCCGCACCGGTGTAGCGGTACCGGGTCTCGAACAGCTCCGGCAGGTAGGCGCCCATCGGCCCGTAGGCGACCGCGAAGATCATCAAGGTGCCGGTGAGCCCGATCGCGAACCCCCACGGCCCGGTGCCCAGGATCGGGAACAGGACCAGGGCCCACGGGATCGCGAGCCCGTTCGCGATCATGATCATCCGGCGCCGCCCGTAGCGGTCGGACAGGATGGAGGCCAGGATCGTCATGCCGGCGAAGAACACCGCGGCGACCATGCCCAGGGTCAGGACGGTGATCCGGTCCAGGCCGGCTCCGTTGGGCAGCTTCGCCGTCCCGTACGTGGTGAAGAACGCCGTGCCCATGTAGAAGAACGCGAAGAACAGGATCGCCGCGCCGGCACCGAGCAGGATCTCCCGGCCCTGGTTGCGGACGGCACCCGCGAACGGCAGCCCGGCCGGCGGGGCCGCGGCGGCGAGTTCCTGCTGGCGCCGGAAGACCGGTGTCTCCTCGATCTTCAGGCGCACGTAGAGACCGATCGCGACCAGCAGGATCGAGGCGATGAACGGCACCCGCCAGCCGTAGTTGAGGAACGCCTCGTCGTTGAAGCCGATCACCAGGCCGCTGAGCACGAACGTGCCGCTGGACAGGAAGAACGCGATGGCCGGGCCGAGCTGCGGGAACAGCGCGTAGAGGCCGCGCTTGCCCGGCGGGGCGTACTCCGCGGCCAGCAGCGTCGCCCCGGCCCACTCGCCGCCGACCGCGAAGCCCTGCAGGAAGCGCAGGAGGACCAGGATGATCGGGGCGGCCACGCCGATGGTCGCCGCGCCGGGCAGCAGGCCGATCAGGACGGTCGCGACACCCATCAGCAACAGGGTCGAGATCAGGGTGCGCTTGCGCCCGATCCGGTCCCCGAAATGGCCGAACAGGATCGACCCGACGGGGCGGGCGAAGAACGCGACGGCGAACGTCGCGAACGAGGCGACGGTGCCCGCCGCGGTACCCAGAGCCGGGAAGAAGACCTTCGGGAACACCAGTGCCGCAGCGGTTCCGTAGATGAAGAAGTCGTAGAACTCGATGGTCGTGCCGGCGCAGCTGGCGACGGCGACCCGTCGCCGCAGGCCTGCCGCGGATTCGTCCGGTGCCTGGCTCATGTAGCCCCTCCACTAGGTCGGACATCGTCGTCCGGTGTGGAAGGTGATGTAGCACATGGTTCCGACATTTCCGCCCGAACCACTCCGCGTGAGAGACGATCGTGTCGGCAACCGCGACCAGCGGCCGACGAGCGGCCCGAGCGGGGGTGGGCCCGTCCGCGCCCCCGGCCCGGCCCGCACGAAGATCACGACCGGGTCACCACCGGAGACACGCGCCCCTCGTAGGCGGCGGATCCGCCGCACGGCCCGCATGCTGGGGAACGTGACCGACGAGCCGCTGGGCAGCCCCGCCGCAGAGCCGGCGACCGCCCCGGCGACGCGGGGCGGGAGCGGGTGGGCCACCGTCCGACGCACGCTGGTGCGGGCCTGGGACGACAACATCTTCTCCGAGTCCGCGGCGGCCGCGTTCTGGCAGACGCTGTCGCTGCCGCCGCTGCTGCTGGGCCTGCTCGGCAGCCTCGGCTACGTCGGGGCCTGGTTCGCCCCGAACACCCTGGAACTGGTGCAGGACGAGATCGTGCGGTTCGCGGCCGGGCTGTTCAGCCGCAATGCCGTCGACGAGATCATCGCCCCGACCGTGGACTCGATCCTGACCACCGGGCGCGGCGAGCTGGTGTCGCTGGGATTCCTGATCTCGCTGTGGTCGGGGTCGTCGGCGCTGTCGTCGTTCGTGGACGCGATCACCCGCGCGCACGACCAGTACGGGGTCCGCAACGCGATCTGGCAGCGCACGATCGCGCTGCTGATGTACCTGGTCGGGCTCGTCGCCGGGATCGTGGCCCTGCCGTTGCTGGCCCTCGGCCCGGACCGGGTCACCCGGCTGCTGCCGGCCGCGCTGCGCGACGACGCGACGACGCTGATCGGCTGGTTCTACTACCCGGCGCTGGGGCTGCTGCTGATGGCGGCGCTGACCACGCTCTACCGGACCGCGCTGCCGGCCAAGCCGCCGTGGCGGCGCTGCCTGCCCGGCGCCCTGCTCGCCGCGGTGGTGTTCCTGGTCGGGGTCACCGGCCTGCGGATCTACCTGAACTGGATCACCCGGACCGGCTACACCTACGGTGCGCTGGCCGCGCCGATCGCGTTCCTGCTGGCCGCGTTCTTCATCGGCTTCGCGGTGGTGATCGGCGCACACTTCAACGCCTCGATCCAGCACTTCCACCCGGTCCGTCTCAAGGACCGCCGCGGAGCGGTCGAGCAGCCGGCCGCCGGCCCGCCGCCTCCGGACCCCCGGGGCGCTCCGGCCCGGTCACGGTTCGCGGCTCTGCTCCAGCGCGGTGCTCGCCGCCGTGCGGAGCAGCGCGTGCTCGGCGGACAGGCCGAAGAAGGAGAAACCCAGCGACCGGAAGCGGCGCAGGTTCTGCGGCCCGGCGCACCAGATCCCGGCCGGGAGCCCGGCACCGTCGCACGCCGCGGTGATCCGGGTCAGGAGCGCGTCGTACCCGGGCTCGCCGCCGTCCTGGGCGGCCAGGGGCATCCGGTGGGCCAGCGCGAGGTCCGACGGGCCGACGAACACCGCGTCCAGCCCGTCGACGGCGACGATCTCCGGTAGCGCCTCGACCGCGGCCCGGGTCTCGACCATCACCACGCAGAGCCCGGGGGCGCCGGTGTCGCGGCCCTGCCAGCCCACGCGCGTCGGGCCGTAGCTGCGCACCCCCGCCGGCGGGTAGTGGCAGGCGGCCACCGCGGCCCGGGCCTGCTCGGCGGTGTCGACCAGCGGCACGATCACCCCGGCGGCGCCGCGGTCCAGGGCCCGGCCGATCGGGGCGTCGCCGTGTTCGGGCACCCGGACCAGTGCGGGGGTGCCGGTCGCCGAGAGCGCCTGCAGCATCGGGAGCAGGGCGTCGTCGCCGACCAGGCCGTGCTGGGCGTCGATCACGACGAAGTCGAACCCGACCGAGCCGATCACCTCGGCGGTCGCGGCGCACGGGAGCTGGAGCCATCCGCCGACCCGGTCGCCGGCGAAGCGGAGATCGTCCATGTCCGCACTGTGCCCCGCCCGTCGGGCCGGCGCCACGCCGGTGCGGGCATCATCTCCCACCATGCACGTGAGGGAGCTGCCGGCGCGGCCGGTGATCGGGATCCTGCACCCGGGGGTGATGGGTGCGGCGGTGGGGTCGGCGCTCAAGGCCCGCGCCGGCGCGGTGATCTGGGCCGACGCGGGACGCACGCACGCCACCGCGAAGCGGGCCGAGCTCGCCGACCTGGTCGCCGTCCCGGACGTCGCCGACCTCGCCCGGCGCGCCCACGTGATCATCTCGGTCTGCCCGCCGCACGCGGCCCGCGAGGTCGCCGCCCAGGTGGCTGCGGCGTTGCAGGGGCGCGCGGAGCGTCCGCTCTACGTCGAGGCGAACGCCGTCTCGCCGGAGACGGTCGCCGCGGTCGAGCAGACCCTCGGCGCCGGGACGGTGTGCGACGGCGCCATCATCGGCCCGCCCGCGTGGGAGCGCGGCCGGACCGTGTTCTGGCTGTCCGGGCCGGGTGCGGCCACCGTGGCCGGGCTGTTCGAGGACACCCCGTTCGAGGCCCGCGTGCTCGGCGAGCAGATCGGCGCCGCGAGCGGGCTCAAGGCCTGCTTCGCACTGCAGAGCAAGGCCCTGCCGACGGTGTGGCTGGCGATGGAGGAGGCCGCCCGCGGGTTCGGCGTCACCGACGCGCTGCGCGCCGAGCTCGACCGCACCGGCGCCGGCTACGACGCGGCGCTGGCCGAGGTCCGGACCAGGGCGGGCGGCAAGGCCTGGCGCTGGGCCGGGGAGATGGACGAGGCGGGTGACGCCCTGGCCGCGATCGGCGTCCCGGACGGCTTCTCCCGTGCCGCCGCGGAGATGTACCGCCGGGAGTCGACCGACCGACCGGCCCCGGACCGGCCGCGCGCCGCGCACGACATGCGGGGCCCGGACTCCGGGGGTGTGGCGCAGCCGACCTGTCCGGGCGACGCGGGCCGGGGTGCCCGATACTCGGACCCATGAGCGACTCCTCGACAGCGTCGACCGGCCCCGCCGAGGTGATGGAGGCGCCGGTCCCGGTCGTCCCCGCCCCCTACCACTCGCCCGAGCGGGAGGCGCTGCAGAAGCAGGCCCGCGACTTCGCGACCGGGCGCGTCCTCCCCCTGGCCAACGAGCTGGACCCGAGGAAGGGCGAGATCCCGCGCGAGCTGCTCGACGAGATGGCCGCGCTGGGCTACTTCGGCATCACCGTGCCGACGGAGAACGGCGGGCTCGGGCTCGGCGCGTTCGAGTACTGCATGGTGGCCGAGGAGCTGGCCCGGGCGTGGATGAGCGTCGGGTCGATCATCGCCCGCGCCCAGGGCGCCGGTACCGGCGTCGCCGACGAGGCCCGCCGCGCCGAGCTGCTGCGGCGCAGTGCCACGGGACGGTGGATCGGGGCGATCGCGCTCTCCGAGCCGGACGCCGGCTCGGACCTGGCCGGGGTCGAGACCCGCGCCGTGCGCGACGGCGACGACTTCGTGATCACCGGGCACAAGCGCTGGACCGGCAACGCGAAGGCCGCCGACTTCATCCAGGTCCTGGTCCGCACCGAGGACCCGGAGCCGGGGGAGAAGCGCTCGGCGGGGCTGGCCACCGTCGTGGTGGAGAAGGAGCGGGACCGCTTCCCCGACGGGATCACCGGCACCCCGATCGACAAGATCGGCTACCACGGCTTCGTCACGTGGGACCTGCACTTCGACGGCCTGCGGGTGCCGGCGGCCAACCAGCTCGGGTCCGGCGGCGAGGGCTTCGCCGACGCCCAGGCCTGGCTCAACATCGCCCGGGTGCACACCGCCGCCCGGGCGGTCGGGCTGGCCCGGGCCGCGGTCGAGGACTCGATCGGCTACCTGCAGGAGCGCCGGCAGTTCGAGCACCCGATCGGCGACTTCCAGGCGCTGCGCTTCAAGCTGGCCACGATGGCCGCGCGGGTGGAGCAGGCGCGCTCGTTCTACCAGCACGTGGCGCACCGGCTCGACCAGGGCGAGCCCTGCGAGCGGGAGGCGGCGATGGTGAAGCTGCTGGCCACCGAGATGGCCGCGGAGGTCACCGGCGACGGCATCCAGCTGCACGGCGGCAACGGCTACACCACCGAACGCCAGGTGGAGCGCCACTGGCGCGACGCCCGCCTGACGACGATCTTCGAGGGCACCAGCGAGATCCAGATGAAGATCATCTCCGACCGGCTGCTGCCCCGCGCGGGAACGAGCTGAGAGCCCGCACCGGACGGCCGCGCGGACACCGCACGCCCCGGAGGACGCCCGCACCGGGATAACGTCCGGGCATGCCGATCGACCCGACCTTCGCCTCGATGCTCGAGTCCCTGGACAGCGCCGGCGCGCTGCCGCTGGTCCGGGGCTCGGCCGTGGAGTCCCGCGCGCACTACCGCGCCCTGTCGCTGTCCCGGCGCGGGCCGGGCTTCGTCCCGGAACAGGTCGCCTCCGTCGTCGACGACACCGCCGACGGGCCGGTCCCGGTGCGGATCTACCGGCCGGCGACCGACGCCGGCGCCGTGGTGCTCTGGCTGCACGGGGGAGGGTGGGTCCTCGGCGACCTCGACACGCACGACCCGCTGTGCCGGCGGGTCGCGAACGCGCTGGGCGCCGTGGTCGTCTCCGCCGACTACCGGCTCGCCCCGGAGCACCCGCACCCGGCGCCGCTCGACGACGCGCAGGCGGCGCTGCGGGCGGTGGCCTCCTGGTTCCCGGACCGGCCGATCGGGGTGGCCGGCGACAGCGCCGGGGCGAGCCTGGCCGCCGGGCTGGCGCTGCGGGCCCGCGACGGCGGTCCGCGGGTCGCCGCGCAGCTGCTGTTCTACCCCTCCACCGACCCGGCACAGTCGCAGCCCTCGACGGCGCAGAACGGCACCGGGTACTTCCTCACCGCCGCCGACATGGCCTGGTTCTACGCCCAGTACCTGCCCGGTGGTTCCGCCGACCCGCACGTCGACCTGCTGCACGCCGACGTGCGCGGGGTCGCCCCGGCGGTCGTCGCGACCGCGGAGTTCGACCCGCTGCGCGACGAGGGACTGGCCTACGCCGATCTCCTGCAGGACGCGGGCGTCACGGTCCGGCGGATCCCCGGGCCCGGGCTGATCCACGGTTACGCGGCGTTCCTCGGCGTCGTCGACGCGGCCGAACGGGCCGCGGCCGCCGCGCTGGAGGGGTTCGGCGAGCTGCTCGCCGCCGGGTGACCCGGCGCCGCCCGACCGTCGACGTCTCGTCCCGGGCCCGGAGTCAGCGCAGGAACGGGTCCCGGATCAGGTCCGGGATCCGCTCGGCGGGCCCCGCCGGGGCGTAGTACCAGCCCTGGGCGTTCGTGCAGCCGTAGGAGCGCAGGCGCTCGGCCTGGTCGCGGGTCTCCACCGACTCGGCGGTCACGTCGAGGTGCAGCGAGCGGGCCAGCTTGACCAGCGCGCGCAGGATGACGTCGTCGCGGTCGGCGGACCCGGCCACGAAGTTGCCGGCCAGCTTGAGGTTGTGCACCGGCAGCGCACGCAGGTAGGACAGGTTCGAGTAGCCGGTCCCGAAGTCGTCGATCGCGATCTGCACCCCCATCGCGGCGAGCTCCTTGAGCGCCGCGGCGGGCCGGCCCGGGGTGCCCATCAGGTCCCGCTCGGTGAGCTCGAGCTGGAGCAGCCCGGGCGGCATGTCGTACTCGTGCAGGACCGCGGCGATGTCGCCGACCAGGTCGTTCTCGCTCATCTGGCGGGCCGCGACGTTCACGCTCACGACCAGCTCGTGCCCGGCGTCGCGCCAGGAACGGGCCTGGCGGCACGCCTCGTCGAGCACCCGGCGGCCCAGCGGGACGACCAGTCCGGTCTCCTCGGCCAGCGGGATGAACCGATCCGGCCCGATCAGCTCGCCGTCGCGGCGCTGCCAGCGCACCAGCGCCTCCACCCCGACCGTCTGCTCGTCGGCCAGGCGCACCAGCGGCTGGTAGACGACCCGGAAGTCGTCACGGCGCAGCGCCTCGGGCATCTGCGCGGAGAGCTCGAACCGCCGCACCTCCGAGCGGTGCCGCTCCGGGTCGAACACCGCGTACCGACCGCGACCGGCGTGCTTCGCGGAGTAGAGGGTGGTGTCGGCCGCCTTCATCAGCTCCTCCGACCCGGTGCCGTCCTCGTGGCGCACCACCCCGATGCTGGCCGAGATCGCGACGTCGTGGGAGTCGATGCGAACCGGTCGGCGCACCGTCTCCAGCGCGACGGTGGCCACGTCCTCCAGCGCCTGCCGGTCCGGCGAGCGCTCGACGAGCACCACGAACTCGTCGCCGCCCATCCGGGCGACCAGATGCCCCAGCGGTGCCAGCGCGTCCCGCAGCCGGTCGGCGACTGCCTGCAGCAGGCGGTCCCCGGTGTGATGCCCGAGCGTGTCGTTGACGACCTTGAAACCGTCCAGGTCGAGGTAGCAGACCCCGGGCCGGGCGCCGGACCCGTCGTCCCCGAGCCGGCGCATCGACGCGCGCAGACGGTCGAAGAACAGCGCGCGGTTGGGCAGCCCGGTCAGCGGGTCGTGCTGGGCCTGGTAGGTCAGCCGCTGCTGCAGTTCCCTCCGCTCGGTGATGTCGTTGACCATCGCGAGCAGGTAGCGCGGATGCCCCTCCGGGGACCGCACGGCGGAGACGACCGCGTCCATCCAGATCCGCCGGCCGTCCGGGCGCCGGTAGGGGCGTTCGACGGTGATCCGGTCCAGCGTCCCGGCGCCGAGCCGCACGAGATCGGCCCAGAACGTCGGTGCCTGTCCCGGTGGGACGAAGTCGGCGACGGTCATCGCGAACAGTTCCTCGGCGGTGTGACCGACCATCTCGCAGGCCGCACGGTTGGCCTCGAGCGACGTGCCGTCCAGGGCGAACACGACGATCCCGACCGTCGCGGCGTCGAACACCGTGGAGAAACGTGCCTCGTCGGCCCGCCGGGCCTCGTCGACGGAGGCGACCGCCTCGTGCTCGGCGAGCGTGCGCCCGCGCAGCGCCTCGGCGTACCCGCGCCCGAGCGCACCCTGCAGGGCCAGCAGGCGACGCAACCGGGCGGGGGTGTCCGCGGCGTCGGCCAGGCAGTCGCCGAGCGCCCGGTGGGTGCGCTCGAGCACGGCCGGCTCGGTGAGACGGGCCTCGACGAGCGCCCGTCCGACGTGCCGGGCGGCCTCGGGCTCGAACCGCTCGGCCAGCGCCGCCTCGTGCAACCGGCCGGCGAGGGTCCCGATCAGCAGCCGCAGCCCGTCCGCCGTCGTCGTCGGCAGGTGCCGCGTGCCGTCGCAGATCTCGGCCAGCCACCGGTCGCGGAGCCGGTCCGGCCCGGTGACGGCGTGCGCGGGCAGCGGCTCACCGCCCTCGACCTCGGCAGCGGTCACCGGCCGGACCCACCCCTCGACTCCGGACCCGCGAGCACGCCGTCCCGCATCCGCCCGTCCCCTCGTCGCACGCCCGGCCTACTGTCGTTCACTGCGCGTGATCACCGAACACCATAGCCAATGCATCCACCCGAAAGGGTCGATCGTGGACGCCCGGGACGCCACCCGGGAACCGGAGCGCGGTCAGGGGCGGTCCGAGACGGTGGTGATCCACACCACGGCCTCCCCGGCCTCGTCGGAGGCGGCCAGGTCGACCTCGGCGACGATCGCCCAGTCGTGGTCGCCCGCCGGGTCGTCGAGCACCTGACGGACCAGCCAGCGCTCCCGCTCCTCGACGATGTCGATCATCTTGGGACCGCGGGCGTCCGGTCCGATCTCGATCCGGTCGTGCAGGGCGAAGTAGGGCTCGAACTCCGCGCGCCACCGCTGCGCGGTGAACCCGGACTCCCGGTCCAGTTCGCCCAGGGCGTCCCAGCGCCCGAACGAGGCCAGCTCCACGCGGCGGAACATCGCGTTGCGCACCAGCACCCGGAACGCCCGCTGGTTGGCGGTGACCCCGGACGGCCCGGACCCCGCCTCCGCGGTGGGTGGGGCCACCTCGCCCCCGGCGGCGTCCGCGCCGGCGGCGAGCTTCTCCCACTCGTCGAGCAGGCTGGAGTCGACCTGGCGGACGAGCTCGCCGAGCCATTCGATGACGTCGGTGAGCTCGTCGGTGCGGGCGTGCTCGGGCACGGTCTGGCGCAGGGCCCGGTAGGTGTCGGCCAGGTAGCGCAGCACCAGGCCCTCGGAGCGGGCCAGCTGGTAGTGCGAGACGTACTCGGTGAACGTCATCGCCTTCTCGGACATGTCGCGCACGACCGACTTGGGCGAGAGGCGGGCGTCCTCGACCCACGGCGCGCCGCGCCGGTAGGTCTCCAGCGCGGCGTGCAACAGCTCGTCGAGCGGCTTGGGATGGGTGACGTCCTCCAGCAGCGCCATCCGCTCCTCGTACTCGATGCCCTCGGCCTTCATCGAGGCGATGGCCTCGCCGCGTGCCTTGTTCTGCTGTGCGGCCAGGACCTGGCGCGGGTCGTCGAGGGTCGCCTCGATCACCGACAGGACGTCGAGGGCGTACGCCGGTGACGCGGAGTCCAGCAGCTCGATCGCGGCCAGCGCGAACGGCGAGAGCGGCTGGTTGAGCGCGAAGTCCAGCTGCAGGTCACCGACCACCCGGACCCGGCGGCCCTCGGCGTCGGGGACCTCGAGCTCCTCGACGATGCCCGCGGTGAGCAGGGCCCGGTAGATGGCGATCGCGCGCAGGATGTGCTTGCGCTGCCGGGCCCGCGGCTCGTGGTTGTCCTCGAGGAGGTGGCGCATCGCGGTGAACGCGTCGCCCGGGCGGGAGATGACGTTGAGCAGCATCGCGAACGTGACCTGGAAGTGGCTGGTCAGCGGCTCGGGCCGGGCTGCCTGCAGCTTCTCGAACGAGGTCTGCGACCAGCCGACGAACCCCTCCGGTGGCTGCTTGCGGTTGACCTTGCGGCGCTTCTTCGGGTCGTCGCCGGCCTTGGCCAGGGCCTTCGCGTTCTCGATGTCGTGCTCGGGCGCCTCGGCCACGACCGTGCCGACGGTGTCGTAGCCGGCCCGCCCGGCGCGGCCGGCGATCTGGTGGAACTCGCGGGCCTTGAGCGGGCGGGTGCGGGTGCCGTCGTACTTGCTCAGTGCCGTGAACAGCACCGTGCGGATCGGGACGTTGATCCCGACCCCGAGGGTGTCGGTCCCGCAGATCACCCGCAGCAGCCCGGCCTGGGCCAGGGTCTCCACCAGCCGCCGGTAGCGCGGCAGCATCCCCGCGTGGTGCACCCCGATCCCGTGCCGGACCAGCCGCGACAGCGTCCTGCCGAACCCTGCGGTGAACCGGAACGACCCGATCGTCTCGGCGATCGCGGCCTTGTCCTCCTTGGTGGTGACGTTGACGCTCATCAGCGACTGCGCGCGCTCGACCGCGGACTGCTGGGTGAAGTGCACGACATAGACCGGCGCCTCGTGGGTCACCAGCAGCTCGGTGATCGTCTCGTGCAGCGGGGTCAGCTCGTAGCGGAAGTGCAGCGGCACCGGCCGGTCCACCGAGGTGACCTGCGCGGTCGCCCGCCCGGTGCGACGCGTCAGGTCCTCGGCGAAGAAGCTCGTGTCGCCCAGCGTGGCGCTCATCAGCAGGAACTGGGCCTGCGGCAGTTCGATCAGCGGGACCTGCCAGGCCCAGCCGCGCGCCGGGTCGGCGTAGAAGTGGAACTCGTCCATCACCACGGAGCCGACGTCGGAGTCCGGGCCGGACCGCAGCGCCAGGTTGGCCAGGATCTCCGCGGTGCAGCAGATGATCGGGGCCCGCTCGTTCACCGCGGCGTCGCCGGTGAGCATGCCGACGTTGTCGGCGCCGAACACGTCGATCAGGGCGAAGAACTTCTCGCTGACCAGGGCCTTGATCGGAGCGGTGTAGAACGTGCGCTCGCCCCGGGCCAGCGCCGCCGCGTGCGCCCCGATCGCGACCAGCGACTTCCCCGAGCCGGTCGGGGTGGACAGGATCACGTTCGCCCCGGTCACCAGCTCGAGGACGGCCTCCTCCTGGGCCGGGTAGAGCGACAGGCCGCGTTCGTCGAAGGCCCACTCGGCGAAGGTCTCCACCAGGGCGTCGGGATCGGCGCCGGGCGGGATGCGGTCGGCGAGGGTGGGGGAGGAGGTCGCGGAAGTCATGGTCGTCCCATCGTCCCAGGCCGGGACGGCGGCGGCGTGTGCCGGGCGGGCGCCCGCGCACGTCCGGGCGGCACCGTGGCGCTAGCGTGCCCCCTGTGTCGGGGCGAGATCAGTCGGGGATGCCCGACCTCGTGCCGCCGATGCTGCCCGCCAACGGCGAGCTGGCCGAGGCGGGTGACCCGCAGCGCTGGGCCGTCGAGTTCGGCTGGGAGGGGCACCGCTGCGTGGCCTACGCGCGCCCCGGGCGGGTCCGGCTGCTGTCCTCGACCGCGCGCAGCATCACCGGGTCGTTCCCGGAGCTGGCCGTGCTGGGCGCGCAGGCGCCGGCCTCCGGGATGGTCCTCGACGGCACCGTGGTCGCCCTCGACGAGGCCGGACGCCCGTCGCGACGGCCGCTGATGCGCCGCACCAACACCGTCCGCCCGGACGCCGCGCTGCAGTCCGAGGTCCCGGTCGGCTACGTCGTGACCGACCTGCTGTGGGCGCACGGGCGGCGGACCCTGGACCTGCCCTACCGGGAGCGCCGCCACGAGCTCGAGGCGCTCGGGCTGGGCGGCCCGACGATCCTGGTCTCGCCCTCGTTCGCGCTCGACGAGGCCGACCTCGTGATGGGCACGGCCGAGCAGTACGGCCTCGACGGGCTGCACCTCAAGCGGCTCGACGTGGCCTACCAACCCGGACGGCGGACCCGCAACTGGCTGCGGGTCCCGCTGCGCCGGACCCGCCAGGTCCTGGTCGGCGGGTGGATCCCGGCCGGGCGCCCGGACCGGATCGCCGCGGTGCTGCTCGGCCTGCCCGGCCCGGCCGGGCTCACCTACGTCGGACGGGTCGGGATCAGCACCACGCACGCCCGCGACGACGTCGCGACGCTGCTGGACGCACCGCTCGCCCCGCACCCGCCGTTCGACGGCCCGGTGCCGCCCGACGTCACCGCCCACGCGCGGTGGCTCGCGCCCGAGCTCGCCGCCCTGGTCGAGCACCGTGGACGCACGGTCGCCGGACGGCTGGCGCTGCCGACCTGGCTCGGGCTCGTCGACCCCGCCGACGCCGACCCCGAGCTGTGGGAGCCGGGGCCGCCGGTCGCGGCCGCCACCGCGCCCGGCCCGGCCGGGGGCGCGCGGGCCGCGGCCCGCACGGCGTCCCCGGCGTCCCCGCCAGCGTCGGCGGCGGACATCGGGGAGAGCCGGGCGCCGGGCGCCGTCCGGGACCCCGCCGGCGCCGACACCGCGCGGCCCGGGGGCGGGGAGCAGGCCCCGTGGCACGGCCCGCTGAGCAGGCGCCTGGAGCAGCACTTCGTCTACAACACCCTCAACACCATCGCCGCGCTCGTGCGGACCGACCCGCAGCGGGCCCGCGAGCTGCTGCTGGGCTTCGCCGACCTGAGCCGGGCCGCGGACCGGGCCGGGGAGCCGAGCATCGCCCTGGCCGACGAGCTCGGCGCCGTCCGGGCCTACCTGATGATCGAACGGACCCGCTTCGGCGCGCGGCTCGAGGCCACCGTCGAGGCCGAGGACGAGCTCGCCGACGCGCCGGTGCCGCCGCTGGCCGTGCTGGCCGCGGTCCGGGAGGCCGTGCAGCAGTGGGTTGAGCCGGACCCCGACGGTGGCACCGTGCGGGTCACGGCCGGGCCCGCCGGTCCGGACGGGACGGTGCCGGTTGTGGTCACCGCCGGCACGGCCGGGGCGGCCGAGCCGGTGACCGTGCTCGCGCTGGACCTGCCCGGCCCGTCGAGCTGATCACCGTCGGAGCCGGTTCGGTGGTGCTGGACCGATCCCGATACGGTGCCCCGCATGCTGGGGCTCCCCGATGGCACGCGCGCCTGCCTGTTCGATCTCGACGGCGTCCTGACCGACACCGCGAGCGTGCACGCCGCCGCGTGGAAGCAGATGTTCGACGAGTACCTGCGCGGCCGTGACGGCGAGGGCTTCCGGCCGTTCGACGTCTCCGCCGACTACGGGCCCTACGTCGACGGCAAGCCGCGGCTGGAGGGCACCCGCAGCTTCCTCGCCTCCCGTGACGTCGAGCTGCCCGAGGGCACGCCCGGGGACGCCGCGGACACCGAGAGCCTGTGGGGCCTGTCGACCCGCAAGAACGACCTGGTCCAGGAGAAGATCCGCACCGACGGGGTCGACGTCTACCCCGGCTCGCGGCGCTACCTCGAGGCCGTCCGCGAGGCCGGCCTCAAGACCGCGGTGGTCAGCTCCTCGGCCAACGCCGGGCAGATCCTGCGGGTCACCGGCCTGGACCGGTTCATCGACCACCGCGTGGACGGGGTCGTGGCCCGCGAGCGCGGCATCCCCGGCAAACCCGAACCCGACACCTTCCTGGTCGCCGCCGCCGACATGGAGGTCGAGCGCACCGCCGCCGTCGTGTTCGAGGACGCGCTGGCCGGTGTCGCGGCCGGGCACGCGGGCGGCTTCGGCGCCGTGATCGGCGTCGACCGCCTCGACCAGGCCGACGCGCTGCGCCGCCACGGCGCCGACGTCGTCGTCAACGATCTCGCCGAACTGCTGGAGAGCACGTGAAGCCCGAGCACGCCCCCACCTTCACCGTCGAGCCGTGGGTGGTGCGCGAACCCCGGCTCGACCTGCCGAAGATGGGCCAGACGGAATCGATCTTCGCGCTGTCCAACGGACACGTCGGCCTGCGCGGCAACCTCGACGAGGGCGAGCCGCACAAGCTCCCCGGCACCTACCTCAACTCCTGCTACGAGGTACGTCCGCTGCCCTACGCCGAGGGCGGCTACGGCTACCCGGAGTCCGGCCAGACGATCATCAACGTCACCAACGGCAAGCTGATCCGGCTCCTGGTCGACGACGAGCCCTTCGACCTGCGCTACGGCACCCTGCGCAAGCACGAGCGCGTGCTGGACATGCAGGCCGGCACGCTGCACCGCGAGGTGGAGTGGGAGTCCCCGGCCGGTCGCGCGGTCCGGGTACGCAGCACGAGGCTGGTGTCGCTGACCCAGCGGGCGATCGCCGCGATCAGCTACGAGGTCGAGGTGCTCGACTCCGGTGACGACGACGGGGCGCTGCTGGTGATCCAGTCGGAGCTGGTCGCCAACGAGCAGCTCCCCGGCCGCAACGAGGGCGACCCGCGCCTGGACACGTCCCTGGACAACGTCCTGGAGCCGGAGCTCTCGCGCAGCTCCGCCGCCGGGGCCACCCTGGTGCACCGGACCCGCAAGTCGGCGCTGCGCGTCGGCGCCGCGATGGACCA
Organism: uncultured Pseudonocardia sp.; assembly: GCA_966211265.1. Classification (GTDB taxonomy): domain Bacteria; phylum Actinomycetota; class Actinomycetes; order Mycobacteriales; family Pseudonocardiaceae; genus Pseudonocardia. The sequence goes on from CBIHNM010000042.1 coordinate 15,953, forward strand.
CGAGGTGGAGGGCCCGGAGGGCGTCCAGGTGACCTCGGACGCCAACGAGGACCTGGCCCGCACCACGATCATCGCCCGGGTCCGGCCGGGGGAGACCCTGCGGGTCACCAAGTACCTGTCCTACGGCTGGTCCTCGCGGCGCAGCCTGCCCGCCGTCTACGACCAGGTCCGCGCGGCCCTGGCCGCCGCCCGCTACACCGGCTGGGACGGGCTGGTCTCCGAGCAGCGGGACTACCTCGACGAGTTCTGGAGCACCGCCGACGTCGAGATCGACGGCGATGCGGAGCTGCAGCAGGCGATCCGCCTCGCCACGTTCCACGTGCTGCAGGCCGGTGCCCGGGCCGAGCGCCGCTGCATCGGCGCCAAGGGCCTGACCGGCGACGGCTACGACGGGCACACGTTCTGGGACACCGAGACGTTCTGCCTGCAGCTGCTCTCGTTCGTCGCCCCGGACGCGGCGGCGGACGCGCTGCGCTGGCGCAAGTCGATCCTGCCGCAGGCCTTCGAGCGGGCCGAGACGCTCGGGCTCAAGGGCGCCGCGTTCCCCTGGCGGACGATCCGCGGACACGAGTGCTCCGGCTACTGGCCGGCCGGCACCGCGGCGTTCCACATCAACGCCGACATCGCCGACGCGGTGCGCCGCCACGTCAACGCCACCGGCGACACGCGCTTCGAGCTCGAGGTCGGGCTGGACCTGCTGGTCGCGACGGCCCGGCTGTGGCGCTCGCTGGGCCACCACGACCCGGAGGGCAACTTCCGGATCGACGGCGTGACCGGGCCCGACGAGTACTCCGCGGTCGCCGACAACAACGTCTACACCAACCTGATGGCGAGCCAGAACCTGCGCTACGCCGCCGAGGTCGCGGCCAAGCACCCGCGCTCGGCCGCGCGACTGGGCGTGGACACCGAGGAGGTCGCGAGCTGGCGCGACGCCGCGGCGGCGATGTACATCCCGTTCGACGAGCGTCTCGGCGTGCACCCGCAGTCCGAGGGCTTCACCAGCCACAAGCAGTGGGACTTCGAGGCCACCTCCGCCGAGCACTACCCGCTGCTGCTGAACTTCCCCTACTTCGACCTGTACCGCAAACAGGTGATCAAGCAGGCCGACCTGGTGCTGGCGATGCAGATCCGCCCGGACGCGTTCACCGCCGAGCAGCGCCGGCGCAACTTCGCCTACTACGAGGCGATCACCGTGCGGGACTCGTCGCTCTCGGCCTGCACCCAGGCGGTGATGGCCGCCCGCACCGGGCACCTCGACCTGGCCTACAACTACCTCGGCGAGGCCGCCCTGGTGGACCTGCACGACCTGGCCGGCAACTCCGACCACGGCATCCACATCGCGTCGATGGCCGGCACCTGGACGGCGGTCACGCTGGGGTTCGGTGGCATGCGCTGCGAGGCCGACGGCCTCTCGTTCGCGCCGGCGCTGCCGCCGACGCTGACCCGGATCTCGTTCGGGCTGCACTGGCAGGGCCGCCGGATCCGGGTCACGATCACCCCCGGTGAGGCGGAGTACCAGCTGGTCAGCGGCTCCCCGATGCGACTGCGCCACCACGACGAGCCGGTCGCGCTGGCCGAGGACCCGGTGACCCTGCCGATCCCGGCGCACGACTACGTCGATCCGGTCGAGCAGCCGCACGGACGCGCCCCGCGCCACCGCGGCTGAGCCCCGCGGGCGGGGTTTCCACCGGCACGGGCCGGGTACGCCGCTCCCGGGCCGGACGAGAACCGCCGGTCCGGGAGGGAGCACCATGTCCGACGAGCTGAGCGGTCTCCGCATCGCGATCCTCGCCACCGACGGGGTCGAGGAGCTCGAGCTCACCGAGCCGCGCAAGGCCGTCACCGAGGCCGGGGCGACCGCCGACGTCGTGTCCATCGGTACCGGCCCGATCCAGGCCATGAGTGGTGACATCGACAAGGCCGACACCTACGAGGTGCAGGCCGTGGCGTCGAAGGCCGACGCGGCGGACTACGACGCGCTGATCATGCCCGGCGGCACCATCAACGCCGACACGCTGCGCGTCGACGCCGACGTCCGCGCGTTCGTGAAGGGGTTCTTCGACGCCGGCAAGCCGGTCGGTGTCATCTGCCACGCTCCCTGGACGCTGGTCGAGGCCGACCTGGTCAGGGGGCGGACGCTGACCTCGTTCCCGAGCGTGCGCACCGACGTGCGCAACGCGGGCGGCACCGTGGTCGACGCCGAGGTCGTGCGCGACGACGGCCTGATCTCCAGCCGCGACCCCGACGACCTGCCCGCCTTCTGCGCCGCGATCGTGGAGGAGTTCGCCAAGGCCGCCACCCGCTGACACCCTCCGACGGGCGGCGGGACCGGCACCCGCGCTGGTAGGTTGGTCAGTCGGTCGGACGGCACGCGGGGGACGATCCCGCGCCGCGCCTTCCGGTGAGTCCGATGAGTCTCGTCGGTGGAGGAAGTCCCCACGTGTCCAACCCCATGCCAGCCGGTCCCGACGCGGACCCGTCTCCCCCTCCCGCGGAGGAGAACGCCGCCGGTTCCGAGCTGGAGCGCGAGCAGGCCTACGTGGCGATGCTCTACGAACAGCTCGAGGTCCGGCGCCGGGACACCGCCCAGCGGCTGCACGACACCCTGCACGACGAGACCGTCGGCACGCCGCAGGCGCTGACCCAGCGCGACGCCGCGGCGGCCCTCTACACCGACCGTCTGGCCGGCCTGCGCGCCGCCGAGCACGGTCTCGCGTTCGGCCGGCTCGACACCGAGGACGGCGAGGTCCGCTACGTCGGTCGGATCGGGCTGCTCGACGAGGCGCGGGAGTACGAGCCGCTGCTGATGGACTGGCGCGCCCCGGCGGCCCGCCCGTTCTACACCGCCACCGCCGCCTCGCCCGAGGGCATGCGGCGACGCCGGCACCTGCGGACCCGGCTGCGCCGGGTCGTCGCGATCGACGACGAGCCGCTGGACCTGTCCGAGGCCGCGAACTCCGCGTCCGGCCTGACCAGCGAGGCCGCGCTGCTCTCGGCGGTGTCCGAGGCGCGCACCGGCCGGATGGGTGACATCGTCGCGACCATCCAGGCCGAGCAGGACCGGATCATCCGGTCCAAGCCGTCCGGGGTGCTGGTCGTGCAGGGCGGTCCCGGCACCGGCAAGACGGCGGTGGCGCTGCACCGCGCGGCCTACCTGCTCTACACCCACCGCGACCGCCTGGCCCGCCGCGGCGTGCTGGTGGTCGGGCCCAACCCCACGTTCCTGCGCTACATCGGGCAGGTGCTGCCGTCGCTGGGGGAGACCAGCGTCGTGCTGGGCACGGTCGCCCAGCTCTACCCGGGTCTCGACGCCCGCCGGCCCGAGGACGCCGCCACCGCCGCGTTGAAGGGCCGCACGGAGATGTCGGCCGTGATCTCCGCGGCCGTGCGGGACCGCCAGCAGGTGCCGCGCCGGCCGATCGACCTCGTCGTCGAGCAGCAGGACGTCCGGATCGACCGCGACACGGTGAGCCAGGCCCGCACCCGGGCCCGGCGCTCGCGCAAGCCCCACAACGAGGCCCGGCGGATCTTCCGCAGCGAGCTGCTGCGGTTGCTGGCCGACCAGGTCGCCCGCGGGGTCGGGCGCGACCTGCTGGACCGCCGCGACGTCGAGGACATCCGGGAGGAGCTCGGCGAGTCCGCGGCCCTGGACCGCGAGATCGAGCAGCTGTGGCCGACGCTGTCGCCGGAGACGCTGCTGACCGACCTGTTCGCCGACCGCAAGCGGCTCAACTCGGTGGCCCGCCGGATCCCGGCCGCGCAGCGGGCGCTGCTCGAGCGCGACGCCCCCGCCGAGGACGTCGAGCCCGGACGGCGCTGGAGCGCGGCCGACGTGGCGCTGCTCGACGAGGCGGCCGAACTGCTCGGCGACGACGGCAGCGCGGCCGCCGCGGCCGAGGCCGCCGCGCTGCGCGAGGAGGTGGAGTACGCCCAGGGCGTGCTCGACGTCCTGGACCTGGAGGAGGACCTCGACCCGGAGCTGCTGCGCGCCACCGACGTCATCGACGCCGACCGGCTCGCCGAGCGCCGGCAGGTCGCGCGCTTCGACTCCACCGCCGACCGGGCCGCCGCGGACCGGGAGTGGACCTACGGGCACGTGATCGTCGACGAGGCGCAGGAGCTGTCCCCGATGGCCTGGCGGATGATCATGCGCCGGGCACCGGCCCGGTCGATGACCGTGGTCGGCGACATCGCCCAGACCGGCGACCGCGCCGGCGCCGGGTCCTGGGGCGAGGTGCTCTCGCCGTTCGTGGCCGGCCGGTGGCGGCTCGAGCAGCTCACGGTCAACTACCGGACGCCGTCGGAGATCGCCGACGTCGCCGACGACGTGCTCGCCGAGATCGACCCGGGCCTGCGACCGCCGAGCTCGGTGCGCAGCACCGGTGACCTGCCCCGCGCGCACGTGCTGCCCGAGACCGGGGCCGAGGAGGCCGTCGCGGAGCTGGTCGCCGAGGAGCGCGCGGCCGTCGGCGAGGGCCGGACGGCGGTGCTGGCCCCGGAGGCGTGGGTGGCACGGCTGCGGGCCGGCCTGCTCGAGCCCGGCGCGGACCCGGAGGATCTGGACGCGCCGCTGGTGGTGCTGCCGATCGTCGACGCGAAGGGCCTGGAGTTCGACGCCGTCGTGCTGGTCGAGCCCGCCGAGATCCTGGAGGAGTCCCCCCGCGGGCTCAACGACCT
>CBIHNM010000043.1:0-20595 GCA_966211265.1 uncultured Pseudonocardia sp.
CGCGCCGAGCGGGCCACCGGGGGCCGCGCCCGGCGCGAACCGGACCACCAGGTCGGCGTTGCGCCGTTGCGGCCGGACGTGGGCCCGCGAGTCCGGCTCCCGGCGGTCGAGCTCGGCCTGCACGGACGTGGCGGCGTAGCCGCGCTCGCCGGTGTCGCGCGCCAGCTTCCACGCCCGCCGGAGGCTCTCCGGCGGATCCAGGTAGACCGTCACGTCGAAGCACGCCCGGGACAGGCGGCTGTGCAGCGGGAGCAGCCCCTCGGCGATCACGTACCCGGCCGGCTCGACGAGCTCGGGCCGGGTCAGGGTGCCGGTCGCGTGGTCGTAGACCGGCTTGAGCACCGGCGCGCCGGTCGCGAGCAGCTGCAGGTGCTGCTCCATGATCGCGACGTGGTTGCCGTCCGGGTGCAGCGCGGTGAACGGCAGGCCGGCCCGCTCGGACCGGTCGTGGCGGTGGTAGTCGTCGGTGCACAGCGACACGCAGCGCCGGGTGCCGAGGGCCTCGACCAGCCCCCGGGCCAGCGTCGTCTTGCCTGCGGCGCTGTCCCCGGCGATCGCCAGCATCACCGGTCGCCGCGGCAGCGGCTCCCGCCCGACGTGTCGCGTCCTCCCGCCCCCGCCGGCGGGGGACACCGTCCTCACGGTCACGACCGGCCTCCTCTGCTGCCGCTCACACACCGGGCCCGGGGTCGGTCGCCCGGGCCGGCGCCGATGGGGGGCGGGTCGCCGCGGCGCGCAGGGCCGCGGCCCGGTCGGCCATCGAGCCCTCGCCGCGGAACAGCGAGGTCCCGGCACAGAACACGGTGGCCCCGGCACGTGCGGCGGCGGGCGCGGTGGCGACGTCGATGCCGCCGTCGACCTCCACCGCGACGTCCAGGCCGCGCCGTGCGACCAGCAGGGCCGCCGCGCGGATCTTGGGCTCCATCGAGGGCAGGTAGCGCTGCCCTCCGAACCCGGGGTCCACGGTCATCACCAGCACCATGTCCACCAGGTCCAGGACGTGCTCGACGGCGCACAGCGGCGTCGAGGGGTTCAGCGCGACGGCCGGGCGTGCCCCGAGCTCGGCGATCCGGGCCAGCGTCCGGTGCAGGTGGGTGCAGGCCTCGGCGTGCACGATGACCCGCTCGCACCCGGCCTCGACCCACCGGTGCAGCAGGGGGTCGGGGTCGGCGACCATCAGATGCGCCTCGAACCCCATGCCGACCAGCCCGCGGGTGCCGGCGATGACGTCCGGACCGACCGTGATGTTCGGGACGAACCGCCCGTCCATCACGTCCCACTGCACGCGCTCGACTCCGGCCTCCTCGACGGCGCGCAGCTCGTCGCCGAGGCGGGACGGGTCGGCGGGCAGCACCGATGCGGCGAGCACCGGTGAGGCGGCGGGCGGGGCGCCGTCCCGCGGTAGGACGGCGGTGGACATGGGAACGGTCATCGGCAACCTCCTGGCCTCGGCCCGACGCTAGAAGCGGCCGGGCACCCGGCGCTCCCCCCGTGACGGGGGTCCGGCGGGGGATCCGGCACGGCCGCGGATGGCCTGCACGGGCGCTGGTTGACCTATCGTGAGCACCATGACCTCGACCACCTCCCCGGACGCGGCCGGACCGCTGCGGGTGGTGGTCGTCGACGACCACGAGATGGTGATCGCCGGCCTGAAGGCGATGCTCGCGCCGTTCACCGGCCGGGTCCGGGTGGTCGGTTCCGCGAACGGTGCCGAGGAGGCGATGCAGGTCGTGGTCTCGCTGCGGCCCGACATCGTGCTCTGCGACGTGCGGATGGCCGGCGAGAGCGGGCTGGACCTGTGCCGGCGGCTGCTGGAGCGGGTGCCGGAACAGAAGATCGTGCTGCTCAGCGTCTACGACGACGAGCAGTACCTGTTCCAGGCGCTGCGTGCCGGCGCGGCAGGCTACCTGCTCAAGCGGATCGGTGGCGCCGAGCTCGTCGGGCAGCTCGAGCTGGCCGCCACCGGCACCACCGTCGTCGACGCGACGATGGCCGGGCGCGCCGCGGCCTCGGCCGCCCGCCTCGAACGCGACGAGTTCTGGCCGGGTGCGCACCTGGGCCTGACCCACCGGGAGAGCGAGGTGCTCGCGTTGCTGGTGGGCGGGCGCACGAACAGGGCGATCGCCGCGCAGCTGGTGATCGGCGACGAGACCGTCAAGAGCCACGTCCGGTCGCTGCTGCGCAAGCTGGGCGTCGCCGACCGCACCGCGGCCGTCGCCGCCGCCCTGCGCGAGGGCGTCTTCCAGTGACCGGGCCCGATCGCGGGTGGGCCGTGACCGGCCCCCGCGGGCTCGGGCTGGCCGACCCGGAGCGGGAGAACGCGGTCCTGCTCGACATCATCGAGGCGACCTCGCGCGGGCCCGGCGTGGAACCGGTCGCCGCCGCCGTCGCGCGGGTGATCACCGAGGCGACCGCCACCGACGTCTGCTTCGTGCACGTGCTCGACGACACCGACCGCTCGCTGACCCTGGTCGGGGCCACTCCCCCGTTCGACTCCCAGGTCGGGGTCGTCCGGCTGCCGCTCGGCCAGGGCGTCACCGGCTGGGTGGCCAGCCACCGCGAACCGGTGGTGATCGCGCAGGACAAGGAGTCCGACCCGCGCTACCTGCCGATCCCGGAGCTGCGCGGCACCGACTACGTCTCGATGGTCTCGGTACCGATGATCAGCGAGCCGTCCGGTCTGGCCGGGGTGCTCAACGTGCACACGGTGACCCGCCGCCCGTTCGACGACCGCGACGTCCGGCTGCTGCTGGCGATCGGGCGCCTGCTGGCCGGGGCCCTGCACCAGGCCCGCATGCACCGCAGGCTGGCCACCCGCGAGCGCGCCCACGAGCGCTTCGCCGAGCAGATGGTCGCCGCGCAGGAGGCCGAGCGCAGGCGGCTGGCGCGCGACATCCACGACGGGATCTCGCAGCGCCTGGTCACGCTGTCCTACCACCTCGACGCCGCGTTGACGCTGCTCGACCGGGGCGAGCCGGCGCGGGCCCGCCCGGACCTGGAGTCCTCGTGCGACCTGGTCGGCACGACGCTGGAGGAGGCGCGCGCGGCGATCGGTGCGCTGCGGCCACCGGTGCTCGACGACCTGGGCCTGTCCGGTGCGCTGGCGGCCCTGGCCCGCGACCTGCCCGGCCTCGACACCACCCTGTCCCTCGACGACGCCCGGGTGCCCGAGCACGTCGAGGTCGCGTTGTACCGGATCACCCAGGAGGCGCTGCAGAACGTGCTCAAACACGCGCACGCGCAGCACGTCACGCTGCGGCTGGAGATCTCCGACGACGACGTCCGGCTCTCCGTGTCCGACGACGGCGTCGGGTTCGACCACGCCGAGCCGGTGGAGACGGGCGAGGGCGGCTACGGGCTGGCCTCGGTCCGCGAGCGCGCCGAGCTGATCGGCGGTGCGGTGCGCCTGGCGTCGCGTCGCGGGTCCGGGACGACGCTCACGGTCACCGCGCCCGTGGCGGAGGCCGACGACGGTCAGCCGATCGACGAAACCCTCGGTGGAAACACTCGATTGTTCGACTGATGGTTTGCGCTCACTGTGGGCACATGGCCGACAGATGGAGCGCGGGCGTCATCCCCTACACCGAGATGGGGTACTGGCAGCCCGACTACGAACCCAAGGACACCGACCTGCTCTGCGCGTTCCGCGTGACGCCGCAGGAGGGGGTGCCGCCCGAGGAGGCCGGTGCCGCCGTGGCCGGCGAGTCCAGCACCGCGACCTGGACCGTCGTCTGGACCGACCGGCTGACCACCTACGAGCACTACCAGGCGAAGTGCTACGCGGTCGAGCCCGTCCCGGGCGCCGAGGGACAGTGGATCGCCTACATCGCCTACGACATCGACCTGTTCGAGGAGGGGTCGATCGCGAACCTCACCAGCTCGATCATCGGGAACGTGTTCGGCTTCAAACCCCTCAAGGCGCTGCGCCTGGAGGACATGCGGATCCCGCCGCACTACGTCAAGACCTTCGCCGGGCCGCCGCACGGCATCGTCACCGAGCGCGAGTACCTGAACAAGTTCGGGCGTCCGCTGCTGGGCGCGACGACCAAGCCCAAGCTCGGGCTCTCGGCCCGCAACTACGGGCGCGTGGTCTACGAGGCGCTGCGCGGCGGGCTGGACTTCACCAAGGACGACGAGAACATCAACTCCCAGCCGTTCATGCGCTGGCGCGACCGGTTCCTGTCCTGCATGGAGGCGGTGAACAAGGCGCAGGCCGAGACCGGCGAGGTGAAGGGCCACTACCTCAACATCACCGCCGGGACGATGGAGGACATGTACGAGCGGGCGAACTTCGCCAAGGAGCTCGGCAGCGTCATCGTGATGGTCGACCTGACCGTGGGCTACTCGGCGATCCAGTCGCTGTCGAAGTGGGCGCGGGCCAACGGCGTGATCCTGCACCTGCACCGCGCCGGGCACGCCACCTACACCCGGCAGAAGAACCACGGCGTCAGCTTCCGCGTCATCTCCAAGTGGATGCGCCTGGCCGGGGTGGACCACATCCACGCGGGCACCGTCGTCGGGAAGCTGGAGGGCGACCCGAACGCGGTGCACGGCTTCTACGACGTGCTGCGCAAGGACAGCTACTCCGCCGACCCGGTCAAGGGGCTGTTCTTCGACCAGGAGTGGCTCTCGATGCCGGCGTGCATGCCGGTGGCCTCCGGCGGCATCCACGCCGGCCAGGTGCACCAGCTGCTGCACCACCTGGGCGAGGACACGATCCTGCAGTTCGGCGGCGGCACCATCGGGCACCCGATGGGCATCGCCGCGGGCGCCGAGGCCAACCGCGTCGCCGTCGAGGCGATGATCAAGGCCCGGAACGAGGGTGCGGACTACCTCGTCCAGGGGCCCGAGATCCTGCGCAAGGCCGGGAAGCACTGCAAGGCGCTGGAGGTGGCGCTGTCCACGTGGGGTGACGTCACGTTCGACTACGCCTCCACCGACTCGCCCGACGTCACCCCGACCCCCGCCTGAGGAGGAGAACACCGTGAGGATCACCCAGGGCACGTTCTCGTTCCTGCCCGATCTCACCGACGACGAGATCCGGGCGCAGATCGACTACGCGCTGGCCCACGAGTGGCCGCTGTCGATCGAGTTCACCGACGACCCGCACCCCCGCAACACCTACTGGGAGATGTGGGGGATGCCGATGTTCGACCTCCTCGACCCGGCCGCCGTGCTGGCCGAGGTGGTGGCCTGCCGGGACGCGAACCCGCAGACCTACGTCCGGGTCAACGCCTACGACGCGAGCCTGGGGCGGCAGACGATCGCGCTGTCGTTCCTGGTCAACCGCCCGTCCTCGGAGCCGGGCTTCCGCCTGGACCGACAGGAGGGCCGCGACCGCCAGATCGGCTACACGATCCACCCCTACGCCACCGAGGCCCGGGCCGGTCACCGCTACCGTCCCGGTGCCTCCGGGGACAACGGCCATGGCCGGGCCTGCGCGGGTCTCGTTCGCCACGGCGGGGCGCTCGGCCGGCGTCCGGGGGGCGCCGGCCGGGGAGCCCGAGCCCTCCGAGGAACCGGCGGGGAACCTCTACGCCGTGGACGCCACCGTCGACCTGGACGAGATCCGGCGCGACGCGGGGGTCGACGACGTCCTGGACGCGCTGGACCGCGAGCTCGTCGGCCTGGCCCCGGTCAAGGAGCGGCTGCGCGAGCTGGCGGCGCTGCTGGTCGTCGACCGGGTCCGGGAGGGCTTCGGGGTCAGCGCGGACCACCCGACGCTGCACATGTGCTTCACCGGCAACCCCGGCACCGGCAAGACCACCGTGGCCCAGCGCCTCGGCGGGCTGCTGCACGGGCTGGGCTACCTGCGCCGGGGGCACCTGGTCACCGCGACCCGCGACGACCTGGTCGGACAGTACGTCGGGCACACCGCCCCGAAGACCAAGGAGATCGTGGGCAGGGCGATGGGCGGGGTCCTGTTCATCGACGAGGCCTACTACCTGCACCGGCCCGGCAACGAGCGCGACTACGGCGGCGAGGCCATCGAGATCCTGCTGCAGGCGATGGAGGACCACCGCGAGGACGTGGTGGTGGTCCTGGCCGGCTACGCCGACCGGATGGAGCAGTTCTTCACCGCCAACCCGGGCATGCAGAGCCGGGTCGCGCACCACGTCGAGTTCCCGGACTTCTCGGTGCCCGAGCTCGCCACGATCGCCGAGGGCATGGTCTCCGGGCGGGGCCTCGCCCTGGCCCCGGAGGCACGGGTGGCGTTGCGCGAGTACCTGGACCTGCGGGTGCGGCAGCCGTGGTTCGCCGGTGCGCGGAGCGTGCGCAACGCGATCGACCGCGCGAGGATGAGGCAGGCGCTGCGGCTGGGCTCGGCCGGGAACCGGGTCGTCGGGTTCGAGGACCTGACCACCCTGCAGGCGGCCGACCTGCGGTCGAGCCGGGTGTTCAGCGGAGGACTCGGGGCCGCAGCCGACGAGACGTGAGGAGCCGCCGGTGACCACGACCGCCCGGATGCGCGCGTTCGTGGCGCTGGCCGAGACCGGGTCGGTGCGCGCCGCCGCCGCGCGGATGGTCGTCACCGAGTCGACGGTCTCGGCCGCGGTGCGCGCCCTGGCCGAGGAGGTCGGCGTCCCGCTCGTCGAACGTGACGGGCGGGGCGTCCGGCTGACCCGGGCCGGGCACCGCTACGCCGGCTACGCGCGGCGGATCCTCGGCCTGCACGCCGAGGCCGCGGTCGCGGCGCGCGGGGAGGCCGACCCGGAGTCCGGCCGGGTCCGGGTCGGTGCGGTCACCACCGCCGGGGAGCACCTGCTGCCCGGGATCCTGGTCTCGTTCCGGGCCCGCTACCCCGGCGTCGCGCTCGGCGCGGACGTCGCCCCCAGCGCCGCGGTGTGGTCGATGCTCGAGAACCACGAGGTCGACGTCGTGGTGGCCGGGCGCCCGCCGCCCGGATCCGCGGCGTCGGTGCGGGCCGTCCGGGAGAACACGCTGGCCGTCGTCGGGGCACCGGGTCTCGCGGCCGGTTTCGACCCGGCCTCGACGACCTGGCTGCTGCGCGAGCACGGGTCGGGGATCCGCGCGACGCTGTCCATCCTGCTCGACGGCCTGCAGATCGACCCTCCCCGGCTGATCATGGGCTCGCACGGCGCGACGATCGCGGCCGCGCGGGCGGGACTCGGGGCGACGCTGGTCTCGCGGGAGGGCGTGCGGGCGCTGCTGACCGACGGGGCCCTGGTCGAGCTGCCGGTCCCGGGTACACCGCTGTCGCGGCCCTGGCACGTGGTGACCCACCCGGACGCGACGGCGAGCACCGGGCTGCTGGTCCGGCACCTGCTCGCCGACGAGACGCTGGGATGGGTGCCGCCACCGGGGCCCGGCCCCGGCTCGCGCGGTCGCACCGACCGGCGCGGGTGACCGCTCGGGAACCCGTCGGAGACCCGGCGGCCACCCGGCCTCCCCGGGCCGCCTACGCGGCGAGGACAGGGACGTTGCGGCGCACCTCGGCGGCCAGCGCGGCCTGCCCTGCGGCGACCGCCGCGGGGTCCCCGCGCCAGGCCTGCAGCGCGGGCGAGACCAGTGCACGCCCGAACGAGAACGTCGTCGGCCACGGGGTGTCGACGCGCCGGATCGCGGCCAGGTTCTGCGCGGCGGTCTCCGGGGACTGCCCGCCGGACAGGAACGCGACCCCGGCCAGGTCCGGCGGCATCGTGGCCCGCAGCGTGTCGACCGTGGCCCGGGCGACCTCGTCCGGCCCGGCCTGCGCCGCGGCGTCCGCGCCGGCGGTGACCATGTTCGGTTTGAGCACCATCGCCGCCGGGTCCACGCCCGCGTCGGACAGCGCCCGCGCGACGGTGGCCAGCGTCCGTGCGGTGGCCGCGGCCGTCTCCGCGAGCGAGTGCCGGCCCGCGGCCAGGACCTCCGGTTCGACCACCGGGACCAGCCCGCCGTCCTGGCAGACCCGCGCGTACAACGCCAGCGCGTGCGCGTTCGCCTGCAGTGCCCACGTGCTCGGACGGGTGCCGTCGACGCCCAGCACGGCCCGCCACTTCGCGAACCGGGCTCCGAGCGCGACGTACTCGGCGACCCGGTCGGCCAGGCCGTCGAGCCCCTCGGTCAGGGTCTCGCCCGCGGCGCCGGCCAGCGGCTTCGCCCCGGTGTCGACCTTGATGCCGGCCCGGATGCCCCGCTCGGCGAGCCCCTGCGGGAACGTCGCGCCGTCGGACAGGCGCTGCCGCAGCGTCTCGTCGCAGAAGATCACCCCGTTGACGCCGTCGGCCAGCCGTTCGGTGGTGACCAGCAGCTCGCGGTAGGCGCGCCGGTTCTCCTCGGTCGGATCCACCCCGGCCCCGGACAGGCGCTGGGACATCGTCCCGACGCTCTCGTCGGCGGCCAGGATCCCGCGCCCGCCCCCGACCAGCGCTCGCGCGGTCTCCCGGAGCGGTGTGCTCGTCGTGCTGGTCATCGACCGGCCTCCCCAGTGGTTCGCGCGCGGCAGCCCGGCGCGCGCGGGACCGACCCTAGGTACCCGGCCGCGGAGCGTCGTCCCTCACGCGGTGGAGCGCGCGGGGGACGCGCGAGGCCGGTCACCGGGCGTGGCCCCGGGGGTCCCGGGCGGGGGCGGGACGCCTCTGGCACGCTCGGGACCGCCACGTCCACGATCCGCGAGGAGACCCCCGTGCCCGCAGCGAAGCCCTCCGTCGACCCCGTCGACGGCCCCCTTCCCACCGACCTCGCCGCCACCGACATCTCCGTCGGCGACGGCACCGAGGCCAAGCCCGGTGACCGCGTCGCCGTGCACTACGTCGGCGTCTCGCACTCCACCGGCGAGGAGTTCGACGCCTCCTACAACCGCGGCCAGCCGCTGGAGTTCGCCCTGGGCGCCGGCCAGGTCATCTCCGGCTGGGACACCGGCGTCACCGGCATGAAGGTCGGCGGTCGCCGCCGCCTGGTCATCCCGCCGCACCTGGGCTACGGCGACCGCGGGGCCGGCGGCGTCATCGCCCCCGGCGAGACCCTGATCTTCGTGGTCGACCTGGTCGGGGTGAGCTGACCCTCGCCGTGCAGGTGCTCCTGATCTCCGACACGCACGTCCCGGTCCGGGCGAAGGACCTGCCCGCGGCCGTCTGGGACGCGGTGGACGCCGCCGACGTCGTCGTGCACGCGGGGGACTGGATGGATCCGGGGCTGCTCGACCGGGTGGCCGACCGCGCCGCGCGGCTGGTCGCGTGCTGGGGCAACAACGACGGCCCCGACCTGCGCGGGCGGCTGCCGGAGACGGCGCGGGCCGAGATCGGCGGCGTCCGGGTCGCGGTCACGCACGAGACGGGCGCGGCGCAGGGGCGGGAACGCCGCTGTGCCCGCGCCCACCCCGACGTCGACCTGCTGGTGTTCGGGCACAGCCACATCCCGTGGGACTCCACGGCCCGGCGCCCCGACGGGGGGACGCTGCGGCTGCTCAACCCGGGGTCACCGACCGACCGGCGCCGCCGGCCCACCCACACGTGGATGACGCTCGAGCTCGCCGACGGCCGCATCGGGCCGGTCACGCTGCACCACCGCGAGGACCCGCCCGGGGCGTGACCCGCACCGGCCGTGGCCGGCTCAGGCCTGGCCGCGGCCCTCGGCCTTCTCCCGCTCCACGACGCGCTCGTGCGCGTCGGCGTGCTCCCGGTCGTCCTGCGCGACGATCCGGGCCGCCTCCTCCTTGCTCCGGGCCAGCGGCGGCGCGGTGATACCGCCGCCCTGCTCGGCGAGCGCCGGGTTGCGCCGGACGGCGACGAGGCTGACCACCGTCGTCACGGCGAGCACGCCGATGATCACCGCGAGGGACAGGCCGATTCCGACCTCGGGGACCGGGAGCGGCTCCCCGCCGTTGATGAACGGCACCTCGTTCTCGTGCAGCGCGTGCAGCGCGAGCTTGACGCCGATGAACGCGAGCAGCACGGCCAGGCCGTAGGAGAGGTAGACCAGCTTCTTGAGCAGGCCACCGAGCAGGAAGTACAGCTGCCGCAGGCCCATCAGCGCGAACGCGTTCGCGGTGAAGACCAGGTAGGACTCCTGGGTGAGACCGAAGATGGCCGGGATCGAGTCGAGCGCGAACATGACGTCGGTCAGCCCGATCGCGATCATCACGATCAGCATCGGGGTCAGCCACCGCTTGCCGTCGATCCGCACCGTGGTCGCGGCGCCGTGGTAGTCCTCGGTCACCGGGAAGATCTTGCGGACCAGGCGGATGGCCCGGCCCTCCTCCCACTCCTCGTCGTCGTCACCCATGCCCTGACGGACGAGGCTGATCGCGGTGTAGACCAGGAACGCGGCGAACAGGTAGAAGACCCAGCTGAACTGCTCGATCGCGGCGGCGCCGACGGCGATGAACAGGCCCCGCATCACCAGCGCGATCACGATGCCGACGAGCAGCACCCGGTGCTGGTGGACCACCGGCACCTTGAACGACGACATGATGATCAGGAAGATGAACAGGTTGTCCACCGAGAGCGAGTACTCGGTGATGTAGCCGGCGAAGAACTCGCCGGCGAACGTCCCACCGGCGAAGTACCAGACGCCGATGCCGAACAGCACCGCCAGCGCGATGTAGAACAGCACCCACCGCGTCACCTCGCCGAGGGTGACCGCGTGCGGCTTGTGGTCGACGACGAACAGGTCCACGGCCACGATGGCGACGAACACGCCGATCGTGACCAGCCAGACCCACAGGGGGACGTTCACCAGTACACCTCCGGAAATCTCGGGCAGCAGAAGCACGCCCGAGGTCTCTCCCGCCATGCGCGACCCGCCGCGATGCGGCTGCGGTCCTGCGGCGTGGCCGATGGTGCCGGGTTCCGGAGCGAGAGGCTCCGTCGCCGTGTTGACGACACCACCGCGAACGGGATACTCCCCTGCGGTACGGGTTCAGTCTGCTCTGTCCGGTTCCCCGGGCGCGAGGCGGGGTGAGCGAACGCACCCGTTCCCGGCCCGTGGTACCCCCGTCCGGGTCACACCGGCAGGGCGCACGCGCATCGGGGCCCGTGTCCGCGCCCGCCCCGAGCCGCCACCTGAGACGTTCTCAGGATCGGCGCGGCGCGGCGTCGGTGCGCTGACATAGGTTCGACGACGTGCAGCGACTCCCTCCCGGCCGTCCCGCCCACGCCGGGCGAGCGCGTGCCCGGTCCCGCGCCGGGGCGGCCGGCGTGCTCGGCTCGCTGGTGCTGACCGCCGGGCTCGTCGCGGGCGCGGCCGGGGTCGCCTCCGCCGCCGTCGCCGCGCCCGCGCCGTCCCGGGCCTCCGCCCCGGAGCCCTCGGCCCCGCAGGTACGGCCGGTACCGCCCGGCGAGGTCGCGGTGGCACCCGCACGTGTCGACGTGCCCGCCGGACCGGCGCCCGGCGCGGGCACGATCACGCTCGACACCAGCCTGTACGTGCCCTCGTCGGCGACGCCGGCCACCCCGGCGCCGGCCGTCCTGGTCGCGCACGGCTTCGGTGGCACCAAGGACAGCGTCGACTCCGACGCCCGCGAGCTCGCCGCGCGCGGCTACGTGGTGCAGACCTGGACCGCGCGCGGCTTCGGCGCCAGCGGCGGCCAGATCTCCCTGAACTCGCCCGACCACGAGGTGCCCGACGCGGCCCGGCTCGTGGACCGGCTCGACGCGCGCGCCGACGTGGCGAAAGACGGTGCCGGCGACCCGCTGGTCGGGGTGACCGGCGCCTCCTACGGCGGGGCGCTGGCGCTGCTGGCCGCCGCCGCCGACCCCCGGATCGACGCGATCGTCCCGGTGATCACCTGGAACGACCTCGGCCAGGCCCTGTTCCCGAACAACGCCGGCACCGCGGCACTGCCCACCGACACCCCGGCCCGCGGCGCGAACGCCGGCGACGGGGTCTTCAAACGCGGGTGGGCCGGGGTGTTCTTCGGCTCGGTCGGCGCCCCGTCGCCGGCCGGCCGTTCCGCGGGCACGGACCCGGCCCGGCCGCTCAACTGCGGGCGCTTCACCCTCGCGGTCTGCAACGCCTACACCGAGGCCGCGACCACCGGCCGCCCGTCCGCGGCGACGACGGAGCTGCTCCGACGGTCCTCGCCCGCCTCCTACGACACGATCACGGTGCCGACCCTGCTGGTCCAGGGTGAGCAGGACACGCTGTTCGGTCTCGACCAGGCCGACGCCAACGCCCGCCGGATCGCCGCGAACGGCGCTCCGGTCTCGGTCCTGTGGTTCGCCGGGGGGCACGACGGCGGTGCCCCGGACGCGAGCGTGCGTGCCCGGATCGGCGACTGGTTCGACCGGTACCTGCGCCCCGGGGGCGGCGGACGCCCGGACGTCGGGTTCGCCTACCAGGTGCAGAGCGGCATCCGGACCCGGAGCGACACCCCGACCGGGCGCACCGTGCTCGCCGACGCCTACCCGGGCCTGCCCGGACCGCAGGCCTCCCCGCCGGTCCCCACCCGGGCGGTGGCCCTGTCCGGGCCGCCGCAGGTCGTCGTGCACCCGGCCGGGGGCAACCCGGCCGCGGTCACCTCGCTGCCCGGCGCGGGGTCCGCGCTGAGCTCGCTCGGCGGGCTGTCCGGGCTCGGCGCGCAGCCGGGCCAGGCCGCCCGTTTCACCTCCGGGCCGCTGCCGGAGGCGCTCCTGATCGCCGGCGCCCCGCGGGTCGAGGTCGAGATCTCCCGGATCCCCGGGCAGCCCGGCGGCGCCGAGGCCGTGCTGTTCGGCTCGGTCTCCACCCGCAGCCCCGACGGGCGCACCACGCTGCTCGGCAACGCGGTCTCACCGGTGCGGGTCGCCGTCCCCGACGACGGCCGCCCGGCCCGGGTCACCGTCACCCTGCCCGGGGTCGCCGCACCGGTGACCGCCGGCAGCAGCCTGGTCGTGTCCCTGTCCACCACCGACCAGGGGTTCGACTCGGGGACCGCCCCGTCCGCGTGGCGGGTCGGTACGGCCGGCGCGGCCGGGCTGACCGTCCCGGTGGTGCCCGGCCGTGCCGAGGCCGCGAACACCGTGCCGGTGTGGGCGCTGGTCGGGATCGCGACCGCCCTCGGCGCCGCCCTCGTCGTCTGGACGGTGGCCCGGCTGCGCCGCCGCCGCAGCCCCGGGACGACCGGCGAGGACGCCCCGCCCCTGCAGGTCAGCGACCTGGCCAAGACCTACACGGGCGGTTTCCGGGCCGTGCGCGACGTGTCGTTCACCGTCGAACGCGGGATGGTGCTCGGCCTGCTCGGGCCCAACGGCGCCGGCAAGACGACGGTGCTGCGGATGCTGATGGGGCTGATCTCGCCCACCGCGGGCGAGATGCGGGCGTTCGGCACCCCGGTCCGCCCGGGGGCCGCGGTGCTCAGCCGGATCGGCGCGTTCGTCGAGGGGCCCGGGTTCCTGCCGCACCTGTCCGGGGCGGAGAACCTGCGCCTGTACTGGGCGGCCACCGGGCGCCCGCCGGAAGCGGCCCGAATGGACGAGGCGCTCCGGATCGCCGGGCTCGGCGAGTCCGTGCAGCGCCGCGTCGGCACCTACTCCCAGGGCATGCGCCAGCGGCTGGCGATCGCGCAGGCCATGCTCGGGCTGCCCGAGCTGCTCCTGCTCGACGAGCCCACCAACGGGCTCGACCCGCCGCAGATCCACGCCATGCGCGAGCTGCTGCGCCGCTACGCCGAGGGCGGACGCACGGTGCTGGTGTCGAGCCACCTGCTGGCCGAGGTGGAGCAGACCTGCACCCACGTCGTCGTCATGCACCGCGGCACGGTCGTCGCCGACGGCACCGTCGAGGAGATCATCGCCGGTGCGGGCGGCGCGTCGTTCGGCGTGGACGCCCCGCAGGACGCGGCCCGGGTGCTCGACGGCCTCGACGGCGTCCGGGAGATCACCGTGCGCGGGTCGGTCGTGCAGGCCGACCTGGACGGCCTGAGCCGAGCGGACGCCGTCGCCGCGCTGGTCGGGGCCGGTGTCGCCGTGGACACCGCCGGGCCACGGGGGCGGCTCGAGGACGCGTTCCTGCAGCTGGTCGGCGAGGACGGCGAGGGGGAATCATGAGCGAGCACGACGGCCCGGCCCCGGGCCGGCACCGCACCGGGGACCGGGCGCCCGGGCATGCCTGGTCCGGTGAGCAGGGATCCGACGCCGTCGCGACGAACGGTGCCGGCCCGACCGGCCTCACGTCGCCGGTCGCGCAGGAGACCCCGCCCGCGAGCGGTCGGCCCCCGGGCGCCGGACCCGCGGATCCCGATGCCGGCCCCTCCCCCTCCCGGCCCGGCGGCCGCGGCACCGGGGGCACCGGCGGCGACGCCACCCGGTTGAGCCGGTCGACCCGCCGGGGCACGGTGGGTGCGCTCGTCGGCTCCGGCGCGGCGGCGCCCGCCGTCCCCGGACGGACCCTGCCGATCCGGGTCGAGCTGGTCCGCCAGCTCCGGCGCCGCCGGACGCAGGTGTCGTTCGCGCTGCTCGCGCTGCTGCCGGTGATCCTGTGGGCGGCGTTCCTGATCGGTGGCGACGACGAGGCGCCGGGCGGCGGTCCGACGCTGGTCGACCTGGCCAGTGGCAGCGGCACCAACTTCGCCGTGTTCGCCCTGTTCGCCTCGGCCGGGTTCCTGCTGGTGGTCGTCGTGGCGCTGTTCTTCGGCGACACGGTCGCGTCCGAGGCGTCCTGGTCGTCGCTGCGCTACCTGCTCGCGGTCCCGGTCCCCCGCGCCCGGCTGCTGCGCCAGAAGGCCGTGGTCGCCGCGCTGCTCTCGGCCGGGGCGCTGGCCCTGCTCCCGCTGGTGGCGCTGCTGGTCGGGTCGCTGGCCTACGGCACCGGCGACCTGGTCTCGCCCGTCGGCGAGTCGCTGCCCTACGGGACGGCCGTCGTGCGGGTGCTGCTCGGTGCGCTCTACCTGGCCGTGCACCTGAGCTGGGTCGCCGGCCTGGCGCTGCTGCTCTCGGTCAGCACCGACGCCCCGCTCGGCGCCGTCGGTGGCGCGGTGATGGCGTCGATCCTGTCCCAGATCCTCGACCAGATCACCGCCCTGGGCGACCTGCGCGACGTCCTGCCCACCCACTACGCCGACGCCTGGTCCGCGCTCCTGTCGCCCGACATCGACTGGGGCGACATGACCCGGGGCGCCTTCTCGGCCGTCGTCTACGCGGTCGTGTTCGCCACCGCCGCCGCCTGGCGCTTCACCGGCAAGGACATCACCAGCTGACCCGCGGCGGGACTCAGTTCATCACGACCCCACCGTCGATGATCACCGACTGTCCCGTCATGTAGCTCGCGTCCGGCCCCGCGAGGTAGGACACGAACCCGGCCACGTCCTCCGGTGTCTGCACCCGGCCCAGGGCGATGAGCTGCGAGAACTGCGCCAGCGTCTCCCCCTTGGCGTTGCCGTTGCGGGCACCCATCTGCTCGTCGATCAGGTCCCACATGTCGGTGCCGACGATGCCCGGGCAGTAGGAGTTGACGGTGATCCCGTGCGGGGCGAGCTCCTTGGCCGCGGCCTGGGTGAGCGCGCGGACCCCGAACTTCGTGGCGGAGTAGGGCCCGAGCAGGTCGAACCCCGAGTGCCCGGCGATCGACGACGCGCAGATGATCCTGCCACCGCCACCACGGGCGATCATCGCCTCGGCCGCGGCCTGCAGGCAGTAGACGACGCCGAACACGTTCACCGAGAACATCGCCTGCAGGTCCTCGGGCGTCACCTCCAGCAGCGTCGTGACCTGGGCGATCCCGGCGTTGGCCACCATGACCTCGACCGGGCCGAGCTCGTCGGCGGCCCGGCCCACCATCGCGAACACGGCGTCGCGGTCGGTGACGTCGCACGGCACCGCGACGCTCCTCCCGCCGGCCGCGGCGATCTCCTCGGCGACCGCGGCGGCCGTGACCGGGTCGACGTCGTTGACCGCGACGGCGTGCCCGTCCCGGGCCAGGCGCAGGGCGATCGCCCGCCCGATCCCGCGGCCGGCTCCGGTGACGACGGCAGTACTCATGGGCGCTCCCTCGGTTCCGGCGGTTCCCCGGCGGCGGCCGGGGATCCCGCGCGTGGAGGTGAGTGCACCCCGGCGCCCGGTGGCGCGACCAGGGTTGCAGAGCGGTTGCAGCGGGCGGGTCCGAACGGTCAGCAGGCGCGCAGGCCGCGGATCCCCGGGGCGGTGGAGTCCCGCACGACGCGGCTGTCGGCCAGGCCCGGGGCCGTGACCGTGACGTCCGGGGCGATCCGGTACGGCCGGGCCAGCAGCAGCCCGCCGAGCGTGCGCCGCAGCCGCGACATCTCCGCGCGCACGGTGACCAGATGGGCGCGGTCGCCGTAGAGCGCCTCGCTCAGTGCCGCCGAGTCCAGTCCGGCCGCACCCGCCCGGGCGAGCAGGGCCAGGACCTCGGCGTGGCGCGTGGACAGCGGGTGCACCCACCGGTTGGTGCCCTGGACGACGGCGCGGGGCGGGCGCGTGTCGAGCTCCAGGATCAGCTGCATGCGGTGTTCGCCGGTGCGGGCCGGTCGCAGCAGCCAGCCGCCGGGCACGGGCTCGGGCAGGCACACCCCCATCCCGTGCACGGCCAGCGGGCGCTCCGCGGCGGGCACGCCGACCCGTTCGATGCCGGGCATGCCGCTCACCGCGGCGACCCAGCCGTGGTCGTCGACGACGAGACCGGGCCCGTTCACCGCGGCCAGCATCGGTGCACCGAGCGTGCGCAGAGCGTCGAGCTTGCCCTCGTGCCGGCGCCACAGGCCGGCCTCGGCCAGCCGGATCGCGGTGTCGACGAGGGCGACGGTGGTCGGGTGGATCGTCTCGGCCGGTCCGCTGACGTCGACCACGCCGAGCATCTCGCCGCTGCGGGGGTCGTGCACCGGGGCGGCGGTGCAGGTCCACACGTGGTGGCTGCGCACGAAGTGCTCGGCGGAGAAGATCTGCACCGGGCCGTCCTCGGCCAGCGCGGTGCCGATCGCGTTCGTCCCGACCGTCGCCTCGGACCAGTTCGCGCCCTCGGTGAACCCGAGCGAGTCGGCCCGGCGGCGGACCGCGGTGGAGCCCTCGCGCCAGAGCAGGACGCCGTCCGCGTCGGTCACCACCATCACGTGCCGGGCGTCCTCGGCCACCGAGGTCAGCGCGGCGCGCAGCTCCGGCAGCACCAGCGCCAGCGGCGAACCGGTACGACGGCGCTCGACCTCGTCGAGCCCGACCGGGCCCGGAGGGTCGCCCAGGTCGGGGTTCACGCCCTGGGCGCGTACCCGGGTCCAGGATCGGGCGACCAGGCACCGGGGGTCGGCCGGGGGCCGGTCACCGGCGAGCAGGGCGTCGTGCACCTTCGCGAGCATGCGGGCGTGCCGACCCAGATCCGTACCCGGCCGGATCGCACAGACGCCGTTGTCCACCTGCACCTCCCCGCGCTGGCTGGCCGCCCCAGGTTATGCCGCGGCCGGTGGGAGGCGCCATACGTCGCGGGTACCGGATCCTCGCGCGGGGCGGCGGTCAGCGGCCGTCCGCGGCGGCGTCCACGCCGTGCCGCTCCGGGCCGGTCGCGCCCGGGCCGCGCCGCACGTACCACCAGGCCGATACCAGCCCGGCCGTCGCGACGATCACGTAGCTCGCGCCGAGCATCTGTTCGAACAGGCTCCACCGCATCTGCATGCCCCAGACGTTGGGCATCCATCGGAACGGGGCGAGGTAGAACACCACCGCCGTCACGACCCCGAACCCGGCCCAGGCCACCGACCGGTGGCGTACCGCGTGCGCGCCGATCGCGACCAGGGCCGGCACGACCCACACCCAGTGGTGCGACCAGGAGGTCGGCGAGGCCATGAGGAGGACCGCCGCCGTCGCCGCGAGGGCGGTCGCCGGCTCGGCCCGCCGGATCACCGGGTAGGCCAGGAGCAGAAGGACCACGACGACGGCCAGCCAGGCGACGGTGAACGGCAGGCCGGTGAGGTCCTGGCGGGCCAGGATCGCCTGGACCGTCTCGTTGGAGAAGAACGTCGATCCGCTGACACCGGCGGCCGGGCCGCCGAACCAGTACCGCGCCGAGGCGTCGGGGTCCACCGCGAAGCCGATCCCGGTCGCGGCGATCCCGGTCAGCACGGCGACGGCGGCCGAGCGGAAGTCGCGCCGGACCAGGAAGTACAGCACGAACCCGCCCGGGGTCAGCTTCACCGCGGCCGCCAGCCCGATCAGCAGCCCGCGCGGCCACCGGGTGCGCGGCGCCAGGCAGTCGACGAGCACCATCACCATCAGGACGAGGTTCACCTGACCGAACGCGAGCGTCTGGGCGACCGGCTCGATCAGCAGTGCCGCGGCCAGGACCAGGGTCGAGATCGTGACCGCGCCGCCGCGGCCACCGGCCGGCCAGGCGACCCGCGTCGTGAGGTAGATCGAGCCCGCGAGGGCCAGCACCGACAGCGCAAACATCGCGGCCACCGCCGCGCCGAGCGGGATCACGGTCAGCGGGATCAGCACGATCGCCGCGAACACCGGGTAGATGAAGGGCAGCACCGGCCCGTTGACCGGCTCCGGCAGCGGGCCGTACATGTCGCCCCCGGCGAGCCACGCCTGCACCCCGAGCCGGTAGACGTCGAGGTCCAGCCCGTAGCCGCCCAACCGGACCCAGGACCAGACGAGCGAGGCGACCAGCAACGGCACCGCCGTGTAGAACACGGCACGGTTGCCGGTCAGCAGCGCACGCAGCCTCCCGACGATCACGTCCGCGTCTGACGTGGTGCGGATGACGGTCACGCTGCTCCTCCGGGCTCGCCAACGGCAGTGCTCACAACGGCAGTGCCCACCCACTCCGATGCCCGCCCACGGTATCCGGGCGGTCGCGGTACCGGGCCACGGCCCTGGACGGAGGCGTTACGTCACCCCCGCCGCGTCCATCCCGCGCAGCTCCTTCTTCAGGTCGGCGATCTCGTCGCGCAACCGTCCCGCGAGCTCGAACTGCAGGTCCCGCGCGGCGGACAGCATCTGCTCGTTCATCTGCTGGATCAGGTCGGCCAGCTCCGCGCGCGGCATGCCGGCGGTGTCCTTACCGGTGGCGACCCCGGAGCTGCTCCGGCCGGCCTCCCCCGCCGCGCGCTTGCCCCGCGAGGCGTTGCGCCCGGACCCTCCGACCGGGACGGCCTCCTCGGTGTCCTCGGCCTCCCGGTACACCTGGTCGAGGATGTCGGCGATCTTCTTGCGCAGCGGTTGCGGGTCCAGCCCGCGCTCGGTGTTGTAGGCGACCTGCTTGGCCCGGCGGCGGTCGGTCTCGTCGATCGCGTACCGCATCGAGTCGGTGACCTTGTCGGCGTACATGTGCACCTGGCCGGACACGTTGCGTGCCGCACGGCCGATCGTCTGGATCAGCGAGGTGCCCGAGCGCAGGAAGCCCTCCTTGTCCGCGTCCAGGATCGCGACCAGCGACACCTCCGGCAGGTCCAGACCCTCGCGCAGCAGGTTGATCCCGACCAGCACGTCGTACTCGCCGGAGCGCAGCTGGCGCAGCAGCTCCACCCGGCGCAACGTGTCCACCTCCGAGTGCAGGTAGCGGACCCGGATGCCCAGCTCGAGCAGGTAGTCGGTGAGGTCCTCGGCCATCTTCTTGGTCAGCGTGGTCACCAGGACCCGCTCGTCGCGCTCGGCGCGGGTGCGGATCTCGTGCACCAGGTCGTCGATCTGGCCCTTGGTCGGCTTGACCACGACCTCCGGGTCCACCAGGCCGGTCGGGCGGATCACCTGCTCGACGAACTCGCCGCCGGTCCGCTGCATCTCGTAGGGGCCGGGGGTCGCCGAGAGGTAGACCGTCTGACCGATCCGGTCGGCGAACTCCTCCCAGGTCAACGGCCGGTTGTCGGTGGCCGAGGGCAGCCGGAACCCGTACTCGACGAGGTTGCGCTTGCGCGACATGTCGCCCTCGTACATGCCGCCGATCTGCGGCACCGTCACGTGCGACTCGTCGATGACCAGCAGGAAGTCGTCCGGGAAGTAGTCGATCAGCGTGGCCGGCGCGGTGCCGGCGCCGCGGCCGTCGATGTGCCGGGAGTAGTTCTCGATGCCCGAGCAGAACCCGACCTGGCGGATCATCTCGATGTCGTACTGGGTCCGCATCCGCAGCCGCTGCGCCTCGAGCAGCTTGCCGTGGCGCTCCAGCTCGGCCAGGCGCGTCTCCAGCTCGGCCTCGATGTCGCGGACCGCGCGCTCCATCCGCTCCGGACCGGCCACGTAGTGCGTCGCCGGGAAGATCCGCACCTCGTCCACCCGGTTGATCGTGTCCCCGGTGAGCGGGTGCAGGTAGTAGAGCGACTCCACCTCGTCACCGAAGAACTCGATCCGGATCGCCAGTTCCTCGTAGGCCGGGATGATCTCCACGGTGTCCCCGCGGACCCGGAACGTGCCGCGGGCGAAGGCCACGTCGTTGCGGGTGTACTGGACGTCGACCAGCGCGCGCAGCAGGGCGTCGCGTTCCACCTCCTGCCCGACCGCGAGCTGCACCGACCGGTCGAGGTAGGACTGCGGCGTGCCCAGGCCGTAGATGCACGACACCGACGCGACCACGACCACGTCACGCCGGGAGAGCAGGTTCATCGTCGCCGAGTGGCGCAGTCGCTCCACGTCGTCGTTGACCGACGAGTCCTTCTCGATGTAGGTGTCGGTCTGCGCGATGTAGGCCTCGGGCTGGTAGTAGTCGTAGTACGAGACGAAGTACTCGACGGCGTTG
>CBIHNM010000044.1:0-20512 GCA_966211265.1 uncultured Pseudonocardia sp.
TGGTGCTCAGGGCCCGCGCCGGACGGGTCCGGGCCGCGTCCCCGTCCCCAGCCGGCGGGCCGACCGGCTGGGATCTCGCCGGGACCGCGCCGCACGGTGCGCAGCGGATCCTGCTGCTGCAGCTGTCGTCCCCGGTCTGCGCGCCCTGCCGGCAGACCGCCGCGGTGCTCGGCGCCCTCGCGCAGGAGCACCCCGCGCTGCGCCACGTCGAGATCGACGTCGCCGAGCGCACCGACGTCGCCCGGGCCCTCGGCGTGCTCCGGACACCCACGACGGTGGCCTTCGACGCCGGGGGCACGGAGCTGGCCCGGGTCTCCGGCGTGCCGCGCGTCGACGAGCTGCGGGCCGCGGTGGGCCTGCCCCCGGAGCACGACGCGCCGTGACCCGCGTCGCCCCGGCCCCCCGGTCGTGGGACGGCAGTGCCACGACCGGCACGATTGGGTTACTCTCGCGTTCGTGAACTGGCCGCTGACCCGACGACGCGCAGTCGATCTGTGCCGTCTCGCCGGCTGCCTGTGTCGGACCTCCTGACCTCGCCCCTCCCGCGGTGCTGCGCGCCGCATGCAGAACGCGATACCTCAGGAGTTCGTCCATGTCCGCATCGGACACCGGATCCGCACGCGTCGAGCCACGGCTCGACCCGCGCGGCGTCCGCTTCAGCGCCGCCGTCACCACCCTGGTCCTGGCGCTCGTACTGATCAGCGGCAGCGGGTGGCTCGCCGCCGCCCAGGCCGTCGTCTTCGGCGTCGGCTCGATCGCCGGGATGACGTTCGCGCCCTACGGGGTGCTGTTCCGCAGGCTCGTCGCACCGCGGCTGGCCCCGCCCGCCGAACGCGAGGACGCGGCGCCGGTCCGCTTCTCGCAGACCGTCGGGCTGGTGTTCGCCGTGGTCGCCGCGATCGGCTACCTGACCGGGCTGACCACGCTCGGCGTCGTCGCCACCGCGTTCGCGCTCGCGGCGGCCTTCCTCAACGCGGTCTTCGGCTTCTGCCTGGGCTGCGAGATGTACGGGCTGCTGGCCCGGGTACGCACCGCGCGGACCGCCCGCGCATGACCCCACCGTCCACGACACCGCACCGACACACCGAATTGGGAGCAACCACATGAGCCGCGAGGACGTCCTGGTCACCGCCGACTGGGCGGAACAGAACCTGGACACCGACGGTGTCGTGTTCCTCGAGGTCGACGAGGACACCACCGCCTACGACGGCGGTCACCTGCCCGGTGCCGTCAGGGTCAACTGGACCGACGAGCTGCAGGACCCGGTCCGCCGCGACATCGTCACCAAGGAGCAGTTCGAGGCGCTGCTCTCGGCCAAGGGCGTGGGCAACGACGACAAGGTCGTGCTCTACGGCGGCAACAACAACTGGTTCGCCGCCTACGCCTACTGGGAGTTCAAGCTCTACGGCCACCGCGACGTCGTGCTGCTCGACGGCGGCCGCAAGAAGTGGGAGCTCGACGGCCGGACCCTGACCACCGACGTCAAGGACCGCCCGGCGACCACCTACACCGCCCAGGACGCCGACACCTCGATCCGCGCGTTCCGCGACGAGGTCGTCGAGGCCATCAACGGGAAGAACCTGGTCGACGTCCGGTCGCCCGACGAGTTCTCCGGCAAGATCCTCGCTCCGGCGCACCTGCCGCAGGAGCAGTCGCAGCGTCCGGGCCACATCCCGAGCGCGATCAACATCCCGTGGAGCAAGGCCGCCAACGAGGACGGCACCTTCAAGTCCGACGAGGACCTGGAGAAGCTCTACGGCGAGGCCGGCTACGACAGCGCGAAGGCGACCATCGCCTACTGCCGCATCGGTGAGCGTTCCTCGCACACCTGGGTGGTGCTGCACGAGCTCCTCGGGCACTCGGACGTGAAGAACTACGACGGAAGCTGGACCGAGTACGGCTCGCTGATCGGTGTGCCGATCGAGCTGGGAAGCGGGAACTGACATGTGTGGAGCACCCGACCAGGCCGTGTCCCTGCCGCCGGGCACCGACCTGAGCAAGGAGACCGTGCTGGCCGGACGCGTCGTCGCCGGCGGCGAGCCGGTGGGCGGGGCGTTCGTCCGGCTGCTGGACGGCACCGGCGAGTTCACCGCGGAGGTCGTCGCCTCGGCCTCCGGTGACTTCCGGTTCTTCGCCGCGCCCGGCACCTGGACCGTCCGGGCCCTGTCCCGGTCGGGCGACGGCCAGTCCGAGCTCGTCGCGGACGGCCCGGGCCTGCACCAGGCCGAGGTGGCCGTCGCGTAGGCGATCCCACGGTCGAGACGACGCCGCCCCGGACCCGTCCGGGGCGGCGTTCGCTCCTCCTGCACGGTGCCCCGCGCCCCGTCGGCCGCCGAGAGGGCGCCCGGTGTGGAGGCGCCGGTCTCTCCCGTCGCGAGCGCGTGCGCGGGTGACGACTATGCTGGCGCGCCGTGCACTGGTTCTCCACCGGGCTGTTGATCGCCCTCACGGCCGGTACGGCGGCGTGGACCGGCTTCCTGCTCCGGCGGTTGTTCGTGGTGGAACCGGCCGCGCCGGCCCCCACCACGGCCGTCGCGGACAACTCTGAGGAGCCCGACGCGTGACCGAACCCGACGAACCGCAGCTGTCCACCACGATCAGCGGCCCGCGCAACGCCGCGCCCGACTCGGCGCAGCGCAACCGCCCGCAGTGGGACGACCTGCCGGTCCCCGACGACACCGCGAACCTGCGCCTGGGCCCGGACCTGCACGAGCAGTGCCTGGGCCTGCTGCCGCTGATCGGCGTGTGGCGGGGCACCGGCGAGGTGGTCTACCCGACCATCGAGGGCCCCTTCCACTTCGGCCAGCAGATCACCTTCGCCCACGACGGCCGCCCGTTCGTCAGCTACGAGGCGCGCTCGTGGCTGCTCGGTGAGGACGGCGAGATCATCCGTCCGGCGGCCCGGGAGACCGGCTTCTGGCGGCCGCAGGCCGACGGCTCGATGGAGGTGCTGATCGCGCACCACACCGGGATCGTCGAGGTCTACTACGGCGCCAAGGGCGACCTGCGGTCCTGGGAGATCGAGACCGACGCGGTCGCGCGCACCCCCTCGGCGAAGGAGGTGACCGGCGCCAAGAGGCTCTACGGGCTGGTCAACCAGGGTGACCTCGCCTACGTCGACGAGCGCGCGATGGTCGGGCAGGAGCTGCAGCCGCACCTGTCGGCGCTGCTGCACCGCGTGGTCGGTTAGCCCCGCCCCGGCGGCGGGCGCCGCCGGGCTCAGGCGTGCCGGTTGCCCTCGTCGCCGGTACGGGCCTCCAGGATCGAGGCGACGTCGTCGCCGCCCATCCCGGCCAGCCGTCCGATCTGCTCGCGGTCCAGGCCCGACTCGTGCAGGTGCCGCACGGCGACGGCCAGCTCGTCGCGCCGGCGGCGCAGCACGTCGCCGAGCTGGTCGATCCGGGCGCGCGCGTCGTCGAGGTCCTCGGTGGCGCCGACCGCCCGTGCCGGGTCGGTCAGCAGCACCGAGAGCAGCCTGTCCCGGGCGTCGGTCGAGCCGACCTGCGCCGACGGGACGACGGTCAGCGGGTGCTCCCGTCCCGGCACCGGGCCCTCCCCGGTCTCGGGGGCGGAGCCGGGCCGGCCCTCGTCGGCGACGTCGTCGTGCCGCAGACGTGCGCGCTGCACCGCGCGCGCGGCGAGGGCCTGCTGCACGGCGCGGGACACCGGCTCCGAGCCCTCCGCGCCGCGTGACGCCGTCCCGGCGGGGCCGCCACCGGCGGCACCCGGCTCGGCGTCGACCGGTTCCAGGCCGGAGTCGGCGTGCTCGCTGCGGGCGGCCGACCACGGGGGCGGCACCGGGTCCTGGGCGTCCGGGAACAGGGGGCCGGCCACGGGCGGGACCTCGTCCGCGGCCGGGTCCGGGTCGGCGGCGTCCTCCGGGGTGCGCACGGCGGCCAGGGTCGCCGGGTCGGGCCGCTCGTCGGAGGGGGCGGACAGGACGTCGCCGGAGGCGGTGTCGCCCTCGGGTGCGGGCGCGGTGGTCCCGTGTGTCGCCGGGTCGTCCCGGGCCGGTTCCACGGCGTCCGGGGCCGGGTCGTCGGCCGGGTCGTCGGCCGGGTCGTCGGTGCCACCCTGCACGCCGGGGGCCGCGGCCTCCGGCGGGACGACGGGCAGCGGGGCGGTGTCGGCACGACGCTCCGCGACGACGTCGGCGACGGTCCGCGGCCGCTCGACCGGCGGCGGCGCGGGCACGTAGCCGTTGGCGACCTCACCGGTCCAGTCGGCGGCGCACGGCTGGTGCTCGGGCTCCGGCGCGCGCACCGCGGGGCGGGCCCCCGGCACCGCGGCCGGCGCGGGATGGCGCCGCGCCCGGCGCACGCCCCACAGCACGAGGACGACCAGCAGCATCGCCAGGACCACCGCGGCGAGCGGCAGGAACGGGATCGTCGTCGTGCCGATCTGCATGGTGGTGCAGCCTATGGTCCCGGCGGGGCTTCCCGCGCGTACCCGTCAGCTCGTGCGCGACGCCGACGAGGGCCGGACCGGCTTGCCGCCACCGTCGTTCCCGCGGCCCTGATCGCCGGTCCCCTCGGACCCGCCCTGACCGTCGGCTCCGGGCCGGGAGCCCTCGGCCGAGGAGCCGGACGGCTTGTCCGAGCTGGGCTTCTTGCCGGCCGCACCGTTCTCCGCCTTCGCCGGTCCGGGACGCGGGCCGCCGCCACCGGGCGACCGCGGCGGGCCCTGCACGGGACGGCCCGTCGTCGCCGATCCCTCGGCGGCCTCCTTGTCGGTGCCCGCCGAGCTCGGACGTCCGGGAGCGTCGGCCTGGTCAGAACCAGCCGATGAGGTGTCACCGGATCGGCGTACCGGGCTGACCGCGACGGTGTCCTCGGCGTCGCCGCCGGCGCCCGGGCCCGACCGGTCCGGACGACCGGTGCCCGACCGCGCGGGGTCCTGACGCGGGACGGCGGAGGTCGTCGGCTCGGCCGGCGTCTTGCTCTCCGAGGCGGGCCGGAACAGCTCGGCCGGCTCCGGCTCGTCCGACATGGCCGGGCGCATCGAGGTGGTGCGCTCGTTCCCCGAGGACGACGAGGACGACGCCGCCCCCTGGCCGGCCGAGGGCGCCGGGGCGGAACCGGGTGCGCCCGGCTTCTGGCCGGAGGCCTGCGCAGCGGGCTTGGCGGCCGCGCCGGAGCCGCCCTGACCCGAGCCGCCCTGACCCGAGCCGGGCTTGCCGGGACCGGACGACGGGCCCGACCCACCCTGACCGGGGCGGCCGGCACCGTTCTGAGCGGGGCGGCCGGCACCGTTCTGAGCGGGCCCCTTCCGGGCCGGCCCGCCCTGACCCGAACCTGCCGGGCCCGAACCCGGCTGCCCCGTCCCGGGCCGCCCGGAGGCGCCCCGGCCGTTCGGTCCCTGGTCCGGCTGACCGTTGCGCGCCGGGCCGTCGTGGCCCGGGCCCTGCCGCCCGGCGCCGGACTGCCCGCCCGGGGTGCCCTTCCCGGGCTGGGCGCCACCGGACGGGGGCGGGCCTCCCGCGGCCGGCTTCCCCGAGGTCTGCGGTGCCGCGGACGGGCCGGACGTCGGCTTCGGTCCCGGGGTCGGCTTGGGCCCCGGCGTCGGCCGCGGTGCGCCGGAGCGGGCGTCACCGTCCTGAGCGGCACCCGGCACCCGTCCCCCGGCACCCTGACCGCCCTCGTTCCGGGCGCCCTGGTTCCCGGAACCCTGCTTGGCCGGTCCCTGGTTCGGGGTGCCCTGCTTGGCCGGTCCCTGGTTCGGGGTGCCCTGGTTCCCGGCACCCGGCCCCGTGCCCGACTTGTTCCCGGGCTTCGCGCCACCGGGCGTCGAACCGGACCCGTCCTGCTTCGACACGCCCTGCTTCGCGGCGTCACCGTCGCGGCCGGCCGCCGGCTCGGGCCCGGGTGCGGCCGTGGTGTCCTGCGGGCCGGCGTCGGAGTCGCCGGAGCGGGCCGCACCCGCCGAGGTCGTCTCCTGCGCCGATGCAGCGCTGCCCGGCGCGGAGGACTCGGACCCGGAGGAGGAGGCCGCGGGCGACGACCCGTTCACCGGGCCGCCCGAGGCACCACCGGCCGCGACGGCCGCACCAGCCGCCCCGGCGGCCGCCGAGCCGCCCGGCTGGTTGCGCAGGCGACCCAGCTCGGCCCGGACCTCGTCACGCTTGCGGGTCAGCTCGCCGAGCTCGGCACGCAGCTTGTCGCCCTGGGTACGGGCCTGGTCGGCCTCGGACCGCGCGCGCTCGACGGCCTTCTTCGCCTCGGCGCGGACACGCTCGGCATCGGCGCGGGCCTGCTCGGTCTCGGTCCGGGCGGCGTTGCGCGCCTTGGTCCGGATCTCCTCGGCCTCCTCCTCGGCCTTCTGCAGGATCGACTGCATCCGGTCGGAGAAGCTGTTGATCTGGTCCGGGGACTCGCCCTGCGGGCGCGGCGAGGGCCGCGGGACGGGGCGCGGCGAGGGGCTGGGCTGCGGCCCGGGACCCTGCTGGGGCCCACGCTGCGGCGGCCCCCCGAACCCTCCGGGCGGCGGGACGGGCGGCATCGGGGCCGGCGGGCGGTTGCGGAACGCCTCGATGTCCGCGCGCATCCGTCCCATGACCCGTTGCATCTGCACGACGTGTTCGTCCACCTGGCGCCGGTCGTAGCCGCGGAGCACGACGTCGAAGCGCGGCGGACCACCTGGCCGGTCCGTCCCGTCTGTCGTCATCGCCTGTTCCTCCTGCTCCACGGCCGGTCAACGCTCGTCAGGTCGGGACCGACGCGACCCGACTACTACGTTCAGCGTAGCCAGCTACGACCCGTTCTGGCGACACGCGGCCGGGTCACCGGTGTGGCGCTGCGCCCCGTTCACCTCGTCGCGTGACACGATGATCGGATCGCCTCGCACCGGCTCGCGACCGCGTTGCCCGCAAGGCTACCGGCCATGACCGAATACCATCGTGTGCGTGGACACCTCGCTCAAGGGCACGCTGCACCGACGCGGTCTGCGCATGACGCCCCAACGCCAGCTCGTGCTCGAGGCCGTGCGCGACCTGGGGCACGCCACACCGGAACAGGTCTGCACGAAGGTGCAGGCCGTCGCCCCCGCGGTGAACATCACCACCGTCTACCGCACGCTCGACCTGCTCGAGCAGCTCGGCGTCGTCCAGCACGCCCACCTCGGGCACGGTGCACCCACCTACTCCGAGCACGAGCACCGGCACGTCCACCTGGTGTGCCATTCCTGCGGGAAGGTGGACGAGGCGCCGACCGAGCTGCTGGACGCGGTCAGCGAGCGCACCCTGGCGGAGAGGGGCTTCCGGCTCGACGCGACGCACGTCGCGCTGTCGGGGACCTGCGAGGACTGCGCGGACGAGCACCACCCGGACGCCGACGCCGGCGCCGGGACCACCGAGACATCCGAGGGAGGCCCGTGAGCACTCCGGACCCGACCACCGAGACCACCGCATCCCGGGCGATCGAACCCGAGACCCCGGCCGACGACCTGGGCCGCCCCGACGTCGACGCCGCCGTCCCCGCCCACCGCGGCGACCCGCCGTCCGAGCAGCGGGCGATGGTGCGCTCCGCCGCCGTGGTCGACCGCGGCCACCGCGACGTGATCGCCGTCCCCGGCGAGGAACGCCTGTCGTGGCTGCACCTGCTGCTGACCCAGCACGTCAGCGAGCTGGGCGAGGACACCGGGTCCGAGGCGCTGGTGCTCGACCTCAACGGCCGGGTGCTGCACCACATGCTGCTCGCGCACGTCGGCGACACCGTCTACCTCGACACCGAGCCGGGCACGGGCGCGGACCTGCTGGCCTACCTGGACGCGATGCGCTTCTGGTCGAAGGTCGAGCCGCGGGACGCGACCGAGGAGTTCACCGTGCTCAGCGTCGTCGGCCCGGACACCCCGTCGGTGCTGGCCGGCGCCGGGGCACCGACGCCGGAGCGTCCCTACGACTGCGCCGCCCTGCCCGGTGGCGGCGTCGTGCGGCGGATGCCCTGGCCCGGGCCCGACGCCGCCGACCTGCTCATCCCGCGCGCCGAGTCCGACGCCTGGTGGGCGCGCCTGGAGGCGGCCGGGGCACGCGCCGCCGGCACGCTCGCGTTCGAGGCGCTGCGCGCGGAGTCGGCCCGCCCGCGCCTGGGCGTCGACACCGACGAGCGGACCATCCCGCACGAGGTCGGCTGGATCGGCTCCGCGGTCCACCTGACGAAGGGCTGCTACCGGGGTCAGGAGACCGTCGCCCGGGTCGCGAACCTCGGACGGCCCCCGCGCCGGATGGTGCTGCTGCTGCTCGACGGCGGCGACGAGGAGCTGCCGGTCATCGGCGACCCGGTCTCCCGGGACGGCCGCACGGTCGGCCGGGTGGGCACCGTGGCGTCGCACCACGAGCTGGGCCCGATCGCGCTCGCCCTGCTCAAGCGCTCGGTCCCGGCCGATGCCGAGCTGACCGCGGGCGTCGAGGACCGTGCCTCGCCGGCGGCGATCGACCCGGGCAGCTACACCGTCGACGGCTCCGAGCCGCCACCCGGGCGCGCCGCGCAGATGCGCGGAGGCATCCGCAGGTGATCGGTCCTGGTCCGGGGCGGTCGGGCGGCGGGCCCGTGCCGCACCCGCCCCGGGCCGGGCGTCCGGCGCACTGTGACGACGGCGGTGCCACGTCGCATGCCACCGGGCTCGCAGGGTACTGTTGGTACCAGGACATTGATGACATGAATGGGGCCGCCGAGTAATCCGGCCGCCCCTTCCCTGTTGTAAGGGGGACCAGCCATGGGGCGCGGACGAGCCAAGGCCAAGCAGACGAAGGTGGCCCGCGAGCTCAAGTACAGCTCCCCCACGATGGATCTCGACGCGCTGCAGCGCGAGATCGGTAGTGGGACGGCGGTTACTACCGAGGACCCGGACGACGACTACGGCGAGTACGACGAGTACGCCGCCAAGTACGGTCCGGCCGACGACGAGGACGACGAGCCGCGGCGCTGACGTCGGCGCCACGGCCCCGGGGACGGCCCCCGGGGCCGTCGGCCACACCCCGCCGGTACCCCCCGGCGACGGGATGAGGCAAGATCGCTACACCGATCCGGGACGAGCCGTCCGCGGCGGTGTCACCGGTTACCGGTGACCAGGTAGCGGTCGACCCTCCCGAGGTGCGAGAACCATGCGCGGCAATCTGTTCGCCGTCGCCGTGAACCTCGTCGTGCTCACGGTGCGCCGGCACCGGCTGCACGTGCTGCTGATCGAGCGTGGCGAGCAGCCGTTCCTGGGCTCGTGGGCGCTGCCCGGCGGCTTCGTGCTGCCCGACGAGGACCTCACCGACACGGCGAGCCGGCGGCTGGCCGAGGAGACCGGGGCCGACACCGGCCAGGCCGTCGTCGGCCATCTGGAGCAGCTGGCCAGCTACGCCGCGCCGGACCGGGACCCGCGGGGCCGGGTGCTCAGCGTCGGCTACCTCGCGCTGTTGCCCGACCTGCCGGAGCCGACCCCGGGCGGCGACGCCGTCGCGTCGGCCTGGCGGCCGGTGGACGAGGTCGCGGAGCTGGCCTTCGACCACCGGCGGATCCTGGCCGAGGGCGTGGAGCGGGCCCGGTCGAAGCTGGAGTACACCACGCTGGCCGCGTCGTTCTGCCCGTCCGAGTTCACGGTGACCGACCTGCGCCGGGTCTACGAGGCCGTCTGGCGGACCTCGCTCGACCCCCGCAACTTCCAGCGCAAGGTCACCTCCACCGAGGGCTTCCTGGTGCCGACCTCGACGCTGGTCACCGGCGGGCGCGGGCGCCCGCCGCGGCTGTTCCGCAGAGGTCCCGCGACGGCGTTGCACCCGCCGATGCTGCGGTAGGGCGACCGGTCAGAAGCGCGGGTGCTCCCCGCGCAGCACGACCCGGGAGCCGGGCCGGGCCTCGTCGGCACCGTCGACGTCCGGCGTCCGGAGCACCTCCCCCAGCACCCAGGACGTGACGTGCCGCGCGGTCAGCACCGCCAGCGCGCGATCGACGTCGTCGGGCGGGATGACCGCGACCATCCCGATGCCCATGTTGAACGTCTTCTCCATCTCGGCCCGGTCGACCCGTCCGCGGGCGGCGATCAGCTTGAACACCGGGAACGGCGTCCAGGAGCCTCGGTCGATCACCGCGGCGAGACCGTCCGGGAGGATCCGCTCCACGTTGCGGGCCAGCCCGCCGCCGGTGATGTGCGAGAACGTCCGCACGTCGGTCTCGGCCGCGATCGCCAGGCAGTCCTTGGCATAGATCCGGGTCGGGACGAGCAGCTCCTCCCCGAGCGACTGCTCGAACTCCTCGACGTGGCCCTCCAGCGGCAGCCGCGCGATGTCGAGCAGCACGTGCCGGGCCAGCGAGTAGCCGTTGGAGTGCAGGCCCGAGGACCCCATCGCGACCAGGACGTCGCCGGGGCGGACCCGCTCGGGACGCAGCATCTTCTCCGCGTCGACGACCCCGACGCCGGTGGCCGAGATGTCGTAGCCGCCGTCCTCCATCATGCCGGGGTGCTCCGCGGTCTCCCCGCCCAGCAGCGCGCAGCCTGCCTGCTGGCAGCCCTCGGCGATGCCGCCCACGATCGTCGCCACCTGCTCGGGGACGAGCTTGCCGACGGCGATGTAGTCCTGCAGGAACAGCGGCTCGGCGCCGCACACGACCAGGTCGTCGACGACCATCGCCACCAGGTCCTGGCCGATCGTGTCGTGCTTGTCCATCGCCTGCGCGATCGCGACCTTCGTCCCGACACCGTCGGTGGACGCGGCCAGCACGGGCTCGGCGTACTTGCCCCACTTGGCCGCGAACAGCCCGGCGAAGCCGCCGATGCCGCCCAGCACCTCGGGCCGGCTCGCCTTCTCCGCGTGCGGCCGCAGTGCCGCGACCGCCCGTTCGCCTGCGTCGATGTCCACTCCCGCGGAGGCGTAGCTCGCCTGCGGCTGCTCGGGGTCGGTCGGGGGCATGGCTACGGGAACTCCTGGATCTGACGATGATCGAACGGCGGTCCGGACCCTTGCCGGCCCGCCCGGGGACGGCCCGTTCAGGGCCGGGACAGAGCCTCCGCGGCACCGTAGCCGACCGACAACGGCCCGGCATCGCCCGATGCGGCGCCGGAGACGCCCGCCGCCGGCCGGGACGGCTCGGCGTCACCGGCCCCGCGTCCGCCGCTCTCGGCGCCGGTGCCGTCGCCCCGCTCGGCGAGATCCTCGAGCAGGTGCTTGCCCAGCATGGCCTCGTCGGGCAGCGGGATCGGGTACTCGCCGTCGAAACAGGCGCAGCACAGGCGGCTGCGGGGCTGCTCCGACGCCGCGACCATGTGGTCGACCGAGACGTAGCCCAGCGAGTCCGACCCGATGGAACGGCGCACGCCCTCGGTGTCGGCACCGTTGGCGATCAGCTCGGCGCGGCTGGCGAAGTCGATGCCGTAGAAGCAGGGCCAGCGCACCGGCGGCGACGCGATCCGCACGTGCACCTCGAGCGCACCCGCCTCGCGCAGCATCCGGACCAGCGCGCGCTGGGTGTTGCCGCGCACGATCGAGTCGTCGACCACGACCAGGCGCTTGCCGCGGATCACGGTGCGCAGCGGGTTGAGCTTGAGCCGGATGCCGAGCTGGCGGATCGTCTGGCTGGGCTGGATGAACGTGCGGCCCACGTAGGCGTTCTTGACCAGGCCCTGGCCGTAGGGGATGCCCGAGCCCTGGGCGTAGCCGATCGCGGCCGGGGTACCGGACTCCGGCACCGGAATCACCAGGTCGGCCTCGACCGGGTGCTCGTCGGCCAGCCGACGGCCGATCTCGACCCGGGTGTCGTAGACCGAGCGGCCGGAGATGACGGTGTCCGGCCGGGCCAGGTAGACGTACTCGAACACGCAGCCCTTGGGCTCCGGCGCGGCGAAGCGCATGCTGCGGATGCCCTCGGAGTCGATCGCGATCAGCTCGCCGGGCTCGACCTCGCGCACCATCGAGGCACCCACGATGTCCAGGGCCGCGGTCTCGCTGGCCACCACCCAGCCGCGCTCCAGGCGTCCCAGCACCAGCGGGCGGACGCCGTGCGGGTCCCGGGCGGCGTAGAGCGTCGTCTCGTCGGCGAAGGCCAGCGAGAACGCGCCGCGCAGGCGCGGCAGCAGCCGCATCGCCGCCTCCATCACACCGAGGTCCGCGGCACCGGCCGCGAGCAGCTCGGTGACCAGGTCGGAGTCGGTGGTGGCGTTCAGACCCGAGCGGATGCGCTTCTCCAGCCCGGCGACGTCGTCGCGCAGCTCGGCGGTGTTCACCAGGTTGCCGTTGTGGCCCAGGGCCAGGCCGCTGCCGGTCGCGGTCGTGCGGAACGTCGGCTGGGCGTTCTCCCAGGTCACCGACCCGGTCGTGGAGTAGCGGCAGTGCCCGACCGCGAGGTGCCCGCGCAGCGAGGACAGCGTCTGCTCGTCGAAGACCTGGCTGACCAGCCCGAGGTCCTTGAACACGACCATCCGGTGCCCGTCGGACACGGCGATCCCGGCCGCCTCCTGGCCGCGGTGCTGCAGCGCGTAGAGCCCGTAGTAGGTCATCTTCGCGACGTCCTCGCCGGGGGCCCAGACGCCGAACACGCCGCACTCCTCGCGGGGTTCGTCGGCACGGGCCGCGGCCGACACCGGACTGACCGCGGCGGGGTTGTCTGCGGTGGGGAAGTTCGGGCTGACGTTCTCGTTCCCTACGGAACTCAACGCACACGCTCCTCGGCAAGCGACGATCTGCGGCCTTGCGTGATCGTACGCCGCGAAGACGGCACGGACCCGTCGTGCGGGACCGGCGTCACGTGAGGATCTGCGCCACTGCCGCGGACGCGCCCCGGATCCGCGGATCGGCGCTCAGACGAGCGGGAGCCACTGCGCGACCTCGTCGGCCCGGTTCCCCGACACCCGCAGCGCGCCGTCCGCGCACGCGGTGTCCCAGCGCGAGCGGCCCAGGGCCAGCGACAGCCACGTCCGCGGATCGGTCTCGACGACGTTCGGCGGGGTCCCCCGGGTGTGCCGGGGGCCCTCGATGCACTGCACCGCGCCGAACGGCGGCACCCGCACCTCGACGCTGTGCCCCGGGGCGCGACGGGCCAGCTCGGCCAGCGACTCCCGTACCGCGGCCTTGCGCACGGCCCGGTCCGGGGCGTCGCCGCCGTCCAGCCACGCCGCCAGCGCGTCCCGGTCGCCCACGCTCAGACCGACAGCGCGCCGAAACGGTCCGGGAAGGTGGCCTCCCAGGCCGTGCGCAGCTCGTCGAGACCGAGGTCGCCGACGCCCGCGATCCGCAGGGCGTCGCCGCCGGTCTCACCGAGGCGGACCACCGGGACGTCGGCCGCGGCGGCGCGCGCGACGAACTCCTGCGCACCCTGCGCCGGCACCGTCACCAGCACCCGCCCGGCGGACTCGCTGAACAGGGCCGTGAACGCGTCCGCCGAGACCTCGTCGAGGTCCACCGAGGCGCCGCGTCCGCCGGCCAGCGCGGCCTCGGCCAGCGCCTGGGCCAGCCCGCCGTCGGACAGGTCGTGGCTGCCGGTCAGGGCGCCCTGCGACGCGGCCGAGGCGAGCAGGTCGGCCAGGCGCCGCTCGTGCGCCAGGTCGACGGCCGGGGGCCGGCCGCCGAGGTGACCGTGCACCTCGTGCGCCCACTCGCTGCCGCCGAGCTCGCAGCGGGTCGCACCCAGCAGCAGCACGGCGTCGCCGTCGGCGCCGGCGAACCCGGACGGGATCGCCGTGCGCACGTCGTCGATCACGCCGAGCACGCCGACGACCGGGGTCGGCAGGATCGGGGTGGCGCCGGTCTGGTTGTAGAAGCTGACGTTGCCCCCGGTCACCGGCGTGCCCAGGACCGCGCAGCCGTCGGCGATGCCGCGCACCGCCTGGCTGAACTGCCACATCACGTGCGGGTCCTCCGGCGAGCCGAAGTTCAGGCAGTCGGTGACGGCCAGCGGGACCGCGCCCGAGGTGGCCACGTTGCGGTAGGCCTCGGCCAGCGCCAGCTGGGCACCGGCGTAGGGGTCGAGCGCGACGAAGCGGGCGTTGCAGTCGGTCGCCACGGCGACCCCGCGCCCGGTGCTCTCGTCGACCCGCACCACGCCGGCGTCGGTGGGCGCCGCGGCGACGGTGTTGCCGCGCACGTAGCGGTCGTACTGGTCGGTGACCCAGGCCCGGCTGGCCAGGTTCGGCGACGCAACCATCCGGAGGATCTCGGCCCGCAGCTCGGACGGGGTCTCCGGGCGCGGCAGCGACTCCGGGCCGTCGGCGGCCAGGGCGTCCTGCGCGGCGTCGTCGCGGGCGACCGGGCGCTGGTAGACCGGCCCCTCGTGGGCGACCGTGCGCGGCGGCACGTCGACCACGGTCTCGCCCTGCGAGGTGATCACCAGCCGGTCGCCGTCGGTGACCTCACCGATCACGGTGGCGATCGTGTCCCACTTGCGGCAGACCGCCATGAACGCCTCGACGTTGTCCGGCGTCACGACCGCGCACATCCGCTCCTGCGACTCGCTGGACAGGATCTCCGCGGCGGTCATCCCGGTGGCGCGCAGCGGTACGGCGTCCAGGTCGACGTGCATGCCGCCGTCCCCGGCGCTGGCCAGCTCGGAGGTCGCACAGGACAGCCCGGCACCGCCGAGGTCCTGGATGCCGACCACGAGGCCGGCCGCGAACAGCTCCAGGCAGCACTCGATGAGCACCTTCTCGGTGAACGGGTCGCCCACCTGCACGCTGGGGAGCTTCTTGCGACCCGGACCGTCGTTGTCCCCGAACGTCTCCGAGGCCAGCACCGAGACGCCGCCGATGCCGTCCAGCCCGGTCGTGGCGCCGAACAGGATGATCTTGTTGCCGGCACCGGAGGCGAACGCCAGGTGCAGGTCCTCGGCGCGCAGCGCTCCCACGCACAGGGCGTTGACCAGCGGGTTGCCGGCGTAGGAGGCGTCGAACACGACCTCGCCGCCGACGTTGGGCAGGCCCAGGCAGTTCCCGTACCCGCCGACACCGGACACGATCCCGGGCAGCACCCGTGCGGTGTCCTCGGCGTCGATCGGACCGAACCGCAGCGGGTCGCCGACCGCGATCGGCCGCGCGCCCATGGCCATGATGTCGCGGACGATGCCGCCGACACCGGTCGCCGCGCCCTGGTAGGGCTCCACGTAGGAGGGGTGGTTGTGCGACTCGACCTTGAACGTGACGGCCCACCCGTCACCGATGCTCACCACGCCGGCGTTCTCCCCGATGCCCGCGAGCATCGCCGAGCGCATCTCGTCGGTGGTGGTCTCGCCGAAGTAGCGCAGGTGCACCTTGGAGGACTTGTAGGAGCAGTGCTCGCTCCACATCACCGAGTACATCGCCAGCTCGGCTTCGGTGGGCCGACGGCCCAGGATCTCGCGGATGCGCGCGTACTCGTCGTCCTTGAGGCCCAGCGCCGCGTAGGGCTGCGGCTGCTCGGGGGAGGCCTGCGCGGAGGCCACGGAGTCGACGGTCACCTGGTCGGCCAGCTCGGTCACGGCCGCCAGGGTAGTCGTCGCCCGGACCGCCCCGGCCACCGCCGAGACCGGCCTCACCCCGGCCGCGGTAGCCCCACCCTCTGGCACTCATGCGCCGAAAATTCCCTCAGCCCACACATCCGCGGCATGAGTGCCCCGGCGGCGGGCCCGCTCGGTGGCGCTCATGCGCCTCGTGTGGTGGTCAGCGGAACCGGAGACGCATGAGTGCCACGCAGGGGTGACGGATGGCGACGGGGCCGGCGGGTCAGGCCGTGGCGGTCGCCAGGACCGAGCGGAACAGGCCCAGCCCGTCGGTGGACGGGCCGGTGAGGGCGTCGGTGGCGTGCTCGGGGTGCGGCATCAGGCCGACCACGTTCCCGGCCTCGTTCGTCACCCCGGCGATGCCGCTGCTGGCACCGTTGGGGGCGCCGTCGCGGTAGCGGAACACCACGCGGCCGGAGTCCTCCAGCGCGGCCAGGGTGTCCGGCGCGGCGACGTAGCGGCCCTCCTGGGACTTGAGCGGGATCAGCAGCTCGTCGCCGGTGGCGTAGTCACGGGTCCAGGCGGTGGAGGCGTTCTCCACGCGCAGCACGACCTCGCGGCACAGGAACGTCAGCCCGGCGTTGGCGACCAGCGCGCCCGGCAGCAGGCCGGCCTCGCACAGGATCTGGAAACCGTTGCAGATGCCGAGCACGGGCAGGCCCCGCCCGGCGCCGTCGACGACCTCGCGCATGATCGGGGCGAGGCTGGCGATCGCGCCGGCACGCAGATAGTCGCCGTAGGAGAACCCGCCGGGGACGACGACGGCGTCCACTCCGCGCAGGTCGTGGTCGCCGTGCCACAGCGGGACCGCCTCGGCACCGGCGGCCCGCACGGCGCGCGCCGCGTCGACGTCGTCGAGGGTGCCGGGGAACGTGATGACACCGACCCGGGTCGGGCTCACAGCCGGGTCACCGTCCAGTCCTCGATCACCGGGTTCGCCAGCAGGGACCCGGCGAGACGGTGCAACGTGTCGTCGTCCACGCCGTCGTCGACCTCGAG
The DNA here is from genome assembly GCA_966211265.1 of uncultured Pseudonocardia sp. Classification (GTDB taxonomy): domain Bacteria; phylum Actinomycetota; class Actinomycetes; order Mycobacteriales; family Pseudonocardiaceae; genus Pseudonocardia. Next base: position 16,440 of record CBIHNM010000044.1, read on the forward strand.
CTCGAAGTGCTTGCCCTGCCGGACGTCGCTGACACCGGACACGCCGATCCGGCCCAGCGCACGGTTCACGGCCTGGCCCTGCACGTCGAGGATCTCGGGCTTGGGCATCACGTCCACCACCACTCTGGCCACGTCACCCACCCTACGGTGAAGACCCGCTCGATCTCGACGTGACCGCCGTGACCCCCGGCGGCCGGGCCGCCGGACCCGGCCTCAGGCCGCCGCCTCGGCCGCGGCCGGCAGACCGCGGTGCACGGTCGGGACCGCACCCGCGGACAGCGCGGCGTCGATCGCGGTCAGCGCCGCCCGTACCCGGTGCGGCTTGCGCAGGTCCTTCGCCCGCAGTGCGATCCGGACGATCCCGGCCCGGCCCGCCGTCCGGGCCGCGGCCTGCTCCAGCGCGCGGGCGCGGCGGTGCTCGCCGGCCGGGCGTTCCCGCTCCTCCGACCGGGGCCACTGGTCGGAGCGCCGGAACGTCAGGAGCCGGGCCCGGACCGACGGCAGCGACGGGTCGGTGGAGCGCAGCGAGGTGTCGTCGACGCAGAGCCGGAAGCCGTGCTCGCGCAGCGCGTCGAGGGTCCCGTTGGAGGCCACCCAGCCGGGCGGGGCGAAGCCCTCGGTGCTCAGGCCGACCGCGGTCATCACCCGGCGGGCCGCGGTGAGCCGCAGCGAGGCCTCGTGCCGGGGCAGGGCGCCGAACTCGGTGCGCCGCCCGAGCCGTGGCACGGCGCCGTTCTGCCACGAACCGACCGGGTCCGCGGTGTGGTCGTAGCCGTGCAGCAGGACGTCGTCACCGGCGCGGACCCGCCCCGCGATCCAGCGGACCAGCGGGTCGCCACGGCGCAGTGCCCGGTGCCCGCCGGACCCCCGCGGGCCGCGCGGCTGCACCAGGTGGGTCAGCGGCACCCGGCGCCGGTCCAGCTCCCCGGCGAACGCGACGGCGCGGGCCCGGGCCGCGTCGTCGGCGTCGGTCAGGCCCGACAGCGACACCAGCAGCGCGGGCGCCCCGGGGGCGAACGCGCGCCGGGCGGCGGCCGAGGGCTCGGGCGGCACGGCCGGGGCGGACTCGTCCGGTTCACCGGTCAGAACCTGCATGTCACCCATGGGGCCATACCGACATGAACGCCCGCGATCCGGGTGATGAGCACCGTGCCACCAGCGGACGAGCAGTACCGGCGTCCCCCGGTGGCCCGGCCGGGCGCGGGCGACCGGAGACTGGGCGCCGACCGCACCCGACCGACGGAGGGCCACGATGAGCCGCCCCAGGACCGTGTCCGACGACGTCGTCGTCGACGCCGAACCCGACCTGCTCTACACGCTGATCTCGGACCCGGTGCACATGGCGCGCTGGAGCCCGGAGAACACCGGTGCCACGACCCGGCGTCCGGGGCCGGCGCAGGTCGGCGACCGGTTCGTCGGGACGAACCGGCGGGGCGCGGTCAGCTGGGTGACCGAGAGCGTCGTGACCGCCGCCGAACCCGGGACGCGCTTCGCGTTCCAGGTGCAGGGCTGGGGTGTCCGCACGCCCTCGCTGCGGGTGGCGAACGCGAGCTGGGAGTACCGGTTCGAGCCGGTCGAGGGCGGCACGAAGGTCACCGAGACCTGGACCGACGACCGCCCCTGGCCGGACGTCGTCGCGAACGTCGCCGACCGGGTCCTGACCCGCGGCTCGACCTTCGCCGATTTCCAGCGCCGCAACATCCGCACCACCCTGGACCGGCTCAAGTCCGACGTGGAGTCCTCCCCCAGTCCCGGCCGGTGATCCGGCGGTAGACCTCGGCGTAGCGGTCGTGCACGACGCCGATCACGTCGTCGGGGACCTCCGGGCCGGGCGCCGTGCGGTCCCAGTCCAGCTGCGAGGACCAGTCGCGCACGTACTGCTTGTCGAACGAGAACTGCGTGCGTCCCGGCTCGTAGGAGTCCGCGGGCCAGAACCGCGACGAGTCCGGGGTGAGCACCTCGTCGCCGAGCACGATCTCCCCGCTCGCGTCGCGGCCGAACTCCAGCTTCGTGTCCGCGACCAGGATCCCGCCCCGCGCGGCCGTCTCGGCGCCGCGCCGGTAAACCTCCAGGGTCAGCGCGCGCAGCCGCTCCGCGGTGTCCGCCCCGAGCAGGGCGACCACCTCGTCGAAGGTCATGAACTCGTCGTGCTCGCCGACCGGGGCCTTGGTGGTCGGGGTGAAGATCGGCTCGGGCAGCTGCGACCCCTCGACCAGCCCGTCCGGCAGCGTGACGCCGGAGACGGCGCCGGTGCGCCGGTACTCCTCGAGCCCGAGCCCGGTGAGGTAGCCGCGGGCGATGCACTCGACCGGCAGCATCTCCAGCGGCCGGCACCGCACGGCCCGGCCGGCGAACTCCTCCGGGATGTCGTCGGTGCCGATGACGTGGTTGTCCACCAGGTCCGCGGTGGCCTCGAACCAGTACAGCGACAGCGCGGTGAGGATCGCGCCCTTGTCCGGCACCGGGGTGGGCAGCACCACGTCGTAGATCGAGAGCCGGTCGGAGGCGACGAGCAGCAGCTGCGCCGGGTCGACGGAGGAGTCCAGGTAGAGCTCGCGGACCTTGCCCGAGTGCAGCAGCTTCACAGGATGCCCCCCGGGGTGTAGGCGGCCGCCGCGGGGCGCTCGGCGACGATCGAGGCGATCCGCGACTGCACGGCCGCGACCTGCGCCGTCGCCGCGCCGGTGAACCTCAGCGGATCCGACAGCAACCCGTCGAGGGCGCCGCCGGGCAGACCCAGGCGGGAGTCGGTGCCCAGGCGCTGGAGCAGGTCGTTGTCGGCCTGGCCCTTCTCCCGCATGGCCAGCGCGACCCCGACCGCGTGCTCCTTGATCACCTCGTGCGCGGTCTCCCGGCCGACCCCGGCCCGCACCGCGGCCATCAGCACGGCGGTGGTGGCCAGGAACGGCAGGTAGCGGTCCAGCTCGCGGGCGATCACCGCGGGGTAGGCGCCGAACTCGTCGAGCACGGTCAGCGTCGTCTCGAACAGGCCGTCGAGCGCGAAGAACGCGTCCGGCAGCGCGACCCGGCGCACCACCGAGCAGGACACGTCGCCCTCGTTCCACTGCGCCCCGGCCAGGTCGGAGGTCATCACCGACAGGCCGCGCAGGATCACGGTCAGGCCGTTGATCCGCTCCGCGGAGCGGGCGTTCATCTTGTGCGGCATCGCCGAGGAGCCGACCTGCCCGGGCGCGAAGCCCTCGGTGGCCAGCTCGGCGCCGGCCATCAGGCGGATCGTGGTCGCCAGCGACGACGGCCCGGCGGCCAGCTGCACCAGCGCGGAGACGACGTCGTGGTCGAGCGAGCGGGGGTAGACCTGCCCGACGCTGGTGAACGCGCTGGTGAACCCGAGGTGCTCGCAGACCCGCCGCTCCAGCTCGTCGAGCTTGGCGGTGTCACCGTCGAACAGGTCGAGCATGTCCTGGCTGGTGCCCATCGGGCCCTTGATCCCGCGCAGCGGGTACCGGCTGCGCAGGTCCTCGAGGCGGGCGCGGGCCACCAGCAGCTCGTCGGCGGCGGAGGCGAAACGCTTGCCCAGCGTGGTGGTCTGCGCGGCGACGTTGTGGCTGCGCCCGGCCATCACCAGCTCGGCGTACTCCCCCGCGCGCCGGCCGAGGCGGGCCAGGATCGCGACCGTGCGGTCGGCGACGAGCTCCAGCGAGAGCCGGATCTGGAGCTGCTCGACGTTCTCGGTGAGGTCGCGGCTGGTCATGCCCTTGTGCACGTGCTCGTGCCCGGCCAGGGCGTTGAACTCCTCGATCCGGGCCTTCACGTCGTGCCGGGTGACGCGCTCACGCTCGGCGATGGAGGCCAGGTCGACCCGCTCGAGCACCCGCTCGTAGTCGGCGATGGCCTGCTCGGGAACGTCCACGCCGAGATCGCGTTGGGCCCGCAGGACCGCGATCCAGAGCCGGCGTTCGAGCTGGATCTTGTACTCCGGCGACCACAGTCGGACGAGCTCGGGGCTCGCGTACCGGGCGGCCAGCACGTTGGGGATCACGTGAAACGAGGGTATTCGCTGCTCCGGGCGCTGCCGACACCGGTGCCCCGGTGTGGCCTGCGCCGCTCAGCGC
>CBIHNM010000045.1:0-20205 GCA_966211265.1 uncultured Pseudonocardia sp.
CTGCCGCTCGACGGGCTGAGCCAGCCCGCCGCCTCGCAGCTCGTCCCGGCCGCGACCGCAATCGCGGGCGGCGCGCTGGCCGGGATCTGGTTCGAGCCGTCCGGCACGTCCGGGCCCGAGGCCCCCGGGCGCCTCATGGTCGGCACCTGGGACCCCGCGCTCGCCCCCGCCCTGTCCGCGCTCGGTGCGACACCGGTCGTGCGGGAGGGGCCCCGCCGCGATCCCTCGGCCGCGCTGGCCACGCTGACCGAGCGGACCGCGACCGGGATGCCCGCGTCGCTGGCCGCGTTCGGCGTCGACGAGAGGTCCCAGCAGCTCGTCGTCTCCGAGGTCGAGGGGGCACCGGCCGCGCCGGTGACCGCGCTGCTCGCCGGGCTGGACCCGTCCGCCGTCCGGGTCGAGACGGTGCCGGCCGCGCCGCGGCTGCAGGCCGCGATCGGGGGCGGGGACACGATCAGCGACGGCAGCAAACGCTGCACCGCGGGCTTCGCCGCGACCGACGGCAAGGCCGACTGGCTGGTCACCGCCGGGCACTGCACCCGCGGCTCCTCGACCTGGTACGCCGGGGAGGACCAGGAGACGGTCGGCTCCGGGGCCCGCAGCGCCGAGGGCACCACCGACGTCGGCGCGATCCCGGTCACCGGGGACTGGACGCTGACGCCGACGGTCGCGGGCACCGCGGTGACCGGCAGCCGGCCGGCCCCGGCCGGGTCGTCGGTCTGCCTCTACGGCTCCACCAGCGGGCGCAGCTGCGGCCCGGTCGACCGCCGGGACGTCACGGTGAACTTCGACGGCCAGCAGCAGAGCGGGCTGACCGCGGTGGACCTCTGCGCGAAGGAGGGCGACTCGGGCGGGCCCTACATCACCTCCGACGGGCAGGCCCAGGGCGTGCACACCGGGGCCGGCGGCACCGACCGCTGCACCAGCTACTTCACCCCGGTCGGCACGGCGCTGTCGACGCTGGGGCTCTCGCTCAAGACGGGCTGAGCACGGCCGGGGCCGGGTGTCACCGGCCCCGGACGGCGCGCCGGAGCTTGGGCAGGCGCTCGGACAGGGTGCGTTCGTTGCCGTGCGTGGTCGGGACGTAGTAGTCGCGCCCGACCAGGTCGTCCGGCGGGTACTGCTGGGTGAGGACGCCCTCCGGGGCGCTGTGCGGGTAGCGGTATCCCACCGCGTTGCCGAGCTTCTCCGCGCCGGCGTAGTGCCCGTCGCGCAGGTGCGCCGGGACCGACCCGACGGCACCCGCGCGGACGTCGGCCATGGCCGCGTCGATCGCGGTGATCACCGCGTTGGACTTGGGCGCGGTGGCCAGGTGCAGCGTGACCTGGGCCAGCGCGATCCGGGCCTCCGGCATCCCGACGAGTGCGACCACCTGGGCGGCCGCGGTGGCGGCGGGCAGCGCGGTCGGGTCGGCGAGCCCGATGTCCTCGCTGGCGTGCACCATCAGCCGGCGCGCGATGAACCGCGCGTCCTCGCCGGCGACGATCATGCGGGCCAGGTAGTGCATCGCGGCGTCCGGGTCGGAGCCCCGGATCGACTTGATGAACGCGCTGATCACGTCGTAGTGCTGGTCACCGGCCCGGTCGTAGCGCACCGCGACCTCGGTGACGGCCCGTTCGACGGCGTCCAGGTCGACCTCCGGCGGCGTGGCGTGGGCGCCACCCGCCTCCGCCGGGCCCGGCTCCGCGTCGGCGAGCACGCCGTCGGCGGCGGCCTCCAGGGCGGTCAGGGCACGGCGGGCGTCACCGGCACTGAGCCGGACGAGCGCGTCCTCGCCGTCACGGGTCAGCGTCACCGCGCCGCCGAGACCCCGCTCGGAGGTGACGGCGCGGTGCAGCAACGACCGGACCTCCTCCGGCTCGAGTGACTGCAGCGCCAGCACCAGCGAGCGCGAGAGCAGCGGCGCGACCACGGAGAACGACGGGTTCTCGGTGGTCGCGGCCACGAGCAGCACCAGCCGGTCCTCCACGGCGCCGAGCAGGGCGTCCTGCTGGGTCTTGGAGAAGCGGTGCACCTCGTCGATGAACAGCACCGTGGAGGTGCCGGCCAGGTCCCGGCGGCGGCGCGCCTCGTCGATCACCGCCCGCAGCTCCTTGACCCCGGCCGAGAGCGCGGACAGGGCCACGAACCGCCGTCCGCCCCCACCTGCCCCGGCCATCAGGCGGGCCAGCGTGGTCTTGCCGGTCCCGGGCGGGCCGTAGAGCAGCACCGACGCAGCGGCCCCGCCCTCGAGCAGGCGACGCAGCGGCGCGCCGGGCTTGAGCAGGTCCTGCTGTCCGACGACCTCGTCCAGCGAACGCGGGCGCATCCGTACCGCGAGCGGCGCCGCCGCGGAGAACCGCTCCTGCGGCTCGGGCTCGTCGCCACCCGGGTCGATGTCGAACAGACCGTCGGTGCTCATCACCCACCAGCGTGCCACCGCCGCCCGGGCGGCCCGGACCCGGCGGCCCGCCGGTCACCGCCGGGAGAGCTCGGAGACCAGGCGGGGGGTCGTCACGCTCCCCGGGGCCTCGTGATGACGCAGCTCCGCATAGGTCACCACGACCACCGCGGTCGCGAACATCGAGATCGGGATGCTCAGGAGCTGCAGCAGGACCCCGGCGAGGGAGCTCTCGGCCGTCGGCCCGAAGGCCGCCGAGAGGACGAAGGCGACCGCGGACTGGTAGACCAGCGCCGCGACGACGACGAGCAGCAGACGCCCGAGCGTCGCGAAGAACCGCGGGTTCACCAGCGTGAAGCACCGGTCGATGCCCGCCCGCTCGTACAGGACCACGCAGGTCACCGCGAACAGCACCGTGCCCAGGTAGACCCCGGGCAGGATCAGCAGCACGAACCCGAGCAGCACGATCAGGCCGGCCAGCAGGCCCCAGCCGAGCAGCGGCAGCATCCGGGACGCACCGAACCGGGCCGCCTCCGCGGGGACCGGCCGCAGGCCCGCCGCCTCCTGGGTGATGCACCAGACCGAGGCGCCCGACCCGATCAGTGCCGCCGCCACGACCGCGACGAACAGCAGCAGGCCCAGCACGGCCACCAGGCCGAGCGGCAGTCCGAGCGCCGCGGCACCGCCGATCACCGCTCCGAGGACGAACCCGGGCACGTAGATCGCGAGCTGGATCAGCAGCAGCGACTTCCAGCTGCGCGCCAGCACGCCGAAGGACTTGGCGAGCCAGCCGCGGAACGACGAGGCGACCAGCGGGTCGTCGGGGTCGAGCGACCCGCCCGGGTGGCCGGGCTGCGGGTAGGCGGGGTAGCCGGCCGGCGGTGGGTAGGCGGGGTGGCCCGCCGTGGACGGATCCGGCCCGCCGTACTCGGGTGTCCCGTAGGGCCGGGCCCCGTACTGCTCCGGAGAGGGCGGCGGGTACGCCGGGAAGCCGTAGGTCTGCGGCGGGACCCCGTCAGCGGGGCGTCCCTGCTGGTCACCGCCGCCGGAGGGCGGTTCACTCGTCATGCGGGCGGATCCTAATCGGACCGGCACCGGCACACCGTCGATCCCGCCGATCCACCCCCCGATCGTGACGGCCCGGCGTTCGACCTGCGCGCGCGGGCCCCGATGCTCCGACCGTGGCCCACCCGCGTGCGGCGGGGCACGTAGGGTCGCCGGTGTGCGGGAGATCCTGGAGCTGCTCGAACGCGACGCGCGGCTGAGCCACGACACCATCGCGACCATGGTCGGCATACCGGTCGCCGAGGTCGACGCCCTGATCGACGGCTGGGAGCGGTCCGGTGTGATCCGCCGGCACAAGGCCGTCGTCAACTGGGAGGCCGTCGAGGACCGCAGTGACGGCGAGGTGATGGCCTTCATCGACGTCTCGGTCGCCCCGGCCCGCGGCGTCGGGTTCGACGACGTCGCGACCCGGATCTCGCGCTTCGACGAGGTCCGCGACTGCTACCTGGTCTCCGGCGGGCACGACCTGCGCTGCACGATCGTCGGCCGTGACATCCGGGCGATCAGCGACTTCGTCAGCCAGAAGCTGTCCACGATCGACCGGGTGCAGTCCACCGCGACACACTTCGTGCTGGCCACCCATAAGCGCGACGGCGACACCTTCGCCGAGCCCGAGCCCGACCACCGCCTGCCGGTCACCCCCTGAGGCGCGCGGACATGAAGCCGCTCAACGACACGATCACCGCGTGCCCGCCCTCGGGCATCCGGAAGTTCTTCGACATCGCCGCCGAGATGGACGACGTGATCTCCCTCGGCGTCGGCGAGCCGGACTTCGTCACCCCGTGGCGGATCCGCGAGGCCGGGATCTACGCCCTGGAGCACGGCTACACGACCTACACCGGCAACGCCGGCCTGGCGCCGCTGCGCCGCCTGATCTGCGAGGACCTGTCCTCGCGCTACGACGCCCACTACGCGTGGGACTCCGAGTGCCTGATCACCACCGGGGTGTCGGAGGGGCTCGACCTCGCTCTGCGGGTACTGCTCAACCCGGGCGAGGAGGTCATCGTCCCGGAGCCCTGCTACGTCGCCTACCAGCCGTGCGTGTCGTTCGCGGGCGGGACGCCGGTGGGGGTCGCGACCCGGGCGCAGGACTCGTTCGCGATCGACGTCGCCGCCATCGAGGCCGCCGTCACGCCGCGGACCAAGGCCATCCTGATCGGCTCGCCGGCCAACCCGACCGGCGCGGTGCAACCGGTCGAGGTGCTGCGCGAGCTGGTCCGCCTTGCCGAGCGCCACGACCTGTACCTGGTCTCCGACGAGATCTACGACCGGCTCACCTACACCGGTACGCACACCTGCCTGGGCGCGGTACCCGGCGCCCGCGAGCGGACCGTGGTCCTCGGCGGGTTCTCCAAGGCCCAGGCGATGACGGGCTGGCGGGTCGGCTGGCTGGCCGCGCCGCGCCCGATCGCCGAGCTGTGCGTGCGCGTGCACCAGTACACGATGCTCTGCGCCCCGCACGTGTCCCAGGTCGCCGCCGTGGAGGCGCTGACCTCGGCCGAGGGCGACGTGACCGAGATGGTCGCCGACTACGACCGCCGGCGCCGGGTCTTCGTCAAGGGCCTGCGCGAGATCGGCCTGGACTGCCCGGAGCCGGCCGGGGCGTTCTACGCGTTCCCCTCGATCCGGTCCTCGGGGCTGGGTTCGGAGGAGTTCGCGGAGCGGCTGCTCAAGTCCGAGTCGGTGGCGGTGGTGCCGGGCAACGTGTTCGGTCCCTCCGGCGAGGGACACATCCGCTGCTCCTACGCCACCGCGCTGCCGCAGCTCGAGCTGGCCGTGGAGCGGATCGGGCGGTTCCTGCGCTCGCTCTGAGGCCCGGGCCCGTGGACGCTCAGACGGCGGTGCGGAAGGCCGGGAACACCGGCAGGTCCGGGACCGCGTCCGGGTAGCACCGGTCGAGCGCCGCCGCGACCCGCCCGGCCAGCTCCGCCGTGGCCGGACGGCCGGTGCCCGCCGCCGCGGCGGCCAGGCCGCGCCAGTAGTGCCGCAGCGCGGAGCTGATCCTCGGGGACCGGCCGGTGTCGCCGCCGATCGGGCCGTCGCGTTCGAGCAGGCGCGGCAGCAGCCGGAACGTGCACCACCAGACCCACAGCACGTGCGCGTCGGTCAGCCGCGACTCGAGCAGCTCCCGGTCCTCGAGCTCGGGCCAGACCGGGGTGACCTCGACCCGCCACGCCGCCTGCATCTCCACCGCCATCCCGGCCGGCAGCGCGAAGCTCGTCGCGCAGCCCGGGAACGGGACCCGGAAGTACGCCGCGTCCAGCACGACGTCGCGGAAGCAGCCCCACTCGAAGTCGACGAACCGCACGCCCAGGCTCGTCACCAGGTTGTTGTCCGGGCAGGTGTCGGCGGGACTGAACGCCCGGAACCGGGTGCCGCCGAGCAGCCGCTCGGCGGCGCCGGCCTCGGCCCCGGCCGAGGGCGGCAGCTCCACCCCGAGTGCCCCGTGCAGCATCGCGGGCAGCCCGGCGAGCGCGGCGCGGGCCTCGTCGGCGATCGGGTCGCGGCGGACCTCCTCCCCCAGACGACGCAGCAACGCCTCGAAGTCGTCCTCCCGCCCGGCGGTCGAGGCCTGCATCCGGCCCAGGGCGCGGGCCCAGCTGAGCAGGCCGCGCTGCGCCGTCGCCCGGTCCGGGCCGAACAACTTGTCCGCCAGGGTGGAGCTGCGGCCGAGGTCCTCCAGGACGAGCAGCCGCTGGCCCGGGTCGTAGGCGATGATCATCGGGCTCGGCCGGACGTCGGCCGGGAGCGCGGTGAACAGCTGGCAGCTGGCGACCTCGTAGCGGAACGGGTCGAACGGCTCGGTGCTGCCGAGGTACTGCTTGACCACGACGCTGCGCCGCGCCGAGAACGGGTTGTGCTCCATCCGCGCCCGGGCCACGACCGAATGGCCGCTCCCCCCGAGGTCCTCCGGATCGACCAGATGGACGCTCGCGCCGGCCCGGCGGCTGAGCAGTCGCTCGGCTCCGGCCACGGCGTCGGCGACCGGGCCGCCGGCGGAACCCGGATCCGTCATCGCCGAGACCCTACCCCTCCGACAGCGTCCGGTCCGCGCCTCGACGCCTGCTGTGCCAGCGGGCCAGCAGCAGCACCAGCGTCGCGGAGACGACCACGCCGGCGACGTTGACCAGCAGCTGCCGCACCGAGCTCACCGCCTCGCCCCAGCGCCCCTCGACGGCCGCGACCGAGGCGAACGCGGCGGCCGGGACCGTGGTGACGGAGATGAACACACCGACCAACGCCGCCGACCTCGCCGAGGTCAGCGACAGCATCCCGGCCGCACCCGCGAGCAGGGCGACGATCAGCGAGAACCAGCCCACCTCGTAGATGAAGTCGACCTGGTCCAGCGAGTCCAGGGCCGAGCTGGTCAGCAGGCCGGCGGCGTCGAGGGCGAGCGTGGCCAGCGCCGTGATGAGCATCGCCAGCGGGAACCCGGCGAGCAGGGCGACCACTCCGCGACCGACCAGGTCCCGCCGGCGCAGGACCGTCCCGATCGCCACCGCGGCCATCGGCCCGAACTCCGGGCCCAGCACCATCGCGCCCACCACGGTGACCGGCGAGTCGGTGACCGCGCCGACCGCGGCCAGCAGGCACGCGATCGTCAGGAACGCCAGGAAGGTCACCGACAGCCGCGACTCCTCGCCCGTGCGCCCGATCAGCTCGTCCCACACCACGGCGTCCACGCCGTCCCCGGGCGCGGCCTCCTCGGCGGTGTCCGCGGCGTCGGACAGCACCGTGTCGAGCTGTTCGAGGGTGATCGCACCGGAGTGGTCGATGCCCAGGTCGGTCAGCGCGCCGAGCAGGTCGTCGGCGCACTCGCGGGCGATGTCGGCCTCGATCAGGTCGCCGTCCGGGCGGAGCACGGCCCCCCGGTGCACCACCAGGTGCACCGCCCCGGGTTCGTCCCGCACGGTGGCGAGCACGTCCGCGGTCCGGTCGGCCGGGCTGACCACCCGCAGGTGCAACACCGCAGGGCGGTCAGCTCGAGGACGGCGGGGTCGCGCCGGAGGCCGCCGGGGCCGGACGCTCCACGCCCGCCGCGCCACCCGGTCCGGGCGCCGCGCCGCCGGGCGCCGGGGCCGCCGGCTTCGCGTCGACGCCGGCCTCCTTGCGCTGCTGCGCGGTGATCGCGGCGGGGGCCGCGGTCAGCGGGTCGTAGCCGCCGCCGGTCTTGGGGAACGCGATGACCTCGCGGATGGAGTCCATCCGGGCCAGCAGGGCCACGATCCGGTCCCAGCCGAACGCGATCCCGCCGTGCGGCGGCGCACCGTAGGCGAACGCGTCGAGCAGGAACCCGAACTTCTCCTGGGCCTCGGCCTCGGACAGGCCCATGATCTCGAACACGCGCTTCTGCACGTCGGCCGAGTGGATACGGATCGAGCCCCCGCCGATCTCGTTGCCGTTGCAGACGATGTCGTAGGCGTAGGCGAGGGCGTCGCCCGGGTTCTGCTCGAAGGTGTCGATCCACTCCGGGGTGGGCGAGGTGAACGCGTGGTGCAGCGCGGTCCAGGCACCCGCGCCGACGGCGACGTCGTCGGTGTCGGCGGCCGACTCGAACAGCGGCGCGTCCACGACCCAGACGAACGACCAGGCGCTCTCGTCGACCGCGCCGACCCGGCGGGCGATCTCGCCGCGGGCCGCACCCAGCAGGGCGCGGGCCTCGGAGGGCTTCCCGGCGGCGAAGAAGATGCAGTCGCCCGGGGACGCACCGACGGCGGCGGCCAGGCCGGCCCGCTCGTCGTCGGAGAGGTTCTTCACGACCGGACCGCGCTCGTCGACCGAGCCGTCGTCGGCGATCAGCACGTAGGCGAGGCCGCGGGCGCCGCGCTGCTTGGCCCACTCCTGCCAGGCGTCGAGCGTCTTGCGCGGCTGCGAGGCCCCGCCGGGCATCACGACGGCGCCGACGTAGGGGTTCTGGAACACCCGGAACGCGGTGCCCTCGAAGTAGGAGGTGAGCTCGGTGAGCTCGATGCCGAAGCGCAGGTCGGGCTTGTCCGAGCCGTAGCGGCTCATCGCCTCGGCGTAGCTCATCCGCGGGATCGGGGTCGGGATCCGGTAGCCGATCAGCTCCCAGAGCGCGACCAGCACCTTCTCCGCCAGCGCGATCACGTCGTCCTGCTCGACGAAGCTCATCTCGATGTCGAGCTGGGTGAACTCGGGCTGGCGGTCGGCGCGGAAGTCCTCGTCGCGGTAGCAGCGCGCGATCTGGTAGTAGCGCTCCAGGCCGCCGACCATCAGCAGCTGCTTGAACAGCTGCGGGCTCTGCGGCAGCGCGTACCAGCTGCCCGGGCGCAGCCGGGCCGGGACCAGGAAGTCGCGGGCGCCCTCGGGCGTGGACCGGGTCAGGGTCGGCGTCTCGACCTCGATGAAGTCCTCGCCGGCCAGCACGTCACGGGCGGCCTTGTTGACGTCGCTGCGCAGCTTCAGGGCCGCGGCCGGGCCGGGTCGGCGCAGGTCCAGGTAGCGGTGGGTCAGCCGGATCTCCTCGCCGACACCGGCGTACTCGTCGACCGGGAACGGCAGCGGGGCGGACTCGGAGAGCACGGTCAGCCCGGTGACGGTGACCTCGATCGAACCGGTGGCCAGCTCGGTGTTCTCGTTGCCCTCGGGACGCAGGGTGACCTCGCCGACGACCTGGACGCAGAACTCGGCGCGCAGCCGGTGCGCGCGCTCGGCCATCTCGCCCTCGCGGAACACGACCTGGGCCGATCCGGAGCGGTCGCGCAGGTCGATGAAGATCACGCCGCCGTGATCACGGCGGCGGGCCACCCATCCGGCGAGGGTCACGGTCTGGCCGGCGTGCTCGGCACGCAGGGTGCCGACGGGGTGGGTACGCATCACGACGGGAAAGGCTATCCGCCCGGCCCCGAGGACCGACCGGCAGGTCGAGGCCCCGGCCACCGTCGCGCCGGCCGCCGGCCGCGGCCCTCAGAGCAGGCTCAGCTGACCCTCCCGCGGATCCGCCGGCGCGTCGGTCCCGCCTCCCCGGGTGCGCGGCGCCGGGAACGGACGGTCCAGCCCGTGCCGGGCCAGCAGCGGCGCGACGCGGCGCGCCAGGGCCCTGCGGTAGTCCCCGTCGACGTAGGCGCCGCGCCGGTAGAGCCGCTCGTAGCGTGGCACCAGGGCCGGGTGCTCCCGGGCCAGCCAGCCCAGGAACCACTCCCTCGTGCCGGGCCGCAGGTGCAGGGCCAGCACCGTCGCCCCGGTCGCCCCGGCGGCCGCGACCTCGCCGAGCACCGCGTCCAGGGCCTCGTCGGAGTCGGTCAGCAGAGGCAGCACCGGCGCGACCATCACCCCGCAGTCCAGCCCGGCGCCGGTGATCCGCCGGACCAGGTCCAGGCGCGCGGCGGGCGTCGGGGTCCCGGGCTCCAGGTGCGTCTGCAGCGCGCGGTCGACCAACGCGATCGACACGCCCGTGCCGACCGGGACGTCGGCCGCCGCGGCGGCGATGTCGGGCAGGTCGCGGGCCAGCACCGTCCCCTTGGTGAGCAGCGAGAACGGCGTCCCGGAGCGGCCGAGCGCGCGGATCACCCCGGGCATCAGCCGGTAGCGGCCCTCCGCGCGCTGGTAGGGATCGGTGTTCGTGCCCATCGCGACCGGCTCGCGACGCCACCGCGGCGCCTGCAGCTCACGCTCGAGCACCCGCGCGACGTTCACCTTCACCACGATCTGGGAGTCGAAGTCGCGCCCGGCGTCGAGATCGAGATAGGTGTGGGTGTTGCGGGCGAAACAGTTGTGGCTGATCACTCCCGCGGCCACGAAGTCACCGGTGCCGGTGGTGATGTCGAACATCGCGGTCTCGACGCCGAGGTCGCGCACCGACTCCACCCGCAGCGCCCCACCGGCCGGCTCGGCCACCGGCGCGCCGCTCACGTCGCGGACCCGCCCGACGGCCGGGTCCACCGCGGCCACCAGCCGCAGGTGCTCCGCCGCGCCGCCGAGCACCCGGAGACCGACGGCGCCGGGCACCGTGGCGGGCTCGGCCGCGACCCGGAACCCGAGCCGGCCCAGCGCGTCCACCGCGGCCCGGGCCGGCTCGGTGCCCGCCACGACGACGAGCCGCACCCCGGCCGCGTCGGCCTCCCCGCACGCGTCGAGCATCCCGGCCACGAACCCGGCCGACCAGCCGGGCCCGGGACCCGACGGCCAGGCCGCCGACCGCGCGACCGGGTCCGGCAGGCACGGTGGCAGCGTTCTCGCCGCACCCGGGTGCGGCGTGCCCGCCGGAGGCCCGCCCGCCGGCCCGGTGCGACTGCCCGCCGTCCCGGCACCGACCACCTCCCGGTCCCGCCCGGTGCTCTGTGCCGCGGCCTCGTCGCCCCGCCCGGGCAGCCCGGCGAGCAGGTGATGCGCCCGCGCCAGCGCCTCGAGGTCCACCCACTGCGAAGGGAACGGCTCCGCGGTCGCCCGGGTCCGCTCCGCGTCCGCGCGGACCAGCCCGCACAGGTACCCGGAGCCGTAGCCGTCGGTGCTCCGCGGCGACGCCGGTTCCGGCCCGCCCGGACCGCGCAGCACCGTGCCGGCCCGCAGGTGCGGACGCCGGCCGCTGCGGCACCACCCCGGCGTGACGTGCCGCCATCCGGCGTCGGACAGGAAACGGTGCTCGCCGCCGGCGACGATCGCGGTGCCGTCGGTGAGGGTGACCCGGTGCGCGCGGCGCCGGGTCGACCAGTGCGCCAGGACGGTGGTCCGCACGTAACGGCGCGCCCCGCCGGGCCCGTCCGGCTCGGTACCGAGCACCTCGTCGCCCACCCGCAGCGCGGCGATCGGGCGCGACCCGCCGTCGGCCAGACGGACCGGCGTGTCCCCGGCCAGGCAGTAGACGCAGGCGTGGGTGCAGCCACGGTAGGGGTTGACCGTCCAGGTGAAGGGCACCTGCGAGGTGCCCGGCACCCGGTTCAGCGCCGAGCGCGCCTCCACCTCGTGGAACACCGTCCCGGCGAAGTCCGGGGTGCGCACCGAGCGCAGCAGGCCCCGCAGCCCCGGCAGCGCCGCGTCGTCGCCGATACCCTCGTCCCGCACCTGCTGCCCGCTCCATCGCACGCCACTATTCGAACACCAGTTCGAACGTCACTGCAAGCCGGGTGCGCCGAACGGGAGCGCGGTCGGGAAACATGCGCCGGATGACCGCGACGACGACACTGGTCGTGATGGGCGTGTCCGGGGTCGGCAAGACTACCGTCGCGACCGCGCTGGCCGAGCGTTCCGGGTGGTCCTACGCCGAGGGCGACGACCTGCACCCGGAGGCCAACCGCGCCAAGATGTCCGCCGGGCACCCCCTCGACGACGACGACCGGTGGCCCTGGCTGCGCCGGATCGCGGACCGGATCGGCGAGCAGGAGGCCGCGGGACGCAGCACCGTGATCACCTGTTCGGCCCTGCGACGCCGCTACCGGGACCTGCTGCGTGCGGGTCACCCCTCGGTGCGGTTCGTGTACCTGGCCGCCACCGAGCCGGTGCTGCGGGCGCGGGTCGGCAGCCGCCGCCACCGGTACATGCCGGCGGCGTTGCTGGACTCCCAGCTCGCCGATCTGGAGCCCCCGGGCGACGACGAACCGGCGATCACGGTGGACGCGACGTGCCCGGTACCGGAGATCGTCACCGTCGTGCTCGACGCGGCCGGTCACGCCCGGACGGCCGACGGGGTGTGAGCAGCGGGCGACCGTACCGGATCGTACGGGGGAATCCGTCGGCACGTACGAGTGACCGCGCGCACCATGCGTTCACCACCTTGGCAGGATGCCGACGTGCAGTCGCATGAGCCACCCGGGGCGGACGACCGGGCCGCGCGCGCGGACTCCGGGCACGCCCGGCACCGTCGACGTCGCACCGACCCGCCGACGCCTGCCGACGGCATGCCGTTCATCCGGCAGGAACCGTCCCCCCGCACGGTCGGCGAGTACGTCTCACGGCGCAACGGCCCGGCCTCGGGTTCCGGGCGGTACCGGGCGGTCACCGCGACCCCGCCGACGGGGTCGCGCCCCGCCGACGGGTCGCCGCCCGCGACGGCGCCCCCGGCCGCCGCACCGGCGGAGGGCGGCGGACACGGAACGGACACGCAGCACGGCGGCGGAGCGCAGCCGGCGCCCGGCACCGACGCCCCGGCCCGCGCACCGGGTGGCGGGGCCCACGACCCGCCCGACCACCGGGTCGACCCGGAGTACCGGGAACGCCGCCGGGCCCGTTCCCGGACACCGGAGCATCCGGATCCGGACCCGGATCCGGACCCGTTCAGCATCGCCAACCCGCCGCCGGTGGAGGACCCACCGCGCCGCACCCCGGTCGGGCGACGCCCGCGGCCCGTGTCCGACGCCGCGCGCGGACACGGGCCCGGGTCCCGGACCTCCGCGGCCCCGGTCCGCCACCCCGCGACCGGACCGCAGGCCCGCGTGCCCGCGGCCGGGCACGGGCACGGGCACGGACACGGCCCCACCGCCCCGGCCGGTCGGCGCGTGCGGATCCTGCTCGCCGCCCTGCTCGTCCCGTGCGCGCTGGCCACCGTGATCGGGGTGTTCCTGCTCCGGCCCGGCCCGGCGCCCACCCCGTCGGTGCCGCCGCAGCAGACCGTGCAGGCCACGGTCACCGCGACCCAGGCCGCGGACTGCACGCCCGGCTCCGGCAGCGGGGGCTGCACCGGCGTGACGGTGGCGATGAGCGACGGCCCGCGCGCCGGCCGCGACCTGGTCCAGCTGGTCCCCGCCGAGCCGTCCACGCCGCGTTTCGCCGTCGGTGACGAGGTGGTGCTGGCCTACTCCGGCGGGGACGCCGACGACCCCGGCTCCTACCAGATCACCGACTTCCAGCGCGGTGGCTCGCTGCTGTGGCTGGCCGGGGCGTTCGCGCTGGCCGTGCTGGCCCTCGGGCGCTGGCGGGGTCTGGCCTCGCTGGTCGCGCTGGGCCTGAGCTTCGTCATCCTCGCGCTGTTCGTGCTGCCCTCGATCCTGGGCGGCAACAACCCGCTGGCGGTCGCCGTCACCGGCGCCTGCCTGATCATGTTCGTGGTGCTCTACCTGTCGCACGGGTTCTCCGCCCGGACCTCGTGCGCGGTGCTGGGAACGCTCGTCTCGCTCGCCCTGATCGGGGTGCTCGGCGCGCTGTTCTCGGCCGCGACGCGGCTGACCGGGCTCGACGACACGACCGCGAACCTGATCGGCACGCTCGGCGGCGTCCCGATCGACGCCCGCGGCCTCGTGCTGGCCGGGCTCGTGATCGGTGCGCTCGGTGTGCTCGACGACGTGACCGTCACCCAGGCCAGCGCGGTGTGGGAGCTGCGCGACGCGGACCCGTCGATGGGGCCGCGGGCGCTGTTCGCGGCCGGGATGCGGATCGGGCGGGACCACGTGTCGACGGCGGGGAACACCCTGGTCCTGGCCTACGCCGGTGCCGCGCTGCCGCTGATGCTGCTGTTCACGGTGTCCTCGGCCGGGATCGGGCAGATCCTGACCAGCCAGGACGTCGCCACCGAGATCGTCCGGACCCTGGTCGGCAGCATCGGGCTGGTCGCCTCGGTCCCGCTGACCACCGGCCTGGCGGCCCTGGTCGCGGCCCGCAACGGTCCGTCCTCGACAGCGCCCGCCTACACCACCTGGTGACCCCGGCGGGCCAGTAGTGACGCCTCGCCGTCGCCCTCCACGTGGTCGAGCACCTCGAGGTCGCCGAACGCGCCGAGCAGTTCCCCGGGCGGAGCCCGGAACCGCCCGCCCCGGTCCCCGACCTCGCTGAGCACCGTCACCACGAGCAGCCCTCCGGGACGCAGCGACGCGGCCAGGGCCGGGTACAGCGCGGGGTCGCGGAAACGCTGGCACACGACCACGTCGTAGCCCGCCGGCCGGCCCGGCAGCCCGTCGTCCAGGTCCGTGCGGACCCACCGGACCCGGTCCGCCACCCCGTGCCGCCGGGCCAGCTCCGCCCCGCCCCGGAGACCGGCCTCCGACACGTCCAGCGCGTCCACGGCGAACCCGCGCAGCGCCAGCCACACCGCGACCGCCCCCCGACCGCACGCGAGGTCCAGGGCCGGCCCGGGGGCCGGGAGCAGGTCCTCGCGGCCGCGCAGCGCACCCGGGGCCATCGGCTCCCCCGCCGCGACGGCGACGTGCCGGGCGTCCCAGCACTCCCGGTCCGACGCGGCCATCAGCGGGCGCTCACGCCTGCAGCGCCGCGACGACCTCGTCGACCGCGCCGTCCAGTGCGACCGCGCGCTGGTCGCCGGAGACCAGGTCCTTGAGCCCGACGGTGCCGGACTCGATGTCGCGCTCCCCGAGCACCAGCGCGAAGCGCGCCCCGGAGCGGTCCGCGGTCTTCATCGCGCCCTTGAGACCACGCCCGCCGTAGGCCAGGTCCACCCGCACCCCGCGGGCCCGCAGCGCCGCCGCGATCACGACCAGGCGGCGTCGCGCGTCCTCGCCCAGCCCCACGCCGAACACCTCGACCCGCGCGCTCGACCAGGGGGTGAGGCCCTCGGCCGCGCAGGCCATGACCGTCCGGTCGACGCCGATGCCGAACCCGACGCCGGAGAGCTCCGGCCCGCCGAGGGTGGCCATCAGGCCGTCGTAGCGCCCGCCGCCGCCGATCCCGGACTGCGCGCCGAGGCCGTCGTGCACGAACTCGAAGGTGGTCTTCGTGTAGTAGTCCAGCCCGCGCACCATCCGCGGGTTCGGGGTGTAGGCGACACCGAGGTCGTCCAGGTGCTCCAGCACCGCACGGTGGTGCTCGGCGGAGGCATCGGAGAGGTGGTCGATCAGGAGCGGTGCCTGCGCCATCATCGCCCGCACCTCGGGGCGCTTGTCGTCGAGCACGCGCAGCGGGTTCAGCGCGGCGCGGGCGCGGGTCGGCTCGTCGAGGTCGAGGCCCGCGAGGTAGTCCTGCAACAGCGCCCGGTAGGCCGGGCGGCACCGGGCGTCGCCCAGCGAGGTGATCTCCAGGCGGTAGCCGGAGAGCCCCAGCGCCTTGAAGCCCTCGTCGGCGACGGCGATCACCTCGGCGTCCAGGGCCGGGTCGTCGACGCCGATCGCCTCCACGCCGACCTGCTGCAGCTGCCGGTACCGGCCGGCCTGCGGCCGCTCGTAGCGGAAGAACGGCCCGGCGTAGCGGAGCTTGACCGGCAGGCCCTGCTTGTCGAGGTTGTGCTCGATCACCGACCGCACGACGCCGGCGGTGCCCTCCGGTCGCAACGTCACCGAGCGCTCGCCGCGGTCGGCGAAGGTGTACATCTCCTTCGACACGACGTCGGTGGACTCCCCCACGCCGCGCGCGTAGAGCCCGGTCTCCTCGAAGACCGGCAGCTCGATGTGGCCGTAGCCGGCGCGCTGCGCCGCCCCGGCCAGGGTGTCGCGGACGTGGGTGAACCCGGCCGACTCCGGGGGCAGGTACTCCGGGATGCCCTTCGGCGCGGCGAACGGGTCCGGCTTGCGCACCTTCCCGCCGTCGGGGTCGGGGCGCTGCTCGGTCGCGGCGCTCACTGCGCACGTCCTCTCGTCGGGGTGGTCTCGGCCAGGAAGGGGTTGCCGGCGCGTTCGGCGCCGATGGTGGTCGCGGGGCCGTGACCGGGCAACACGATCGTCGCGTCGTCCCTGCTCAGCAGCCTGGTCGCGATGCTGTCGAGCAGCTGGGTGTGCGAGCCCCCGGGCGGGTCGGTATCGATGCCCGCTCCGCCTGCGCTGCGCGGGGTACGCCCGACCGAGCCCTGGAACAAGGTGTCCCCGCCGAACACGACCTCGGTGCCGTCCTCGGTGGTGGTGGCCAGGCAGACCGATCCCGGCGTGTGCCCCGGGGTGTGCGCGACCCGCAGCTCGAGGCCGGCGATCTGCAGCACCGCGTCGTCGTCGAGCGCGCGGACCTCGGCGGGCTCGGGCAGGCGCACGTCGCCGAACACGGCCCGGGACTGCTCCGACATCCCGGCCATCGGCTCGGTCAGCCACGCCCGGTCGCCCGGATGGATCCACACCGGGACGCCGTGCAGGTCGGCGACGGCGGCCGCGGAGTGGGTGTGGTCGAGGTGGCCGTGGGTCAGCAGCACCGCGGCCGGGGTCAGCGCGTGCTCGGCGAGCAGCGCCTCCAGCTCCGGCACGGCGTCCTGCCCCGGGTCGACGACCACGCAGCCGGCGCCCGCGGCGGGCGCGAGCACGAAACAGTTGGTCCGGACCGACCCGGCCGGGAACCCAGCGACAAGCACCCCACCAGCCTAGATCCCGGCCACGACGGGACCTCCGCCCCGGGTGGGGCCGGTGCCGGGCCGCGGGCGCCGGGCGCCGCTCATGGTCGTCTCAGGATCGCTCGCTACCCTCGCCCACACCCCGGTGATCCCCAGCACCGGCACGGCAGAAGGGGTGTGCACGAGAAGTGGCGACGAACCAGATGCGCCGGGAGGCGGCCAAGCGGAAGCTGGCCAACCAGCAGGCCCACCGCGCCGACCGGGCCCGCAAGCGCAAACGGACCGCGACGATCGCCTCGATCGTGACGGTCGTCGTCGTGGTCGTCGCCGTGGTCGCGGTCTACGCCCTGTCCGGCAACGGCTCCACGACTGCCCCGGAGGCCGCTCCCCCGCCGGCGACCGGCCCGGACACCTCCGGTCTGCCGGTGGCCCCGCTGCCGACCCGCCCGACGGCGCTGCCGGCGTCGGTGAACTGCGCCTATCCCGCCGCGGGTGCCCCCGCCAAGCCGGCGACCCCGCCCGCGCCCGGCGCCGTCCCGGCCCAGGGGCAGGTCCCGGCGATGCTGCAGACCAGCGCCGGTGACATCGGGCTGACCCTGAACCGGGCGCTCGCGCCGTGCGCGGTGAACAGCTTCCTCAACCTCGCGAAGCAGGGCTACTTCGACGACACCCCCTGCCACCGCCTGACCACCGGCGAGGGCCTGCAGGTGCTGCAGTGCGGCGACCCCACCGGCGCCGGTACCGGCGGTCCGGGCTACAGCTTCGCCGACGAGGTGTTCGAGGGCCTCAAGTACGGCCGCGGGATGCTCGCGATGGCCAACTCGGGCCCGGACACCAACGGCAGCCAGTTCTTCATGATCTACGGGGACGCGCAGCTGCCGCCGAACTACTCGGTGTTCGGCTCGATCGACGCCGGTGGTCTCGCCACCCTCGACAAGATCGCCAAGGCCGGAGACGACAGCTCCAACGGCGACGGCGACGGCGCCCCGAACACCCCGGTGACGATCCGGTCCGCGACCACCGGGCCCTGACCCGCGCGGACCGGTGCCGGAGACGGCTCAGGCCGCGCTGGTGACCCGGTAGACGTCGTAGACGCCCTCGATGTTGCGCACCGCGGCGAGCAGGTGGCCCAGATGCTTCGGGTCGCCCATCTCGAACGAGAACCGGGAGACCGCGACCCGGTCCCGTGACGTCGTGGTCGAGGCCGAGAGGATGTTGACCCGCTCGTCGGCGAGCACCTTGGTCACGTCGGAGAGCAGGCGGTGCCGGTCCAGGGCCTCGACCTGGATCGCGACCAGGAACACCGACTCCGGCGACACCGACCACGCCACGTCGACCAGCCGCTCGCTGCGCGACTGCAGGTCACCGGCGTTCGTGCAGTCCGTGCGGTGCACGCTGATCCCGCCGCCGCGGGTGACGAAGCCGAGGATCTCGTCGCCGGGCACCGGCGTGCAGCAGCGGGCGAGCTTGACGTAGAGGTCGCCGAGCGTCGCGCCGTCCTCGCCCTGCACCACGACCCCGGCGTTGCCGGACGGGCGGCGCTGACGGACCGTGGACGGGGTGGCCCGCTCGGCGAGCTCCTCCTCGGCGTCCTCCTCGCCGCCGAACCACGCGACCAGACGCGCCACGACGTGCTGGGCACTGGCCTGGTGCTCCCCCACCGCGGCGTAGAGCGCCGACACGTCCGGGTAGTGCATCTCGCGGGCCAGCGCCGACATGGCGTCACCGGAGATCAGCCGCTGCAGCGGCATCCCGGTCCGGCGCGCCTCCCGGGTGATCGACTCCTTGCCCTCCTCGAGGGCCTCCTCGCGGCGCTCCTTGGCGAACCATTGCTTGATCTTGGCCTTGGCCCGCGGGGACTGAGCGATCTTCAACCAGTCCCGGCTCGGACCGGCGTCCTCGGCCTTGGAGGTGAAGATCTCGACGACGTCACCGGACTCGAGCTTGCGCTCCAGCGCGACGAGCTTGCCGTTGACCCGCGAGCCGATGCAGCGGTGCCCCACCTCGGTGTGCACGGCGTAGGCCAGGTCGATCGGCGTGGCGCCGGTGGGCAGCGTGACCACGTCGCCCTTCGGGGTGAACACGAAGATCTCGCGGGCGGCCAGGTCGAACCGCAGCGAGTCCAGGAAGTCGCCGGGGTCGGCGGCCTCACGCTGCCAGTCCAGCAGCTGGCGCATCCACGCCATCTCCTCGACCTCGGGGCTCTTGCCCGCCGTGCTGCGGACCTCCTTGTAGCGCCAGTGCGCGGCGATGCCGTACTCGGCGGTGCGGTGCATCTCCCGGGTCCGGATCTGCACCTCGAGCGGCTTGCCGTCCGGGCCGATCACGGTCGTGTGCAGCGACTGGTAGACCCCGAACCGGGGCTGGGCGATGTAGTCCTTGAACCGCCCCGGCATCGGCTGCCACAGCGCGTGCACCATCCCGATCGCGGCGTAGCAGTCACGCACCTCGTCGACCAGCACGCGCACCCCGACCAGGTCGTGGATGTCGTCGAAGTCGCGGCCCTTGACGATCATCTTGCGGTAGATCGAGTAGTAGTGCTTCGGGCGGCCCTCGACCGTCGCCGAGATCCGCGCCGAGTCCAGCTGCAGCGTCACCTCGTCGATGACCTGGCGCAGGTAGGTGTCGCGCGAGGGCGCCCGGTCGGCCACCAGCCGCACGATCTCCTGGTACTTCTTGGGCTGCAGGATCGCGAACGAGAGGTCCTCGAGCTCGAGCTTGACCGTGGCCATGCCCAGCCGGTGCGCCAGCGGGGCGAACACCTCGAGCGTCTCGCCGGCCTTCTTGGCCTGCTTCTCCGGGCGCAGGAAGCGCATCGTGCGCATGTTGTGCAGCCGGTCCGACAGCTTGATCACCAGCACCCGCGGGTCCCGGGCCATCGCCACGACCATCTTGCGGATCGTCTCGGCCTCGGCGGCGGTGCCGAACTCGACCTTGTCCAGCTTCGTGACCCCGTCGACCAGGTGCGCGACCTCGTCACCGAACTCGGTGCGCAGCCGCTCCAGCGAGTAGTCGGTGTCCTCCACCGTGTCGTGCAGCAACGCCGCGACCAGCGTGGTGGTGTCCATCCCCAGCTCGGCCAGGATCGTGGCGACCGAGAGCGGGTGGGTGATGTAGGGGTCGCCGGACTTGCGGCTCTGCCCCTCGTGCTTGGACTCCGCGACGTCGTAGGCGCGCTGGAGCAGGATCAGGTCGGCCTTGGGGTGCAGCGCGCGGTGGACCGCGGCCAGCGGCTCCAGCACCGGTTTGACGATCGCGACCCGCTGC
This sequence comes from uncultured Pseudonocardia sp., assembly GCA_966211265.1. Lineage (GTDB taxonomy): Bacteria > Actinomycetota > Actinomycetes > Mycobacteriales > Pseudonocardiaceae > Pseudonocardia. The sequence goes on from CBIHNM010000045.1 coordinate 19,863, forward strand.
GGGGTCATCCGCCGCGCGATCCGGGCACGCACGCGTCGCGTCGCGGACGGACGCGCGGGGCTGTCGTCGGGATCCCCCGGCGGTCCGGACGTCGACGCCACGGAACCGGTCCGGTCGAGGTCGGTCACCGGACCGCCCGGCCGAACAGCATCATCGCGAACACCTGCACCTCGGTCAGGGTAGTCCTCCGCTCCCGTCCCGCCGACTCGCGGCGTTCATTCCGCGGACGGACCGCGTTCGGCGGGCGCTCGCCCGCGGCAGGGTGCCGGTACCCGGCCCCCGATACCGCTCGGCGCCGGTATCCGCTCCGCACGCTCCGCTCAGCGCCGAAGCTCGCTCCGCA
>CBIHNM010000046.1:0-20022 GCA_966211265.1 uncultured Pseudonocardia sp.
CCGCGGCCCGCGTCGGCGCGGCCGGCGCCCGCGGGCCGGGCGGCCGCTCGCGGCGCCTCCCGTCTCGGGGGCGGCCGGCGGTGCGGCGTGGTGGTCGGTGGTCGGCGGGTCGGCGGACCCGGTGCCGGTGGTCCGGGAGCCGGACCGGCGGTCCGGGCGGCGGGATCGTCGTCCGTCGGCTCGCCTCCCGTCGGAGGTGCCCGGCGTCGTCGCGGACGAGGGCTGCTGCTCGGACGGGCGGGGGTCGGAGGATCCGGCACGGCCGCCGTTGTCGCTGCGGTCGCCGGTCGAGGCCGAAGTGGGGGACATCGTGGGTTCAGTCTGCCTGGTGGGCCGCACCTGCACCGGTACGGACCACGACCATGGTGATCGGGCTCGCACCCGGCGTGCAACGGATTTGACGGGGACGGTGTCCGAACCGGGCGCCGGTCGCCTCGCGGCGAGTGGCGCACCGCGGTTCCAGCCGGACGGTATCCCGCGGCGGCAGTGATCTGTTGCGGCCCGGGGACTCGGCATCGCCCGGTTCGGACATCCTCCTCAACGGGCGGCCCCGGCGGATCATTCCCGGCGTCGGGACCCGTTTCCGCCCGGTCCCGCCGGCCTGCTCCGGCACGTCGCGGTCAGAGGGCCTCGAGGACCCCGTCCGTCCAGGGCGTCCACGCCTCGACGGCCCACGGCCCGAACGCGCGGTCGGTGAGCACCACGGCGGCGGCCCCGGCGTCCGGGTCCACCCACAGGAACGTCCCGGACTGACCGAAGTGGCCGAACGTGCGCGCCGAGCTGTGCTGTCCGGTCCAGTGCGGGTTCTTGCCGCCGCGGATCTCGAAGCCCAGCCCCCAGTCGTTGGGCCGCTGCCGGCCGTAGCCGGGCAGCACGCCGTCCGTGCCGGGGAACGCGACCGAGGTGGCGCCGGCGACGGTGCCCGGGTCGAGCAGGGTCGGGGACTGCAGCTCCGCGGCGAAGCGGGCCAGGTCGGCGGCCGTGGACACGGCACCGGCACCGGGGGAGCCCTCCAGCCGGGTGCCCGCCAGTCCGAGCGGCCCGCAGACGGCCTCGTGCAGGTAGTCCGCGAACGCGATCCCGGTGGCCTCGGCGACGCTCTCGCCGAGCACGGCGAAGCCGGTGTTGGAGTAGATCCGCCGGGTGCCGGGCTCGGCCGTCACGGCGTCGGAGTCGAACGCGAGTCCGGACACGTGCGCCGCGAGGTGGCGCACGGTGGAACCGGGCGGGCCCGCCGGGTCGTCCCACTCCAGGGCGCCCTCTTCGACCGCGACCAGCACCGCGTAGGCGGAGAGCAGCTTCGTCACCGAGGCCAGGGCGAACTCGCGGCCGGGCTCACCGGCCTCGGCCAGCACCGAGCCGTCCGGGCCGACGACGGCGGCGGCCACGTGGTCGACCGGCCAGTCCAGGACCCGGCGGACGGCGGGGGCGAGCTCAGGCACCGGTCGCACCGCCGGTCCGGAAGTCGATGTCCATCGGCCCATCGTCGCACCGGTGCCCGGGTGCCCGGTCCACGGCCGGGACGGCGACCGCGCCGGGGGCGAGGAGGGGGCGCCGCCACGGCGACCTCGTCGCGTGCACTCGTCGACGCGGCGTGGGGAGGCCACACTCGTGACGGTGGGCGACATCCGGATCGGGACCTCGGGCTGGCGGTACGCGCCGTGGAGGGGCACGTTCTACCCGCCCGGGCTGGTGCAGCGCCGGGAGCTCGAGTACCTGTCCCGGGCCGTGACCAGCATCGAGATCAACGGGTCGTTCTACGCGCTGCAGCGCCCGGAGAGCTACCGCGCCTGGGCGGCCGAGGTGCCGGCCGGGTTCGTGTTCTCGGTGAAGGGCCCGCGCTTCGTCACGCACATGAAGCAGCTGCGCGAGGTCGAGACACCGGTCGCGAACTTCCTCGCCTCCGGCGTGCTGGCCCTGGGCGACGCGCTGGGACCGGTGCTCTGGCAGCTGCCGCCGCGGATGCGGTTCGACGCCGACCGGATGGCGCGGTTCCTCGACCTGCTCCCGCGCACCACCCCGGAGGCCGCCGCGCTGGCCGAACGGCACGACGAGCGCCTCGACGGCCGCGCCCTGACCGTGGCCGGGACCGACCGCCCGCTCCGGCACGCGATCGAACCCCGGCACGAGTCCTTCCGCGACCCGGCCTTCCCCGCGCTCCTGCGCGAGCACGGTGTGGCGACCGTGGTGTCGGACTCCGACGGCGCCTGGCCGATGTTCGACGACGTGACCTCCGACCTGGTCTATGTCCGCCTGCACGGTGACGCCGAGCTCTACGCGAGCGGGTACACCGCTGCCGCCCTGGACCGGTGGGCCGAGCGGGTCCGGGCCTGGGCCGACGACGGCCGCGACGTGGTCGTCTACTTCGACAACGACGTGAAGGTGCACGCGCCCTACGACGCGGTGGCGCTGGCCGGGCGTCTCGGCGTGACGGCGGCAGGACGGTCCTGATCCGTTAGCCGGTCGCCTGCCTGGTTCATTCGGACGAGTGGACGAGGCGATCGGGCGTACCCAAAGCTGATGAGACGACCAGGTGCAGCGATAACGGCGGCAGCCGGAGCGCGACAAGCTGCACGTGACCACACCGCAGACGCCCGACGGGCCGCAGAACACCACTCCGCCGCAGCAGCAGGCCTATCGCCACGGCGCACTCGAGCAGCCGGCGTACGCCCCGGCCGGGTACCCGCAGCAGCCCTACGGGCAGGCCCCCGGACGGCAGGGGCACGCCCCGCAGCAGCCGTCCAACGGACAGCCGGGATACGGCCGTCCGTCGGGCCCGCCGGCTCCCGGGCCGCAGGGGGCGGCGTGGCAGGCCGGTGGGCAGCAGTCCTTCGGTCCGGGCTACCCGCAGGCGCCCGGCCGGAGCGGGCCGCAGCGGATCCCCGGCCCCATCGGCCCGCAGCAGCGGGTCCCCGGGAACACCGGCCCGCAGCGGGGCCCGGCCTACGCCGGGGCCGCCCGCGAGATCCCGCCGCAGCCCGCGTACGGCGGCCCTGCAGGACTGCCGCCGTACCCGGCCGCCGCCGTGCCCCGGGCCCCCCGGAACGGCTTCGGCACCACCGCGCTCGTCCTCGGGATCATCGGCGCGCTGTTCGCCGTCATCCCGGTCATCGGGATGATCGCGTGGCCGCTGGTGATCCTGGGCCTGATCTTCGGCGTTCTCGGGATCGCCCGCGCCCGTTCCGGCAAGGCCGACAACCGCGGTGTCGCGATCTCCGGGACGGTGCTCTCGGCGATCGGTCTGATCATCTGCATCGTCTGGGCCTCGGCGTTCAGCGCGGCCGTGTCCTCCACGACGCCGGCCGGTAGCACCGGCTCCAGCGCGCCCGCCGTGTCGGCCGACGCAGGTGACTCCTCGGTGCCCGCTGCGTTCCCCGGAGCGACGTCGAACGACGTCGTCGCGAACGGCGGGGACACGCTGACCGTCGCCGACATGCAGGTCACGGCCACCGCCCTGACGCCGGGCGACTCGGTGCTGGGCGGCCGCACGCTCTGCTCGACGGTCACCTACACGAACACCGGATCCACTCCGGGCAATTTCAACGGTGGATTCGACTGGAAGCTCCAGGACCCGGCGGGTGCCGCGTTGATGACCGGCTTCAGCGGGTCGGACCCGAACTCGCTGCTGTCCGCGGGCGACCTCGCGCCGGGTGGGAAGACCAGCGGTGAGGTGTGCTTCGACCGCAAGGGTGCCGCCGCCGGCCAGTACGTGCTGCTCTACGACCCGATGAACTTCTCCCCGACCCGCGGCGCTTGGATCAACCTGGTCGGCTGATCCCGGCACCTCGCGCGCCCCGCCGGGCCGCGCACGGTGGTCACGCACGCAGCGGCCCGGTGGCCACGAGACCCCTTCCCGGGGACGCCCGGGGAGGGGTCTTCGCCATCCGGCTCAGCGGCTCGCGGCGCGCCGGTACTGCGCGGTCGCGAGCGGGGCGAACACCATGATCACCGCGGCGGCCCAGATCAACGTGTAGAGCTGCGGGTGCTGCAGCGACCAGGCCTCCGAGGGGATCGCGCTCGGGTTCGGGTCGGGGTTGCCGAACAGCTCCCGGGCGGCCTGGGTGACCGCCGAGACGGGATTCCACTCCGCGAACAGGCGCAGCGGTCCGGGCAGCGTCCCGAGCGGGACGAACGTGTTGGCCACGAACGTCAGCGGGAAGATGATGATGAACGACGCGTTGTTGATCACCTCGGGGCTGGGGATGAGCAACCCGACGTAGGCCATGATCCAGGAGATCGCGTAGGCGAAGACCAGCAGCAGGACGAACCCCCACAGCGCCTCGAGGACCGAGGTGTTGATCCGCCACCCGACCAGCAACCCGGTCACCGACATCACGACCAGCACGATCACGTTGTTCACGACGTCGGACAGGGTGCGGCCGGTCAGCACGGCCGAGGGGGACATCGGCAGCGACCGGAAGCGGTCGATGATGCCCTTCTTGACGTCCTCGGCGAGACCGGCCCCGGTGTTCGTCGCCCCGAACACGACGGTCTGGGCGAAGATCCCGGCGATCAGGAACTCCCGGTAGCCCGCGCCCCCGCCGCTCGGGTCGATCGCACCGCCGAACACGAACGCGAACAGCAGCACGAACATGATCGGCGAGAGCGTCGTGAAGACCAGCAGGTCGGGCACCCGCTTGATCTTGATCAGGTTCCGCTTGGCGACGACCCCGGCGTCGGAGGCCATGTCCAGGACGCTCATGACAGCACCTCCGCCGGCTCCGGCGTCGCCGGTCGGGAGTCGGACCCACCGGTGGGACGCCCGGTCAGGGTGAGGAAGACGTCGTCGAGCGTGGGGCGGCGCAGTCCCGCGTCATCGACCTTGATGCCGCCCTCGCGGAGCCGGTCGAGCGCGTCGCGCAGCACGTCGACACCACCGGAGACCGGCATCGTCATCGACCGCCGGTGCTCCTCGAGCACCGGCGCGCCGACCCCGAGCGGGCTCATCAGTTCCGCCACCGGCCCGAGCGCGCCCGGGTCCGACACCGTGATCTCCAGGCGCTCGCCGCCGACCTGGGCCTTGAGCTGGTCGGCGGTGCCCGTGGCGATCACCTTGCCGTGGTCGATGACCACGATCTCGTCGGCCAGCGCGTCCGCCTCCTCCAGGTACTGGGTGGTGAGCAGCACGGTCGTGCCGCGTGCGACGAGGGTGCGGATCACCTCCCACAGGTCGGTCCGGCTGCGCGGGTCCAGGCCGGTCGTCGGCTCGTCGAGCAGCAGCACCGGCGGGTCCGCGACCAGCGCGCCCGCCAGGTCGAGCCGGCGGCGCATCCCGCCGGAGTAGGTGCGGGTCGGCCGGTCCCCGGCGTCGGCCAGCGAGAACTGTTCGAGCAGCTCCCGTGCGCGGCGGCGGCTGTGTCGGCGGCCGAGGTGGTAGAGCCGCCCGATCATCTCGAGGTTCTCGTAGCCGGTGAGGTACTCGTCGACGGCCGCGTACTGCCCGGACAGCCCGATCCGGCTGCGGACCGCGCGCGGGTCCGCCAGGACGTCCACCCCCGCGACCTCGGCCCGACCGGCGTCCGGCCGGAGCAGCGTGGTCAGCACACGCACCGCGGTCGTCTTGCCCGCGCCGTTGGGGCCGAGCAGCCCCAGCACCGTGCCCTCGCGCACGGCGAGATCGACCCCGTCGAGAGCCTTCACCGATCCGTAGTGCTTGACCAGACCGGTGGCGCGGATCGCGTCCGCCATCGTGGTTCCCCCTCGTGTCATCGCTCCTGCAGGAGCGATGACCCACTGTGCCCGAGAGCCCCGACAGTTTCGACGCGATTGTCCTCGGTGGAGGGGTCAGCGCCGGCGAGCGGCGTGTACGAGCAGCATCCGGCGCCCGAGCAGCATCAGCCCGGAGGAGACCAGCATGACCACCGCCGAGACCGTCCACGCCGTCGGGAACGAGACGTGCGCGGCGAGCGCGCCGAACACGATCGGCCCGGCGAAGCCGCCCGCGTACACGCCCACCTGCACGATCGATGTCGCCGCGGCCGGCGCCGAGGGGTTGAGCCGCACGACCGCGAACTGCAGCAGCCCGGGCCAGGCCCAGCCCAGCCCGAACGCCAGGACGGTGCCGACGATCAGCGCGGGCGTGCCCGGCACGGCGAGCAGGCCGAACCCGGCCGCGCCGAGCGCCAGGCTCGCGGACACGAACGCGATGTGCTGCCCGCCGCGACGCCCGTGCTCGGGGCGGCGGGCCGCCTCGCGGCGGTCGGCCAGCCATCCGTGCAGCATCCGCATGCTCAGCCCGACCACGCTGCCCATGGTCAGCACCAGACCGGCGGGCCCCGGGTCGACGCCGCGCTCCACGGCCGAGGCGACCAGGAAGATGCCCAGCGCGGTCGCGGTTCCGGCGGCCAGCCCGGAGGCCGCGCCGATCACGCCGAGCGCGCCCGTCGCGCGCTGCCCCCGGACCGGCTTCGGCGGCGGCGGATCGGTGTTCACCGTCGGGGTCAGGCTCCACGCGGCCAGGGCCAGCACCGCGCCGATCACGTAGGCCCAGCGCCATCCGACCGTCAGAGCGATGCCCGGGACCGCGGCGCCGGCGAGCAGCGTCGCGGTCGGGATCGCGGCCTGCTTGACCCCGAACGACAGGCCCATCCGGTGCTCGGGAACCGTCCGGGCCAGCGTCAGGTTCGACGACAGCTGCCCCATCACGTTGCACCACGCCCCGCACAGCAACAGCACCACCAGCGAGGTGAAGCTGCGCGCCGCGACCGCCATCGCCCCCATCAGCACCGCGGCCCCGACGACGGCGATCCGGCTGGTCACCCGGGCCCCGACGCGCTCGACGAGCATCCCGACGGGCAGCGAGTACAGGGCGCTGACGCCGAAGTAGAGCGCCACCACCAGCCCGAGCCCCGACGGGTCGAAGCCGAGCTCGGAGGTGAGCTGCACCGACAGTGCACCGGTCAGGAACACCGGCAGCACCGACACCGTCGTCACCGCGACGGCACCGGCCGCGACCCGGAAAGCGCCCGGTTCGGCGGCGGTGTCGGGTTCGGTGGCGATGCTCACGATGCGCAACGCTACCCGATTTGGCCGCCCCGCACCCCCCGTGAGTGGCGATGGTCGCCATGACGACCATCGCCACTCACAGGGGGTGGGGCGGGGTCAGCCGCGGATGCGCGACTCGCCGTGCCCGGACCACTCCTTCTCGCGGAGCTCGAACTTCTGCACCTTGCCGGTGGAGGTCTTGGGCAGCTCGTCGACGATGTCGACCGTCTTCGGCGCCTTGTACCGGGCGATCCTCGACTTCACGTGGTCGATCAGCTCCTGCGGCTGCGCCGAGGCGCCCTGCTTGAGCACCACGAACGCCTTCGGGACCTCGCCCCACTTCTCGTCCGGCACGCCGACGACCGCCGCCTCCAGCACCGCCTCGTGCGACACCACGGCCTGCTCCACCTCGACCGTGGAGATGTTCTCCCCACCGGAGATGACGACGTCCTTGGCCCGGTCACGCAGCTCGACGTAGCCGTCGGGGTGCACCACACCCAGGTCACCGGAGTGGAACCAGCCGCCGGCGAAGGCCTCCTCGGTCTTCTCGGGGTCCAGGTAGTACCCCTTCATGACGTTGTTGCCGCGCATCACGATCTCGCCCATCGACGCACCGTCGCGCGGGACGTCGTTCATCTGCTCGTCCACGACGCGGACCCGGTCCGCGCAGATCATCCCGACGCCCTGACGCGCCTGCAGCGCGGCGCGGGTCTCGGCGTCGAGGTCGTCCCAGGCGTGCTGGTACTGGTTCACCGAGTACGGGCCGTAGGTCTCGGTCAGCCCGTAGACGTGCACGATCCGGAAGCCCATCCGCTCCATCTGCAGGATCGTGGTCGGGCTCGGCGGCGCGCCCGCGGTGGTGATCACCAGCTGGTAGTCCAGGGTGACCGCCTCGGCCGCGTTCATGATCGTCGTGACGACGGTCGGGGCGCCGTTGAGGTGCGTGACCCCGTGCTCGGTGATCAGGCCCCAGATGACGTCGCCGCGCACCTCGCGCAGGCAGACGTGGGTACCGCCGATCGCGGTCACCGCCCACGGGGTGCACCAGCCGTTGCAGTGGAACATCGGCAGCGTCCACAGGTACACCGAGTCGGGGGTGTGCGTGGAGTGCACGATCTCGCCGAACGAGTTCAGGTACGCGCCGCGGTGGTGGTACTCGACGCCCTTGGGGTTGCCGGTGGTCCCGGACGTGTAGTTGATCGAGAGCGTGGCGCGCTCGTCGTCGACGGTCCAGGGGAGCGGCTCGTCGGAGCCCCGGGCCAGCAGGTCGGCGTAGGAGACCCCGGAGCCGGTGCCGTCCCCGGGCGCGGCCTCGTCGACCACGGTGACGATCTCGGTGACCGTCTCGAGGTCCCCGGCGACCGGGCGCACGGTCTCGTAGAGGACCGCGTCGACGACCAGCGTCGTCGCGCCCGAGTGGTCGAGGATGTAGCGGACCTCCTCGGTGGACAGGCGCGTGTTGATCGCGACCAGGACGGCGCCGGCCAGCGGCACCGCGAAGTGCGCGACCAGCATCTCCGGCACGTTGGGCATCAGGTAGGCGACACGGTCGCCGGGACGCACGCCCGACGCCTGCAGGGCGCGCGCGACCCGGGTGGCCTCGGCCGCGAACTCGGCATAGGTGTGCCGTCGCGTGCCGTAGACGATCGCCGTCTTGTCCCCGAAGACGTCCGCGGAGCGCCCCAGGAACGCCAGCGGGGTCAGAGGCGTGGTCCACACGTCGGTCATCGTCGACTCCTTCGTGGGCGGTGCCCAGCTCCTGCCGGACAAACGGGCGAAGGAGATCCTCACGAAGTCGCGGCCCCCGGGCAACTCCGCGCGCGCAGATCAGTCCTCGGCGATGCTGATGGCGGCCTTGGGGCAGCTGCGGACCGCCTCCTCGACCTTCGGGCGGAGCTCCTCGCCCGGGTTCTCGTCGAGGATGTAGAGGTAGTCGTCGTCACGTACCTCGAACACCTCGGGCGCCACGCCCATGCAGACGGCGTTGCTCTCGCACAGGTCGAAGTCCACATTCACCTTCATGCCTGCAATGGTGCACCCGATCGGTGATCCGCGCCCGACTGAGTGTGCCCTGACCTGCGGTAATGCTTGCCTATCGGCCGGGTCAGGTGGTGCCGACGGTCGTCGCCGCGGACGGCACCGGGAGGGGGACGGCGCCGGTGCCGGCGGCCGGGTTGGTGGGCGGCGGGGTGGTGCGCGGCATGACGACCGAGGCCCCCGACAGCGGCGTGTCGGTCAGGATCGTCACCGGGGTGGGCGCGACCGTGCCGGCGTCGACCGGTGACCCGCCGCCGTGCTGGGCGGTGGCCAGCAGGGCGGCGGCGAACAGGGTCAGCCCGAGCACCAGGGTGGCGGCCAACGCGATCAGTCGTGCCCTACGGGTGCCGTCCATGGCTGTCCTCCGTCGCGGCGACGGCCGCGCGGTGAGCCGTGGGGAGCGGCGGCGGTCGTCGACCGGACATCGTGGACAGCCGTGCGCCGCGTTACCCGAAACGGTGGGCGGGCACGAAAATTGCGCCGTCCGGCGGTAGACGTACCGCCGAACTGCGCAACGTGCCGCTGCTCAGTCCCGGCGGAGCACCGGCCGCAGCGTGTCGAGGACCGAGGCGTCGTCGATCGTGGACGGGACCGCCTCCTCGTGCCCGTCGGCGATCCCGCGCATCGTCTTGCGCAGGATCTTGCCCGAGCGTGTCTTGGGCAGCGCCGGCACGATCGCGACGTCCTTGAGCGAGGCGACGGCGCCGATCTGCTCGCGCACCATCGCCACCAGCTCGTCGCGCAACCGGTTCTCGTAGCCCTCGGCGTCGGCGTCCACGCCCGCCTTGAGCACGACGAACCCGCGCGGGACCTGGCCCTTCATGGTGTCCGCGACGCCGATCACCGCGCACTCGGCGACGTCGGCGTGCCCGGCCAGGACCTCCTCCATCCCGCCGGTGGACAGCCGGTGCCCGGCCACGTTGATCACATCGTCGGTGCGGCCCATGACGAACACGTAGCCGTCCTCGTCGAGGTGCCCGCCGTCGCCGGTGAGGTAGTAGCCCTCGAACGCGGACATGTAGGACTGGACGAAGCGCTCGTCGTCGTTCCACAGCGTGAGCAGCGAGCCGGGCGGCATCGGCAGCTTGACCACGATCGCGCCGTCCTCGCCGGCTTCGACCGGCTTGCCCGCGGTGTCGAGGACCTGCACGTCCCAGCCGGGCATCGCACGGGTCGGCGAGCCGGGCTTGATGTCGAGCAGCTCGATCCCCACCGGGTCGGCCGCGACCGCCCATCCGGTCTCGGTCTGCCACCAGTGGTCGATCACCGGGCGGCCGAGCAGCTCGGAGGCCCAGCGGTAGGTCTCGGGGTCGAGACGCTCGCCGGCCAGGAACAGGTACTCGAACTTCGACAGGTCGTACTTCCTGGTGAACTCGCCCTCCGGGTCCTCCTTCTTGATCGCCCGGAACGCGGTCGGGGCGGTGAACATCGACTTCACGTTGTTCTCCGCGATCACCCGCCAGAACTGCCCGGCATCCGGTGTGCCGACCGGCTTGCCCTCGTAGAGCACGGTCGTGGCTCCGGCCAGCAGCGGCGCGTAGACGATGTAGGAGTGCCCGACGACCCAGCCCACGTCGGAGGCGGTGAACATCGCCTCGCCCGGCCCGACGGCGTAGATGTTGGGCATCGACCAGCTCAGGGCCGTGGCGTAGCCACCGGTGTCGCGCACGACGCCCTTCGGCTTCCCGGTGGTGCCCGAGGTGTAGAGGATGTAGAGCGGGTCGCTGCTCTTCACCGGCACCGGGTCGGCCGGGGTCGCGGTCTGCACCGCCTCCGCCCAGTCGACGTCCTTCTCGCCCATCGCGGCACGGGCCTGCGGGCGCTGCAGCACGACGTTGCGCTCGGGCTTGTGCGTGGACAGCTCGATCGCCTTGTCCAGCAGCGGCTTGTACTCGATGACGCGCTTGCCCTCGATGCCGCAGGACGCGGACACCATGACCTTCGGGGCGGCGTCGTCGATCCGCACCGCGAGCTCCTTGGCCGCGAACCCGCCGAACACCACCGAGTGGATCGCGCCGAGGCGCGCGCAGGCCAGCATCGCGATCGCGGCCTCGGGGACCATCGGCATGTAGAGCACCACCCGGTCGCCGTGGGCGACCCCCAGGTCGCGCAGCACGCCGGCGAACACCGCGACCTCGTCGCGCAGCTGGGAGTAGGTGTAGGTGCGCTTGGTGTCGGTGACGGGGGAGTCGTAGACCAGCGCGGCCTGGTCGCCGCGGCCGGCGTCGACGTGCCGGTCCAGCGCGTTGTGCGCGATGTTGAGCTCCCCGTCGGGGAACCAGCGGTAGAACGGCGGGGTCGACTCGTCGAGGGCGCGAGTCGGTGCGGTGTACCAGTCCAGCGACTCCGCTGCGCGCAGCCAGAAGCCCTCACGGTCCTCGACGCTGGATCGGAAAATCTCCTCGTAGGTTCCCACGGCCCGCGACCTCCCTGTACTCGTCGACACACGCGGACACGTCCCGGCTCCGCGTTCGTGACCGCCGACACTATGGGCTCCGCCCGAGGGCGTGCAGCCCGGCACCCGTACGGGGCCGACGGCGGATCGGCCCGGAGTCACCGGCGATCGACGTAACGTGACCGCGGTCGCGATCGACACACCCCGGGCGGGGTCGCGTGCCTCCACCATCGGGAGGCGCGGTGAGCAGGACGTCCGGAGGCCGGACGCGGGTGCTGGGCGGTGTCGCGGTGCTGGCGACCCTCGCGCTGTCCGCGCTGGCCGGAGCGTGTGCGGGGGACCGCTCGCTCGCGGCGCCGGCGTCGGTCTGCGGTGCGTCGTGGGTGACCGGCTGGCACGCGTCCGAGCAGTCGGTGCCCGGTGACCAGCTGGCCGGCCGGGCGCTGCGGATGCAGGTCCGCCCCCAGATCGACGGCACCCGGGTCCGGCTGCGCCTGTCCAACCGGTACGGCAGCGGCCCGCTGGTGATCGGCGCCGTCACGGTCGGCCGCGGCGGCGCCGGCGCGGCGGCGACCGGCCTCGTGCCGGCCCGGGTGGCCGGGCGCGCGGCGGTCACCGTCCCGGCCGGCCGCGACGTGCTCACCGATCCGGTGCCGGTCCCCGCGACCGCCGGCACGCCGCTGGCCGTGAGCCTGTACCTGGCCGAGGTCCCCACCCGGATCAGCTCGCACCCGGTGGCCCTGCAGCGGGCCTACCTCTCCGGCCCCGGCGACGCGACGAGCAGCGCGACCGGCAGCGGGTTCGACACCACGCTGCAGTCCTGGCCGGTGCTGGCCGGGGTGGACGTGCTCGCCGGACGTCCGGCCGCGTCGCTGGTCCTGATCGGCGACTCGCTCGTCGACGGGGTCGGCAGCACCCCGGACGGCCAGGACCGCCTGACCGACGCGCTCGCCGCCCGTCTGCGCGGCCTCGGCGGCGACCGGACGATGACCGTGCTCAACGCGGGGCTCTCGCGCAACCAGCTCCTCGACGACGACCCGGACGACGGCGGCGACTCGCCGCGCACGCGGATCGGGACCGATGTGGCCGGTGAGCCGGCGACCCGCGACGTGCTCCTGCTGGCGGGCACGAACGACATCGAGGCCGGGGCGAGCGCGTCGGAGATCATCGGGGGCCTGACCCGCTTCGCCGACACCGTCCGCGCCTCCGGGCGCCGGGTGCTGCTGGCGACCATCCCGCCGTCGACACTGTCGGTGCGCGGGACCTCGCGGGGCGTCGCCGTGCGCGACGAGGTCAACGAGTGGGTCCGCAGCAGCGGCACGACCAGGGCCGATGCCGTCGTCGACGTCGCCGCCGCGCTGGCCGACCCGGCCGACCCGCGCCGGCTGCGCCCGGCGTTCGACTCCGGGGACGGGCTGCACCCGTCCCCGGCCGGCTACCGGGCGATGGCCGACGCGGTCCCGGTGGCCGCGCTCAGCGGCAGCCCGTGCCTGGCCGGGGACCGGACCCGGGCCCTGGCCGGGCGGGACCGGGCGGGCCCTCAGGCCAGGGCGTAGCCGGCCTCGTCCACGGCGGCGGCGACCGCGGCGTGGTCGAGCTCGCGGTCCGAGGTGACGGTCACGGCGCCGGAGGCCAGGTCGACCGCGACGTCGCGCACGCCGTCGATCTCGCTGATCTCCTCGGTGACCGAGGCGACGCAGTGCTGGCAGGTCATACCGGTCACGGTGATGTCGGTGCGGTGCGTGGTGTCGGTCGACACGGGTTCCTCCTGGGGGTCGGGTGGTGGCCGAGTGGGTGTTCAGGACCGGACGAGCCGGGCGATCGCGTCCGTGGCCTCCCGCACCTTCGCCTCGCCCTCGGCGGTGCCGGCGCGTGCGGCGTCGGCCACGCAGCCGGACATGTGCTCGGAGAGCAGCTCCAGGGCGAAGGACTGCAGGGCTCGGGTCGCCGCGGAGACCTGGGTCAGGACGTCGATGCAGTAGACGTCCTCGTCGACCATCCGCTGCAGCCCGCGCACCTGTCCCTCGATCCGGCGCAGCCTGCGCAGGTGCTCGTCGCGGTGATCGGCGTAAGCGGTCATCGGCACTCCTCGGGCGGCCACGAACTCTCTCGACCATACCCCTCGGGGGTAAGCTCGATCGGAACCCGGCGGTGTTCGCACGGTGATCGCCGCCGGGGGTGTCCGTCACCCGGGAAGGGGCATGCGTCCGCCCTCCACGGTAGGTAACGTCTTGGTCACGGCCACAGGCGGTGGTCGTGCGGGAGCGTGCACCGGACGCGCGTGCCCGGCCCGGTGGCCGTGCGGCGAGCGGGGCGGTGCGCGTGCGCCCGAGGCGGCCGATCGGGGAGGCGTCATGAACGGGATCAGCAGCGCGAGACGGAACGCCGAGGACAAGGAGACCGGTTCGATCCCGGCCCCCCGCAGCGCGGCCGACGCGTTCCGGGTGACCGACGAGCAGGTGGCGAACGCGCGGCTGGTCGTCGCGAAGAACGCCGAGAGCTCCGAGGACCTCCGCGAGATGCTCGACATGCTCGGCCTGATCTCCTCGAACCCGGACCAGCCGCCGCCGGTGTCCCGCTGAGATCGACTTGCTCTGCCGCCTGAGCAGCCACGACGGTGCGAGGGAGGGGGCGGGTGCGGTCGCCCGGAGAGCCTGTCCTATGCTTTGCTGGCTCCCAACGGACAGCCGTTGGAGGCAGGGATCGCCTCCAGGGGGTCCACGCCCCCATCGTCTAGCGGCCTAGGACTCCGCCCTTTCAAGGCGGCAGCGCGGGTTCGAATCCCGTTGGGGGTACGGTAGTAACAGCTTCACAGCAAGGCCCAGTGGCGCAGTTGGTTAGCGCGTCGCCCTGTCACGGCGAAGGTCGCGGGTTCGAGTCCCGTCTGGGTCGCTCCACTCTCTGGTTGTCCCGGTTCACCCGGGAGCCGGGGCCAGGTAGCTCAGTTGGTACGAGCGTCCGCCTGAAAAGCGGAAGGTCGGCGGTTCGACCCCGCCCCTGGCCACACCTTCCGACCGGCGGGCTCTCCGCGGTTCTCCTTCTCGATCATGCCGGGTGACGGCGACGCGGCCATGCCGTCCCGCCCCGGGAACGCGCCGGCGGCAGGGAGATGCTCACGGCAGGGGACGTCGGCGACTCACGAGGCCGTCCGCCACGAGTCCTACCCCGTGGCGCCGGGCCCGACGGGCCCGACCGGCGGCGCCGCTGCCGTCCCGACGCTGCCGCCGGACCGGGGCGCGTCCACTCCGGCGCCGTGACCGGACGGCGCCGGCGTCGCGGCGAAGGCGAGCGGGACCAGGTAGGTCAGCATGGCGGCGACGAGCCCGGCCAGCGCGAGCACCGCGGCCGCGGTGATCCACCCACGACGTCGCAGCATCGTCAGCACCCGCCGGGTCGGGCCGGGTGCGCGAGGTGGGGGGCGCGGACGGTCATGCCCCGGACCGTACAGATCGGGCACGGGCTCGCCGGGGGGCCGGTCCGGTCGCGGCCACCGGCCCCGGCCGCGACCTGCGCGGGGCGCCCCTCCCGAACCGACGCGTCGCGCCCCGCGTTGAACCGTGCAGACGCCGGCGGAACGACGGGCCGGCTCCACGACCGAAAGGACCGCTCTCGCATGTTCCGGTCAGGTGCCCCGCGTGGACGCCGTCGCGGGCCGACCGTGCTGGCCGCGGTACTCGGCGGTGCCGCGGCCGGGATCGTGCTCCCGGACCACCTGCGGATCGACGACCGTTTCCCGGCCGTCGACATGGTCGCCTGGCGGCCGCAGGCCTCGGCACTGGCGCTGGGGAGCGCGGGGCTGCTGGGGCTCGCGCGCGCCACGCGGCCCGCCGCCGCGGCGGTGGGCGTCGTCGGGCTGGCCGGGCTGGCGTCGGTGGCCGGGCGGCTCCGGCGCCGCGCGGCCCCGGCGACGCCGGTGGGGGAGGCGCTGACGGTCCTGGCCGCGAACGTGCTGGTCGGGCGGGCCGACGCCGGGGCGCTGGCCGCGCTGATCGTCCGCGAGCGCCCCGACATCGTGGTGCTGCCCGAGGCCGGGCCGGACTTCCGCGACAAGCTCGTCCCGATGCTCGGCGAGACCGGGTACCGGTCCTGGACCTCCACCGCGCCGGGGACCTCCGACGGCCGCGGCGTGACCGTGCTGGCCTCGGAGCGGGCCGGTGACGTGGCGGTCGTCGCGGACCAGGAGATGCGGCTGCGCCACCTCGAGGTCTCCGGCGGGCTTCTCGGCGGGCGCCGGCTGTTCGCGGTGCACACCTCGGCCCCGGTGCACCGCCGGCTCATCGCCGCGTGGTGCCGGGAGATGGAGGCCATCCGCGGCTGGACGCACGGACCGGTCGCTCCGCTCGTGGTCGGCGACCTCAACGCCACGCTCGACCACTCCCGCCTCCGGGCGGCGCTCGGAGGGTGCCGCAGCGCCGCCGACGGGACCGGGCGCGGCCTGGTCGCCACGTTCCCGGCCGCCACGCCGCGCTGGTTCGGTATCCAGATCGACCACGTGCTCGTTCCGCGCGACGCGGTCACCGGCCGGTTCGAGGTGCACGACCTGCCCGGCACCGACCACCGGGCGGTGCTGGCGACCGTGCACCTGACGCCGCGGTGATCAGGCCGCGCTCGGGGTGCGGGCCGAGCGCAGGACCACCAGGGTTGCGACCACGGCCGCGCCTCCGGTCGCGGCCAGGGCGGCCACGGTGAGGGCGTCCGGGGCCAGGACCGACTGCCCGCGCAGGGCCTGCCAGGTCGCCAGCCCCACTACCGCGGCGTAGGCGGCCGTCCCGACCGCGACGAGCCGCCGCCGCGTCGTCGACGAGGCGAGCGCCCCGACCCGGGAGCCCAGAAGCTCCAGCCCGATCAGCAGCAGCGGGATCGCCTGCAGCGCGTGCATGCCGAGGAAGTGCGGGACCCGCAGGTCCCCGCCGACGGTGCTCCAGCCGAGCAGGGCCAGCCCCGGGCCGCCGTCCGGCAACCCGACCGTGTGTGCCCCCGCGATGCCCCGGAAGTCCGCGAGCTGGGCGGACGTCGGACTCGTCATCAGGAAGCCCAGGCCCATCCCGGCCAGCGCGAGGACCGCGCCGGCCCGGATCGCCAGCGTCCGGGCGGGGTCGCCGCCGCGCACCCCGAACAAGCCGGCGGCCAGGTACATCGTCGCCAGCCAGACGATCACGATGGAGATCGCCATCGTCGTCCACAGGGCGATGTCGAAGGGTGTGGACACGTTGAAATGGCTGCTCGTACCGCGGACGGCCTGCCCGACGATCACGACCATCTCCACGCCGAGCAGGACCGCGGCCACCGTCCCGGCGACGTGCACCCCGCGAACACGCCCCCGGTGCGACCGGACCAGCTCGACCAGCCACGCCCACGTCACCGCGTAGATCGCGACCGAGAGCGCGAACTTGGTGGGCTTGGCCCAGACCGCCGCTCCGGTGACGGTCCGCGGGTCGGCGACCAGCCCGACGGCGCCGACGACGGTCAGCACGGCCATCGCGAGCGCGAGGGCCGTCAACGGCCGGTGCCACCCCGCCGCCGCACGCAGCGAGACCGGTGCCGGCAGGGGGCGGGGCGGGACGGTGGCGGTCATGGCTGCTCCCGATGGTCGGCGGGCGGGAAGTGCTTGGCGGACAAGCTCTCCTGAGCCATCCGGCGCAGCGCGGCGAGCAGTGCGTCGCCGAGGACGGTGCCCACGAGCGCGGCCTCGGCCCGGTCGTCGCGGTCCCGCAGTTCGGTGATCGGGGCGAGGTCGGTCTCGGCGATGCGTTCGGCGGCGCGGGCGTAGTCGTCGAGGTGCGTCGCGAAGTGCGACCGCCCGAGCCGGTGCATGCGGGCCAGGACCGAGACCGCCGAGCGGCGCGCCGGCGCCCCCTCGCTGACGTGCCAGCCCGAACGGGCCAGCATCGCCTCGACCTCGGCGACGGCCCGGTCGTGGTGGTCGTCCTGCTCGTCGCCGGTGTCGGGGGTGATCGCGTAGACGGTCCGGCCGAGCATGTCGTGCACCGGCATCCGCGGGTCGTCGACGGCGGCGAGCACGTCGCGCACGGTGCCGATCGGCAGCCCGCCCACCTCGACCAGGGAGCGGATCAGCCGCAGCCGCCGCAGGTGCGTCTCGTCGTAGCGGGCCTGGTTCGGCGATGTCGTCTCGCCCCGGTGCAGCACACCCTCACGCAGGTAGAACTTGATCGTCGCGACGGGGACGCCGGAGGTACGGGACAGCTCGGACACGCGCATATGGATACTATAGCTATCCGATAGTGACCGTGTCCACCGTCATCGTGCGGGCACGAGGATGCAGGATGGTGAGATCGACAGCGCAACCCGGGCGGAAGGACGTCGAGCGATGGCAGGCGAAGGGGCCCTCGGGCCGAGCGAGCGGGTGCGCGACTACACCGCGCGCTTCGGGCGGTTCCTGTCCGAGCACGTCGAGCCGTTGGAGGCCGAGCTCGGCGGCAAGGCCCTCGGCACCGTCTGGGCGCCCGCGCTCGACGAGGCCGGCCGGATGCACCCGGAGGTCTGGGAGGCGCGGCGGGAGGTGCAGCGGCGCTCGGCGGCGGCCGGGCTCTACAACCCGCACGTGAGTGCCGCCGTGGGCGGCGGCGGGTTCTCCCGGGTCGAGATGCAGCACGTCGAGGAGTACGTCTACCGCCACGCCGGGCTGGGCCTGGGCCTGTGCGCGCTGGCCTGGACCGAGGGTGCGAACCCGGCGATCGAGCACTGCTCGGACGCCGCGCGCGGGCGCTCCCTGGAGCCGTTGATGGCCGGGGAGATCTCCGCGGCGTTCGCCAACACCGAGACCTCCGTGGGCACCGACGTGCTCGCGATGAACACCTCCGCGCGCCGCGACGGGTCGGACTGGATCCTCGACGGGCACAAGGCCTGGATCACCAACGCCCACTTCGCCGACGTGCTGCAGGTCGTGGCCGTCACCGAGCCCGGTGCCGGGAGCCGGTCGCTGTCGATGTTCCTGGTCGACGCGGACGCCCCGGGCGTGGCCCGCGGCCGCGACATCCCGACGATGCTCGGCGACGGGCTCACCGGCGAGCTGGCCTTCGACGGCGTCCGGGTGCCGGCCGAGAACGTGGTGCGCGAGGTCGGCGACGGGTTCGCGCTGGCCATGGCGTGGATCAACTGGCGGCGGCTGTGCCGGGGCGGCATGTGCGCCGGCTGGGGGTACTGGCTGCTCGACCGCGCGCTGGCGAGGGCCCGGAGCCGGACCTCCGGCGGGCGCCCGATCGCCGAGCTGCAGGCCGTGCAGCACCTGCTCGCCGACATCGACGCCGACATCTTCTCGGCGCGCTCGGCCTCGCTGGTCGCCCAGGCCGGGCTGGACGAGCTCGGCCCGTTCGGCATCCCGTTGCACCATGATGCGCCGCGCCTGGTCAGCCTCGTGAAGGTGATCAACGACGAGGCGTTCTTCCGGGTCGCGGACAACGCGCTGCAGGTGCACGGCGGCACCGGGCTGCTGCAGAACTCGCCGGAGGAGAAGCTGTTCCGGGTCGCGCGGAACCTGAAGATCCCGGCCGGGACGGTGGAGATCCAGCGCAACGCGATCGCGCGCGGCCTGCTGCGGTGACGACCGGGCGGGAGCGGCTGGGCTGTGTGACCGGCCGGTTCCAGCCGGTGCACGAGCAGCACCTGGAACTGGTCGGGCTGGCGCTGCGGCGGTGCGTGCACGTGATCGTCGCGGTCACGAACCCGGACACCGGTGCCCGGCACGCCGAGCCGACCTCACCGCACCGGCACACCGCGGCGGCGAACCCGTTCGGCTACCTCGAACGGGTGTGGCTGCTCGAGGCCGCGCTGCGCGGAGCGGGGATGGCGGAGGCGACGACGGTCGTCCCGTTCGACCTGACCCGGCCCGCGGTGTGGGCGCAGTACGTGCCGCTGCGGGCGCGGCAGTTCGTGCGCGTCTACTCCGACTGGGAACGGGAGAAGGCCGACCGGCTCGCCGTGGCCGGGTACCCGCTGACGGTGCTCGACGGCGACCCCGCGACCAAGGTGGACGCGACCGACATCCGTGGTGCGCTCGCGGCCGGGACCGGGTGGGAGGCGTCGGTGCCGCCCGCGACCGTGCCGGTGCTGCGCGAGCTTCTCGACGCCGTCCCGATGAGCCAGCGGTGACCGGGATGCGGGCACCGGGCTACGGCGAGGGCCAACCCCGCCTCGACGACGACCGGCTTCCGGTCGTGCTGGTCGTGCTGGACGGCCTGGGCGACCGTCCGATCCCCGAGCTGGGCGGCGCGACCCCGTCCGAGGCCGCGCACACCCCGCACCTCGACGCGCTGGCCGCCCGCGGCTGCTCCGGCTGGCACGTCCCGTTCGGGTGGGGCGCCGCGCCCGCCTCCGAGCTCGCGCACTGGGCGATGTTCGGCTTCGCCGCGGTGCCGTTCCCGGGCCGGGCGGTGCTGGAGGCGGCCGGTGCCGGGGTCGGGGTTCCCGCGTCCACGGCCGTGACGCACGCGGCCCTGCGCACCTCCGAGAGCGGCGACGACGGCCGCGTGTGGATCACAGGGCGGGTCGCGCGCGACGACGGCGTCGACGCGTCCGCGCTGCTCACGGCACTGGAACCGGTGTGCGCGCGGCACGGCGTGCGGCTGCTGCCGCTCGGCGGGCGCGGG
>CBIHNM010000047.1:0-19910 GCA_966211265.1 uncultured Pseudonocardia sp.
GGCTGCGGGTAGCCGGCGGGCGGAGGAGCCGGGGTCGTCTCCGGCCGGCCGTAGATCTGCCGGCCGTAGGGGTGGTTGCCGTAGGCCTGCCCGCCGTAGGGGTTCTGCGGGTACTGCGGGTAGTGGCCCGAGGACGGGCCCGGCCGGTAGTACACCGGCGCATCGCCGGCCTGCCCGTCGGAGGTGCCCGCACCGGTTCCCGGCGTCGGGTCCCCCTCGGACGGGGACGACGGCTGCTGCGGGTCCGGTGTCGTGCTCACGTCCCCACGGTAGTGGCGCAGCTCGGCGACGTGCCACGTCCGGCGGTACCGATCCGGTGCGGATCGGCGCGGGTGCCCGGCCGGGGACGGATCAGTCGAGCAGCCCGGCGACCTCGGTGGCCCAGTAGGTCAGGATCACGTCCGCGCCGGCGCGGCGGATCGAGGTGAGCGTCTCCAGGATCGTGCGCTCGCGTTCGAGCCAGCCGCGCTCCGCGGCGGCCTCGATCATCGCGTACTCCCCGGAGATCTGGTATGCCGCGACCGGCACCTCGGAGGCGTCGGCGACCCGGGCCAGGATGTCGAGGTAGGCCAGGGCCGGTTTGACCATGACCATGTCGGCGCCCTCCTCGAGGTCGAGCGCCAGCTCGCGCAGCGACTCCCGGGCGTTCGCACCGTCCTGCTGGTAGGTCTTGCGGTCCCCGCGCAGCTGCGAGTTCACCGCCTCCCGGAACGGCCCGTAGAACGCCGAGGCGTACTTCGCGGTGTAGGCCAGGATCCCGGTGTCGGTGTGCCCGGCCGCGTCGAGCGCCGCGCGGATGACCCCGACCTGGCCGTCCATCATCCCGCTGGGGCCGACCACGTGTGCCCCGGCGTCGGCCTGCGCCACGCCCATCCGCGCGTAGACGTCCAGGGTGGCGTCGTTGTCCACCCGGCCGCGGGCGTCCAGGACGCCGCAGTGGCCGTGGTCGGTGAACTCGTCGAGGCACAGGTCGCTCATCACGACGATGTCGTCGCCGACCTCGGAGCGCACGTCGCGCAGGGCGGCGTTGAGGATGCCGTCGGGGTCCAGCGAGGCGCTGCCGGTCGCGTCGTGGTGCTCGGGCACCCCGAACAGCATCACCCCGGCGACGCCCGCCTCGGCCGCCTCGGCGACGGCCTTGCGCAGCGAGTCGCGCGTGTGCTGGACGACGCCGGGCATCGAGCTGATCGGCACCGGCGCGGCGGCACCCTCCCTGACGAACACCGGCAACACCAGCTGCCGGGGCCGGATCTCGGTCTCGGCGACCATCCGGCGCAGCGCGGGGGTGGTGCGCAGCCGTCGGGGTCGCTGCTCCGGAAAGCCCATGGCGCCAACCCTACGTCCGACACCCCCGCGGCGCCCCCCACTCCCGCGTAGGGGCGGGGGAACGCGAGACGGCCCCACGACGCGGGGTCGTGGAGCCGTCTCGTGGGGGGTCAGCGGCGGCGGGCCTTGACCTTGCGCGGCGGCGGCAGGGCACCCTCGGCGCGCAGCTTCGCGGCGTGCTCGGCCAGGCCGTCGACCAGCGTCGGGACGCGGGCCTCGTCCGGCTGCACGTCGACGCGCAGCCCGAACTCGCGCGCGGTCTCGGCGGTGGCCGGG
Organism: uncultured Pseudonocardia sp.; assembly: GCA_966211265.1. GTDB lineage: Bacteria > Actinomycetota > Actinomycetes > Mycobacteriales > Pseudonocardiaceae > Pseudonocardia. The sequence goes on from CBIHNM010000047.1 coordinate 1,603, forward strand.
CCGATGCAGGCGACCAGGGTGCGGGTGTGCGGCTTGCCCGCGATCCCGACCAGGTTGCGCACCGTGGACGACGAGGTGAAGCACACCGCGTCGAACCCGCCGGTCTTGATCGCCTCGCGGATCGGCGCGGCCGGCGGGGCGGCGCGCACGGTCCGGTAGGCGGTCACGTCGTCGATCTCCCAGCCACGCTCGCCCAGGCCCGCGGCCAGGGTCTCGGTGGCGATGTCGGCGCGCGGGAGCAGCACCCGGTCGACCGGGTCCAGCACGTCGTCGTAGGGCGGGAAGATCTCCAGCAGGCCCTCCGAGGTGGAGGTCTGCGCCTCGTCGACGTCGGGCACCAGCTCGGGCACGATGCCGAACTCGCGCACCTTCTCCGCCGTCGCGTTGCCCACGCAGGCGATCTTGACACCGGAGAACGCGCGGGCGTCGAGGCCGAACTCGGCGAACTTCTCCCAGACCGCCTTGACCGCGTTGGTCGAGGTGAACACGACCCACTGGTAGCGGCCGTCGACCAGGCCCTTGACCGAACGCTCCATCTGCGCGGGCGACCGGGGCGGCTCGACGGCGATCGTCGGCACCTCCTCCGGGATCGCGCCGTGCATGCGCAGCCGCTCGCTCATCACGCCGGCCTGGTCCTTGGTACGCGGCACCAGGACCCGCCAGCCGTAGAGCGCGCGCGACTCCCACCAGGACAGGTCCCCGCGGCGGCCGGCCGCGTCGCCGACGGCCAGCACGAGCGGGCCCTCGAGGTCGGCGCCGTCGCCGGCGATCGTGCCCAGCGTCGAGGACTGCGTCTTCTGGGTCGAGGTGGTGCCGCCCGCGGTGATCGCGACCGGGGTCTCGGACGGGACGCCCTGCGCGGACAGCCCCGCGGTGACGTCGGCCAGGTGCGCGGCGGTCGCGTGCAGCACGACCGGCCCCGGCGAGGCGGCCAGCGCGGCCCAGTCGACCCCGGCGCGGACGTCGGCCTCGACGTGCGCCGAACCCAGCGCGACACCGGCGTAGGCCGGGACCGCCGTCGACGACGGCACGCCGGGCACCACGTCGAACGGGGTACCGGTGGCCGAGACGGCCAGCGCCTCGGCGACGATCGCGTCGTTGGTCAGCGGGTCGCCGGAGACCAGCCGGGCCACCGAGCGACCGCTGCGGGCCTCGGTCAGCAGGTCGCCCGCGACGTCGGCGGGCTGCCCGACGGCGGGCCGCACCTCGGCGCCGTCGGCGGTCAGGGCGAGGATCGGCTCGGGCACGTCCGGGTCGACGATCACGAGCGGCGACCCGGCCAGCACCTCACGTGCGCGCACGGTGAGCAGCCCGGGGTCGCCGGGCCCGCTGCCGACGAAGGCGATCCGTCCCGGGGTGGTAGGTCCAGTGGTCATTCTTCAACTCCCGATACGGCGGTCATCGGGGCGACCGGCGTCTGCCGGAACCGGCAGTTCGCCGTCGCCCATGTCGAGCAGCTCGTGCGCGAGCGCAGCTCCGAGCTTCTCGGCGGCGTCCATCTCTCCGGTGATGGAGGTCCGCAGCAGCGAACCCCCGGTGGTGCCGACGACGGCCCGCAGCGAGAGCCGTTCCGTCACGTGCCCGTCCTCGTCGAGGTCGGACACCACGTCGGCGAGTGCACCGATCGGTGCACTGCAGCCGGCCTCGAGGGTGGCCAGCACCGCCCGCTCGGCCGTCACCGCGGCACGTGTCGGGGCGTCGTCCAGTGTGGTGGCGAGCATCCGGGCGAGCTCGGCGTCGTCGGCCCGGCACTCCAGCGCCAGCGCCCCCTGTGCGGGGGCGGGCACCATCTGCATCATCGGGTCGAGAAGCTCGTCGGCCTCGTCGATCCGGCCCAGCCGGCGCAGCCCGGCCGCGGCCACGACCACGGCGTCGAGCTCACCGGAGCGGACCTTCCCGATGCGGGTGTCGACGTTGCCGCGGATCGGCAACACCTCCAGCCCCAGGCCGAGGGCCTCGAGCTGGGCCGCCCGGCGGGGAGAGCCGGTGCCGACCTTGCAGCCGGCCGTCAGCTCCCCGAGCACCCGTCCGCGGCTGGAGACCAGCGCGTCGCGGGGGTCCTCCCGCTCCGGCACCGCGGCGAGCCTCAGCCGCGGGTCCGGCGTGGTGGGCAGGTCCTTGTACGAGTGCACGGCGACGTCGATCTCGCCCGCGGCCAGCGCCTCGCGCAGCTGCGAGACGAACACCCCGACGCCGAGCTCGACGACCGGGGCCATCGAGCGGTCGCCGCTGGTCGAGACCGACACCAGCTCGGCCGGGTGCCCGGCGGCGCGCAGCCGCTCGACCACCGTGCCGGACTGCGCCATGGCCAGCTTCGACGGGCGGGTGCCGATCCGCAGCGGGTTGCGGTACTCGCTCACGACGCCTCCCCCTGCTCCGGTGGGACGGTCCCCATGGTGGTCGGGTTCAGTGCCGCGGCCAGGTTCCCGGGCTCGCCGTCCGGTCCGCGGCCCGGGGCGGCGACGGCCGCGGCGGCCTGCGGGTCGAGCTCGAACAGCGTGCGCAGCGCGGCCGCGTAGCTGTCCCCGTCCGGGCCCTCGGCCAGCCGTTTGACCTGCACCGTCGGCGTGTGCAGCAGCTTGTCGACCACGCGCCGGACGCTGCGTGAGAGCTCCTCGCGCACCTTGTCGTCGATGTCGGGCAGCCGCGAGTCCAGGCGCAGCAGCTCCGCGTCGACGACCTCGGAGGCGCGGCGGCGCAGCGCGGTCACGGTCGGGGTGACCTCGGCCGAGCGCTGCCCGGCCAGGTAGCTCTGGGCCTCCTCGGCCACCATCCGTTGCGCGACCGCGACCGAGCCGCCGTCGGCGGAGTCCAGCAGGCGCCGCTGCAGCGTGATCAGGTCGATCACCGCGACGCCGGGCAGCCCGGCCACGGCCGGGTCGACGTCGCGCGGCAGACCGAGGTCGCAGACGACCAGCGGCCGGCCGGAGCGCTCGGCCATCGCCTCCGTCACGGCCTCGACCCCGACCACGGTGCCGATCGCCCCGGTGCAGGCCAGCAGCAGGTCGGCCCCGGCCAGCTCGGCGGGCAGGTCGGTCAGCGGGCCGGAGCGGGCCGGGGTGCCCTGGTCGAGCACCTTCGCGGCCAGGCGCTCGCCCGGCTCGGCGGAGCGGTTGAGCACCACGATCTCCGAGGCCCCGGCGCGGCGCAGGTGCGCGGCGGCCAGGGCACCCATGGCACCGGCGCCCACGATCACCGCGCGGGTGCCGTCCAGGCCGGGGACCTCGGTGCCGGAGACGTCCCGGTCCGGGGTCTGCCGGGCGGCCCGCGGGCCGAGCTCGCGACCGGCGTCGCGCAGGGCCTCGGACACCACCGAGGCGCCCGCCTCGTCGATGCCGGTCCCGGCGTGCACCCGCTTGCCGACCCGCAGCGCCTGCTGGACCAGCTCGTGCAGGACCTTGCCGACCGAGCCGGTCCCGTCCGCGGCGGCGTAGGCCGCGCGCAGCTGCCCGAGGATCTGCGACTCGCCGACGACCATCGAGTCCAGGCCCGCGGCGAGGGAGAACAGGTGCTGCACCGCGGAGCCCGCGTAGTGCACGAACAGGTGCTCGGAGAGCTCGCCGAGCTCGAAGCCGGCGTGCCGCCCGAGGACCTCGGTGACATCACCGAGGCCGCCGTGGAACGCGTCGACGACGGCGACGACCTCGATCCGGTTGCACGTCGAGAGCAGGACCGCCTCGTCGACGTGGGCGCGGTCGAGCATCTCCTCGAGCAGCTTCGGCACCTCGGCCGGAGCCACCGCGAGACGCTCGAGCATCTCCACCGGCGCGCTGCGGTGTGACAGGCCGACCACGAGGACACTCATCGTGGGGACACCACCGATCCGTTCGCAGTTCCGTTCATGTCGCCGGCCGGCGCGGGGCCGGTCGCACCCGCGCTCTCCGGCTCGCCCGCGACGTGGCGACGGGCCACGTGGAACGCCAACACCTGCAGCTCGACCGCGAGGTCGACCTTGCGGACCTCGACATCGGCCGGCACCTGCAGCACCACCGGGGCGAAGTTCAGGATCGAGGCCACCCCACCGCGCACGAGCAGGTCGCACGCGTCCTGGGCGGCCGCTCCCGGCGTCGCCACCATCCCGATCGTCACCCCGCGCTCGCGGCACACGGCCTCGATGTCGGTGACGTGCTCGACCAGGATGCCGTTGATCCGGGTCCCGACCAGGTCGGGATCCACGTCGAACATCGCACTGACCGGGAAGCCACGCCCGGCGAAACCCGCGTAACCGGCCAGCGCGTGACCGAGGTTGCCCACCCCGACCAGCGCCACCGACTGGTGGTGGTCCAGTCCGAGCACCCGCTCCAGCTGGTGCGCCAGCGAGGCGACGTCGTACCCGACGCCGCGGGTGCCGTAGGAACCGAGGTAGGACAGGTCCTTGCGGAGCTTGGCCGAGTTGACCCCGGAGGCGGTCGCGAGCTCCTCGCTCGAGACCGTCTCCGCGCCGCGCTCGGCGAACTCGCCGGGCAGGCGCAGGTAGACGGCGAGACGGGTGACCGTGGCCTCGGGGACCGGACGCTTCGCGGGAGCGACCGGACCGGTCTCGGGCGGCGTGGTCACGCGGGCGCCTCCTCGCAGGTCTTGTCTCGGGTCAACACATGGTCGATGCTGTCCTCGCGCGGCACCGCCGCCGAGCACCCGGATCCGCGGCACCCCTGGTCTCGGGTACCGGTCTCCGTGCCGCCCGGCGGGTCGCACGGCCCCGGCTCGTCCATCCGGCGCACGCACGGCCCGGCACCTGCGGGAAGACCCCGCGGGCCCGGCGACGAGGACCCACGGTAGCCGCTTGTGAAGGCCCGCACAAAGTTGCGATCTTGGCCTTCGACGTGCTCACCAGCGCAGTGACCAGGACCGACCGGTGATCGAGAGAAATCCACCGCTCGTCGTGACCTTCCCCGCACCGAGGGCCATCTCACGAAGGCACCGTGACGCAGCGCTCACCGCGCCGCCACGTCCGGCCACCCCGCTCAGCCGACCGTGATGCGTCGGGACGGCCAGCCGGTCGCGCCGTCCGGGATCGGGTCCGCCCGCCGACCGGTCTGGGTCGCCCCGTCGGCGTCGGTGGCCCGGCACTCCAGTGTCGGACGCCCGGGCGGCAGCTCCAGCACGACCCTCCACATCCGCCAGGTGTCGCCGCCGGGTGCGGCCGCGAGCGAGGCCTCCCGCCACGGACCGCCGTCCACCCGGACCTCGACCCGGGAGATCCCGCGCGGCTGCGACCACGCCGTGCCGGCGACCGTCACCGGTCCGGCGGGCACGCCGGCGAACGGTCCCGGGACGTCGATCCGGGCGCCGGTCTTGACCGGGCCGAGCACACCCCAGCCCTGGTCGATCCAGTACGCCGACCGGTCGGCGAACGTGGTCAGCTCGATCTCGGAGAGCCACTTGGTGGCCGAGACGTAGCCGTAGAGGCCGGGCACGACGATCCGCACCGGGAAGCCGTGCTCGCGGGGCAGGGCCTCACCGTTCATCCCGACCGCGAGCAGCGCGCCGCGGCCCGGCTCCAGCAGCACCCCGGTCGGGCTGCCGGCCGTCCAGCCGTCGGTCGAGGTGGAGAGCACCTGGTCGGCGCCGGGCAGCGGTCCGGCCTCGAGCAGCAGCGAGCGCAGGTCGACCCCGACGAACCGGGCGTTCGAGACCAGGTCCCCGCCGACCTCGTTGGACACGCACGCCATGGTGACCCACCGCTCGACCAGCGGGCGACGCATCAGGTCCTCGAAGCTCAGGTCCAGCTCGCGCGCGACCATCCCGTGCACCCGCAGCCGCCAGGACTCGGCGGTGAGCGAGGGCACCCGCAGCGCGGTGTCGATCCGGTAGAACTCCGGGTTCGCGGTGACGAACCGGGTCCCGCCGAGCTCGGCGAAGTCGGTGCCCGCGGGCAACGCCGGCGCCCGGTCGACCGCCGCGGTGGCCAGCCGCCGGGTCACCGCCTCCCGCGACGCCGCGGGGCCACCGGCCGCCGAGAGCCCGGAGCCCAGGCCCACCCCGGCCGCGCCGGCGAGGAGCCCGCCCAGCCCGGCCGCCGACCCGGCGGCCAGCAGCCGGCGCCGGGTCAGCCCGGCCGCGGGCCCGGTCCCCCGGCCGGCCCGCAGCGCGAGCCGGTGCAGCCGGCGGAACACCCACACCGCGCCGAACAGGGCCGCGGCCGGGGCCACCAGGTCCAGCGGAGCGAACGACGCCCCGGTGACGACGGCGACCGCGCCGATCGCCCCGAGCCCGCCGAGCACGCCCGCACCCGGACGCTCGTCCCGGCGCGAGGCGAGCCCGGCGACGGCGCCGAGCACGACCAGCAGCACCACGATGCCCGCGACGAGGACCGCCTTGTCTGCGGTGCCGAACGTCGAGGTCGCGAACTCGACCACCGGCTGCGGGGACAGCCTGATCACCCGGTCGCCCACCGCCAGCAACGGCGCCGACGAGGGCGAGACCACCCCGGCGACGAGCTGCCCCGCCCCGACGCCGAGCGCGGTGGCGGCCAGGCCGATCCCGGCCGCCGGCCCGGCCCCGAGCCGCGGCGCAGGGGCGGTGGGTGCGGGCGGGGTGGTCGTGGACGTCACGGGGATGCCTTCGGTACGGGGTCACCCGCCGGTTCGCCGGGTCCACCACCCATCATGCGCCAGTCCCGGGGTTCGGGCCCGCGGCTCCGGCGCCGGGCCGGGGCGGCGGGTCAGGGGGCCAGCGCGGCGCGCAGGCGATCCTCCTCGACCTGCCAGAAGCCGTGCTCGCGGCCGTCGACGAGGACCACCGGGACCCGGTCGCCGTACTCGGCGCGCAGCTCCGGATCGGTGTCGACGTCGACGGTGTCCCACGGCACCGACAGCTCCGTGCAGATCCGCGCCACCTCGGACTCCGCGACGTCGCAGAGGTGACAGCCCTGCCGGCCCAGCACCCGGACCGCGTGCGCGCTCACATCTGGGCCAGGGTGCGGCGGGCGATCTTGCCGGTCGGCGTCCGGGGCAGCTCGGCGGCGAAGGTGACCACCGCCGGGCGCTTGAACCGGGCCAGCCGGGCCGTGCAGTGCTCGTGCACCTGCTCCTCGGTCAGCCCGGAGCCCGGTGCGCTCACCACCACGGCCTTCACCGCGGCCCCGGTCCGGTCGTCGGGCACCCCGACCACGGCGACCTCTTCGACCGCGTCCAGCTCGCCGATCACCTGCTCGACCTCGCGCGGGTAGACGTTGAACCCGTTGACGATCACCAGGTCCGAGGAGCGGTCGACCAGGTGCAGGTCGCCGTCGGCGTCGAGGTAGCCGACGTCGGCGGTGCGGAACCAGCCCTCGGCGTCCGGGCCGCCGGAGCCGTCGGGCCAGTAGCCGGAGAACAGGTTCGGCCCGCGCAGCGCGATCAGGCCGGTGTCGTCGGAGGGGTCCGAGCCGTCGTCGACGATGTCGTCGTCGTCGACGGGCTCGGGCTCGTCGGTGACCAGCGGCGCGCCGTGGCCGTCCACCAGGCGCAGCTCCACCCCGGGCAGGGGCGTGCCGACCGCGCCCGGCTTCGGGGGCCGCCCCAGGTCGTTCGTGGTGATCACCGGCCCGCCCTCGGACAGGCCGTAGCCCTCGTGCAGGGACAGCCCGGTCGCGGCGTGGAACGCGGACAGCCACTCCGGCGGCAGCGGCGCGCCGCCGGAGGTGCACAACCGGACACCGCCCAGCGCCTCGCGCAGCTGCGGCGCCGGCACGTCGAGCAGCGCCCGGAACATCGACGGCACCCCCGCGAGCACGCTGACCCGTTGCGACACCAGCACCCGGGCGGTGCTCGACGCGTCGAACCGGCCGGGCAGCACCACGGTCGCCCCGGCCCAGCAGACCTGCAGCAGGCCCGCCGCCAGCCCGTAGACGTGGAACAGCGGCAGCGCGAGCAGCACCCGGTCGGTCGGGGTGACCGGTGCCGGGCGCAGGGCCGCGGTCTGCTCCCGGTTGGCCAGCAGCGCGCGGTGCGAGAGCTGGACCCCGCGCGGGCGCCCGGTGGTGCCCGAGGTGAACACGAGCACGGCCAGCGCCTCCCCACCCCACTCGTCGGGCGCGTGCGGCGGTGCCGGGTCACCGGCGCCGGGCACCGCGTCCGTGGCGGGTGGGGCGAGCAGGTGGGCCCCGGCCTCGGCCGCGGCCTCGGCGGTGACGGTCTCGGCCTGCTCGGCGACCACGACCGACGGCCCGGCCTGGGAGAAGATGACGTCGAGCTCGCGGCGCACCGAGCCCGGGCCGACCGGCACCGCCACCGCGTCCGCACGCAGCGCGCCGAACAGCGCCACGCAGTAGCCGGCGCCGTCCGGCAGCGCGACCACCACCCGGTCCCCCGGGCGTACCCCGGCCGCACGCAGGCGGGCGGCCTCGGCCGAGGCCGCGGCGTCGAACCCGGCCCAGGTCAGCGACGTCCCGGCCGCCACGTCGACGACGGCCTCGGAGTCCGGGCGGTCGGCGGCCGCACGGGTGAGCAGGTCCGCGACGTGCACCGGAGCCGCGCGGTCGGGGCCGGAACTCTGCACGATGCGACTCCTCCTGCGGGGGACCTCCACTGACGCCGACCAGTCTCCCAAAGCCCTCGGGGGCACCGGGCCCCGGCGGGTCGGCGGCGGACGATACGGTGCTCCCCCGTGAGGCCCGACACGTTCCCCACCGCTCGTCGTCCCAAACGCCCCGCAGCGCAGCGGACACGCTGAGCTACCCGTGCACTGACCGCGCGTGACTGTCCACTCATCGGACAGCGGGCACGGTAAGCGGCGGCGAGTGCGATCAGACACCTGACCGCGCCGTATGCTCCGCCGCTACATGAGGTTCAACGCGCGAACCTCCGGTTCGACGCGCGTCTCACCCGAGGGAGTGGCATGCAGCTAGTCGCCAGCGCACCGCCGGCCCAGCCGCGATGCGATGACCGTTGCCGGCCTCTCCGGGATTCATGACACGGCCGATGCGACCGCAGCGGCTTCTCCGCCCGCACGTCCGCCCCGACGTCCGCGCCGAGCAACGGGCCACCCCGCCCGCGGCAGGCCAGGACCGGACCGACGCCGTCCGCCCCCAGCCGGACGGGGAGGTGTCCATGCCTTCAGCTCCCCCCACCATCGCCCACCCGGACGCGGTCGAGACGACCGCGCCGGCCGACGGGCCCCCGGGCTCGACACAGGCCATGCCCTCGCCGCGCAGCCCCCGCCTGTCCGGGGCCCACCCGGCCCAGGCGCAGCCGGCCCAGGCCGGGTGGAGCCAGCAGGCCACCGCGCCCGCCCCCGAGCCCGAGGCCCTCGAGCCGCCGACCGAGGAGGGCAACTCCTGGGCGCTGGTCGAGGCCAGCCAGACCGGTGACGTCCGCGCGTTCGGCGAGCTCTACGAGCGCTACCACGACGTCGTGTTCCGGTACGTGCTGTTCCGGATGGGCGACCGGTCCTTCGCCGAGGACATCACGCAGGAGACCTTCGTCCGGGCGCTGCGCCGGATCGGCTCGGTCAGCTACCAGGGCCGCGACATCGGCGCCTGGTTCGTGACGATCGCCCGGAACCTGATCTTCGACTACGTGAAGTCGAGCCGGTACCGGCTGGAGTCGACGACGTCGGAGATCGTCGAGCTGTCCCCGGCCACCGGCGGCCCCGAGCAGCAGGTCCTCGACAACGCGACGAACTCCGAGCTCCTGGCCTCGATCGACAAGCTCAACCCCGACCAGCGCGAATGCATCCAGCTGCGCTTCCTGCGCGGGCTCTCGGTCGCCGAGACCGCCGAGCTGATGGACCGCAACGAGGGCGCGGTCAAGGCACTCCAGCATCGAGCGGTCCGTCGGCTGGCCCAGTTGCTGCCGGAAGGCCTGAGATGAGTGAGCCGAACGGTCGAACTGGACGCCCCGGTGCCGGCACTGCGACGAATGCGCTACTCGATGCGGTGAACGGTATTTCTCCCGTAACCTCCCCGCTTCCCCGTCGTTGTGTAGACGAGCGCAGGTTGAGCGCGACGCTGATGAGCAGCGCAGGACTGCAGTGAGGACGGCCGACATGCCGGGGGCATGGCACGACGACGACAGGCAGCGGGCCGAGGACGGGTACGACAACGCCCCTCCCGGCGCATCCGCCGCGGAGGAGCTCGCGCACGAGATCGCGCTGGCCGCCGCGCTGGACCGCAGCCGCCCGTCGCTGTCCGCTGATCCGCAGGCGTCCGAACGGATGCGCAGGCGGCTCGTCGAGGCGATGGCCGAGCACACTGCCGGACGGCCGGGGCCCTCCGAGCTGACCACACCCCTCGGCTCACCGATCCGCGACGCGGGCCCGCTCACCGAGCCCGTCGGCCGGCCGGTCCCGGCCGGGGCGGCCGGGCTCGCGCCGTCGGCGTCCGGTGATCCCGGTCCGTCGGTCGGACGGGCCGCGGGTGAGCGCACGCTGACCGGGTCGGCCGCCGGCCGCGGCCGCCGCGCCCGCCACGTCCTGCCCGACGGTCACCCGGACCAGGCCCCGAGCCGCCCGTCCGACGGCCGCCCGTCGTCCGGCCCGTCCGCCCGTCGCCGGCCCAGCGTGCGCAAGCGCTTCGGCGTCGTCGTCGCGGCCGTGGCCGCGCTCGCGGTGCTCGCCGGGATGGCCGCCACCGCCAGCCGCAACGCCCTGCCCGGCGACGCCCTCTACGGCGTCAAGCGGGTCACCGAGTCCACCGGCGGGATCTTCACCTTCGGCGACCAGGCCGAGGCCCTGCGCCAGCTCGATCTGGCCCGCACCCGGATCGACGAGATCGAGACCCTGATGGGTCGGGGCACCCCGCCGGACCCGGCGACGGTCACCGCGGCGATCGACGACTTCGACACCGCCACCAGCAACGGCACCCGGCTGATGCTGTCGCAGGACCGTACGGCCGGCGGCTCGCAGCTCGCCGACCTGCGGACCTGGGCCGCGGCGCAGTCCGGCCGGATGGAGCAGCTGCGGACGACGATGCCGCAGGCCTCGGTAGCGGAGGCCGACGACTCGATCGCGCTGCTGGAGCGGGTGCGGGCACGCACCGAGGCGCTGCGGGCACGCACCGGCTGCACCGGGTCCGACAGCGACTCCGTGGACGACCTGGGGCCGATGCCGCAGTCCGGCACGTGCGCCCCGGACCCGGGCGCGGCCGCCGCGGCACCGGACCGGACCACGCCGGGGAGCGGCGAGACCGGGACACCGACGCCGGTGGCCTCGGACGACCCGTCCGGCTCCAGCACGCCCGCCCCGTCCACCGGCGACACCTCCGAGCAGCCGGGCCTCGGCCCCGTCCTGGCCGGCGACCCCGCCCGGGCGCAGAGCGGCGAGCCGATCACCCCGCCCGGCCCGTCCGGTGTCTCGAGCTCCAGCACCTCCACGACCTCGACCGTCGGCAAGCCGCAGCCGCTGCTGCCGCCGATCACGCTGCCGCCGCTGCTGCCCGGCATCGGCCCGGTCACGATCGGCTGACCGAGCACTCCCGCACCACGACGACGGGCCGCCCAGCACACGCTGCGGTGGCCCGTCGTCGTCGGGGCGGTGCACGCCCGGGACGCGGCGGCGTGCCGGGCGCGCTACATCGAGGCCCGCGGCCGACGGGCGCAGTAGGGTGGGCGAGGTCCGTGCCCGCATCTGGGGAGGAAGGCTGGTCGTGGTGACCGATCCCGAGCCGCGCACGCCCACCGGGGACGGCGGCGCCGCCGGCAACGGACGTTCCGAGGTGGCCGGCATCGCCGAGTCCGGCCGGGTTCTGGACCGGGTGACCGCCCTGGACCCCGCGCGCCGGGCCGGAGAGGCCTCCGCCGCCGCCGCGGTCGCCGCCGGCGACCACGAGGAGCTGGTCGGCCACGAGGGCGACGAGCCACCACCGGACCTGACCGCCGCGGCGTTCTTCGACTGCGACAACACGATGATGGTCGGCGCGTCGATCTTCCACTTCGCCCGTGGCCTGGCCGCGCGCAAGTTCTTCTCCAGCTCCGACATGGCCGGGTTCGCCTGGCAGCAGCTCAAGTTCCGGATCGGCGGCCGGGAGGACAAGGGCGGCATCGCCGGGCACCGGGACATGGCGCTGTCGTTCGTCGCCGGACGGCCGGTCGACGAGGTCGTGGCCATGGGCGAGGAGATCTACGACGAGCTGATGGCCGACCGGATCTGGGCCGGCACCCGGGCACTGGCCCAGATGCACCTCGACGCCGGTCAGCGGGTCTGGCTGGTCACCGCGACCCCGGTCGAGCTGGCCCTGATCATCGCCCGGAGGCTCGGCCTGACCGGCGCGCTCGGCACCGTCTCCGAGAGCGTGGACGGCCTCTACACCGGCCGCCTGGTCGGGGAGATCCTGCACGGGCCGGCGAAGGCGCACGCCGTGCGCGCGCTGGCCGCGTCCGAGGGGCTCGACCTGCGCCGGTGCGCCGCCTACTCGGACTCGGTGAACGACGTCCCGATGCTCTCCGCGGTGGGTACCGCCGTCGCGGTCAACCCGGACTCGGAGCTGCGCGACGTGGCCAAGGCCCGGCAGTGGCAGATCCGCGACTTCCGCACCGGACGCAAGGCCGCCCGGATCGGCGTCCCGTCGGTGCTCGGCGCGGGCGCCCTGGCCGGTGCCGTCGCGGCCGGTGTGGCCTACCGCAAGCGCTAGCCGGGCTAGCCCAGGAACACGTTGCGGCGCTGCGAGAGCAGCCGGTACAGCGTGTGCTGGATCGTCTCCCGGACCTGGTCGGTCAGGTTGAACACCAGCATCGGGTCGTCGGCGTCGGCCGGGGTGTGGTCGTCGGTCCGGATCGGCTCGCCGAACTCGATGTACCACTTCGACGGCAGCGGCACCAGGCCGGCCGGGCCGAGCAGCGGGAACGTCGGCGTGATCGGGAAGTAGGGCGCCCCGAACAGCCGGGCCAGCGGCGCGATGTCACCGATCTTGGGGTACGTCTCCTCGGCCCCGACGATGGAGCACGGGATGATCGGGACGCCGGTGCGCAGCGCGGCCGAGACGAAGCCACCGCGGCCGAACCGTTGCAGCTTGTAGCGGTCCCGGAACGGCTTGCCGATGCCCTTGAACCCCTCCGGGAACACCCCGACCAGCTCGCCGCTCGACATCAGGCGCTCGGCGTCGGGGTTGCAGGCCAGCGTGGCGCCGCTCTTGCGGGCGACCGAGCCGGCCACCGGGAGCCGGAACATCAGGTCCGCCCCGAGCAGCCGCAGGTGCCGCCGGGCGGGGTGCTCGTCGTGCACCGCGACGGTGGACATCATCGCGTCCAGCGGCAGGGTGCCGGAGTGGTTGGCCACCAGCAGCGCACCGCCGGTGTCGGGCAGGTGGTGCGTGCCGATCGTCTCCACCCGGAACCAGCGCTGGTAGAGCGGGCGCAGCGCGGGGAGCACGAGGGTGTCGGCGAGCTCGGAATCGAACCCGAACTCGTCGACGCTGTAGTCGCCGGCCAACCGGCGCCGCAGGAACTCCAGCGCCTCGGTGAGCGCGATCTCCCAGTCCGGCGGCACCGTCCGGTCGTCCTCGACGGCGGGCGGGGCGACCGGCTCGACCACCGCCGGGCGGACCGGTGCCTCCGCGCGGGCGCGGGCCCGGGCCGGGCCGCGGTCGCCCCGGATCGGGATCACCCGGGCCTCGGTCATCGCGTCCCCCTGCTTGTTCGTCCTGCCACCTCGCGTCGTCATCGCCGGGACCCGGTCATCTCAGGGTCCTGGCCACACTCAGCACGCCGCGTTCGATCGCCTCGATCCGCTCGGCTCCCAGCACCGGGCTCAACGCCTGACCCCGGACGAAGTCGTCGAAGGCCTGGGTCGTGGTCCAGCGGGGTAAGAACCCGAACTCCTCGCGCAGACGCGCCACGTCCACCACCCGCCCGAAGTTCAGGAACCGCATCTGCTCCGGCGAGAAATCCACCACCCGCGCCCCGCGCAGCACCCGGCTGACCGGCCCGACCGCGCTGCTGGGCACCGGGATCGCCACCTTGCCGGCACGACGGATGGCCTGCGAGAGCATCAGCACGCCGTCGGCGGCCACGTTGAACACGCCGGGCAGCTCGTGGGTCGCGGCGCGCTCGAGCACGGCGAGCGCGTCCTCCTCGTGCAGCAGTTGCACGCGGGCGTCGAACCCGAACACGGTCGGCACCACCGGCAGCGCGAAGTACCGGGTCAGGACGGTGTCCATCCGCGGGCCGATGAAGTTCGCGAAGCGCAGCACCGTCGTCGTGACGTCCGGGCGGCGGCGGCGGAAGCCGCGCAGGTAGCCCTCGATCTCCGCGGCGTCCTTGGCGTACCCGCCCGAGGGCAGGTCCTTCGGGCCGGTCGCCTCGTCGAAGACGGCGGGGTCGCGCGGGCTGGAGCCGTAGACGGCGGTCGTCGACTTGAGCACGACGCGCCGCACCGTCGTCGCCTTCTGGCACGCGGCGAGCAGCTGCATCGTGCCGATGACGTTCATCTCCTTCATCGTCGCCCGGCCGCCGGCGGAGCCGGGACTCGCGGACAGCGACGCGTGCACGACGGTGTCCACCGATGCCGAGGAGATGACCTTGGAGATGAGCGGGTTGCGGATGTCGGCGCGGACGAACTCCGCGCGGCCCATCCGCTTGAGCAGGTCACGCGGGGGCGGGACGGTGTCCACCCCGAGGACCCGGTCGATCGCCGGGTTCGCGGCCAGGCGCGCCGCCAGATGGCCGCCGAGGAACCCGCTCACGCCCGTGACGAGCACGACGGACGGGGTCGGCTGCGGCATGGGTGCGACCTCGCAGGGACGTCGAGAGAGGAACGCCGGAAAGAGGGAAGACTAGTCGCCGCACCGGGCGGCGTGAGCGGTACGGACACGTGAGGTCCGTCGCCACGACCGCATACCGGCCGCGCGCATCCGGGCTCGGGCCCGGGGGTGCGCGCGGCCGGTACGGATCACTTGCCGAGCTTGCGCCGCTGCACCCGGGTCTTGCGCAGCAGCTTGCGGTGCTTCTTCTTCGACATCCGCTTGCGCCGCTTCTTGATGACCGAGCCCATGGAGCGCTCCTTCTACGTGATCGTCTGTGTCTTCCGCACAACCCTGCTCACACCGGGTGGCCGAGGGGCCGGCAGCGTCCGCGCGAACACACGCGGACCGCGCGACCGGCGAGGGTCGACAGCCGAGGGCCCACTCTACCGGTCGCCACCGAGGAACCGCCGGGTGGCCCGGGGTGTGCGGGGTGCGCTCAGCCGGCGTCGAAGTAGGCGTTGCGGAGGTAGTCCTCCACCGCGCGCTGCGGGACTCGGAAGGAGCGCCCGACCCGCGCCGCCGGGAGCTCGCCGGAGTGCACGAGCCGGTACACGGTCATCTTCGACACGCGCATCATCGACGCCACCTCGGCCACGGTCAGGAACTGGACCTGGTTGGGACGAATCGCCTCGGGACGCTCGGGAGCCATCCGAACACCGCCTTCCGTCGTCGCATCGGCGGCCGCCGGAGTTCGCTCCGGCCTCACCCGATGTTCCTCACGAGGGTACCGGGGTGATTGTGACGATCGGCATCCAGTGGGGCGGTCCGTTCGAGGCAATGCGTCGCGCGTCAGGGTGACAACGAGTCACTCCTTCGGCGAACGGGTCAACCCACGGAGCGACCAAGATCGACCGACCGGTCGTGGGCCGCCACGATCGCGTCCATCCACGCCGAACGGACGCCGTGCCGCTCGAGCTCGCGCAGGGCCGCGGCCGTCGTCCCGCCCGGCGAGGTCACGTTCTCCCGCAGTACCGCCGGGTGCTCGCCGGACTCGCGCAGCATCCGGGCCGCGCCCAGCGCGGTCTGCACGGTGAGCTCGGTGGCCGCCGGACGCGGGAGGCCCAGCGCGACGCCGGCCTCGATCATCGCCTCGGCGACGAGGAAGAAGTAGGCCGGGCCGGAGCCCGACAGCGCGGTCGCGACGTCCTGCTGGGGCTCCGGCACCCGCAGCGTCGCCCCCACCGTGGCCAGCATCGCCTCCACCGTGTCCAGGTGCGCGACCGTGGCGTGCCGCCCCGGCGAGATCGCGCACATCGCGGCGCCGAGCAGCATCGGCGTGTTCGGCATGACCCGCACGACCGGCGTCGCCTCCGGCAGCCCGCCCTCGAACAGCGACGTCGGCAGACCGGCGCACAGCGACACCACGAGGGCGCCGGCCTCCAGGGCGGGAGACGTCTCGGCCAGCAGCGACGCGATGTCCTGCGGCTTCACCGCGACGACGACGGTGTCGGCCCCGCTGACGGCCTCGGCCAGCGGCGCGGCGGAGACCCCCAGCTTCGTCGACAGCTCGGCCGCACGCTCCGGGTAGCGTTCGCTGAACACGAGCCCGTCGGCCTCGTACCCGGCCGCGAGCAACCCGCTCAGCAGTGCCTCACCGATCCGCCCGCCACCCAGTACCGCGATACGTGTCATGGGCGGATCGTAGGGAGGGACCGCTCCGGCTCAGTCCCGGGGCAGCGGGGCGAGCGCGATCTGGCGGGCCTGGCAGACCAGGCGTCCCGACGAGTCGACGACCGAGAGGTCCTCGTCGAACCAGGTGCCGACCACCGCCTCCGAGCGCGAGTCCACCCGCAGCCATCCCGGTGCGGGGTGCCCGCGCAGCAGCGCCGTGAGCTGCACCGTCGGCGCCCAGCCGGGCCGACCGCCCAGGTTGAACACGGTCGGGGGCAGGATGTCGCCGGCCAACAGCGCGAACAGCACGTCGGGCTCTTCGCCGCGCGGGCGCACCCAGCCGCTCATCACCGGCGGCCCGGTCTCGCCGCGGGCGAACGCGTTGGCCTCGGGCGGGTAGCGCAGCTCGCAGGCACCGGCGAGCCCCGGGGCGGGCCGCTCCGGCGGGCTCGGGTCCACCGCGTCGGGGGTCGGCTCGGCCGGGCGGGTCGACTCCTGCGCCCACCGCGGGGCGTCGGAGGGGAGCACCCCGGCGGTGATCGTGCCGTGCAGCATCAGCCGGTCGCCCTGCAGCAGGCGCACCGCGCAGGACGACACCGTCCGGCCGATCTTGAGCGGTTCGGTGACGAGCTCCACCGGGCCCAGGTCGGGCGCGCGCAGGAAGTCCGCGGACACCGCGAGCGGGTCCAGCTCGGACCCGGTCTCCTCGGCCAGCCGCGCCAGCGCCGCGCGGGCCAGCAACACCAGCAACAGGCCGCCGTGCGCCTTGGTCCCGACCGCCCAGACGTCGTCGAGATCGGCTCCGTAACGGCCCCCGCCGAGGTCGGCGAGCACGTGCGCGTCGGAGAACGGACGGCCCGTGCGGACCGGTGCGGCGCTCATGGGACTAAGACCTATCACCCGGGTGTGGTTCCCGACCACGTCCGGAGCGTGTGATGTGTCCGTCTCAGGAGCGTCCGGCCGGTTCGGGCAGCGGCGGCAGCGGCCGCGCGGGCGCGGTCGGGGCCAGGTGCAGGCGGGCGAACAGCAGTGACTCCGCGAGCAACCCGGTGCGTTCCAGGCGGGTGCGGCAGCGGCGGGTGCTGACCTCCAGCACGACGACGCCGCCGGCCTCGGCGAACCCGCCGTCGGCCAGCGTCTGGCAGACCTCCGCGCAGGGCTGGGTGCCGCGTCCGGGCACCAGGTGCTCGTCGCGCGGGACGCCGGACCCGTCGGTGAGGTGCAGGTGGTTGAGCCGTTCACCCATCCGTCGCATCATCTCCAGCGCGTCCGAACCGGCGGCGGCGGTGTGCGAGAGGTCGAGCGTGTAGTTGCGGTGCCCGACCTCGGTCGGGTCGTAGCCCGGCGCGTAGGGCACGGTGCTGATCGCGCCCCGGGTCACCGGGAACATGTTCTCCACCGGCAGCGCGATGCCCCGGCACTCGCCGGCCCGGGCCACCTCGTCGGCGAACGCGGCGGCGTAGCGGCGCTGCCAGCGGAACGGCGGGTGCATCACCACGGTCCGCGCCCCGAGCTTGTCCGCGGCGTCGACCGAGCGGCGGATCCGCTCGATGGGGTCCGCGCCCCAGACCCGCTGGGTCACCGCCAGGCACGGCGCGTGGATCGCCAGCACCGGCACGCCGTAGCGGTGCGCCAGGCGCTCGACGCCCCGGACGTCCTGGCTGACCGGGTCGGTCCAGACCATCAGCTCGACCCCGTCGTAGCCCAGCTCCGCGGCGATGGCGAAGCCCGCCTCGACGCCCTCCGGGTAGACCGAGGCGGTGGACAGCGCGACCGGGACACTCACATGACGTGCAGTCGTCCTGCGGTCGCCCATCGTTACCGGTCCAGGAGCACGAGTATCGCCGGGGACACGGTGAGCAGCAGTCCGACCAGCACGGCGAACATCGTCGTCTTCAGGTCGTCGTTGCGCAACAGCGCCCGCACGCCGAGCACCAGGCCGATGGTCAGCGCCACGGCCAGGGCCAGCGCGACCACCGGCAGGGAGAACCACAGGTACCGGAACCCGACCCAGACCACGGCCCCGACCACGGCACCG
>CBIHNM010000048.1:0-19907 GCA_966211265.1 uncultured Pseudonocardia sp.
TTTCGCGGACCCGGAGCGGCCGGGCGTCTACCTCGACACCGCCGACGACGCCGAGCAGCTCCTGCACCGGCCGCGCGAGATCACCGACAACGCGACCCCGGCCGGGTCGTCGTCGCTGGTCAACGCCCTGCTCGCCGCGTCGGTGCTGGCCTCGCCGGAGCGCTCGTCGGATTACCGGGACGCGGCCGGGGCGGCGCTGAGCGCGATCGGGGCGCTGCTGCCGCGGGCCGCCCGGTTCACCGGCCACTGGCTCGCGGCGGCCGAGGCGATGGAGGCGGGGCCGCTGCAGGTCGCCGTCGTCGGTGACTCCGCGGCGCTGCTCGGCCGTGCCCGGTCCGCGGCGCCGGGCGGCGCGGTCGTCGTGGGCGGCGCGCCCGGGGTCGAGGGGGTGCCGCTGCTCGAGGGCCGTGGGCTGGTGGACGGGCGTCCCGCCGCCTACGTGTGCCGGGGGTTCGTCTGCGACCGCCCGGTGACCACGCCGGACGAGCTGGCCGCGCTGCTGCGCCCGGCCTGAGCGCGCCATGTCCTCCGTGGGCGAACACCACGTGGGCGAAAGCGTGTAATCCTGTAATCAGCGCACGAGGCGCGAGGACGACAGGAGTGATGACCGATGGCCGGACGGATGCACCGAGGATGGCCGGGCCACGGCGGACGCGGGTCGGGACGGGGCGGCTGGCAGCAGGCCGACCTCCCCCCGGCCGACGACGTGGCGGCGTGGTTCGCGGGCAGGTTGCCGGGCGACTGGTTCACCGGGGCGCCGACGGTGACCGCGGACCGGGACGAGATCGTCGTGGTCGGCGAGCTGCCGCCGTTGGAGACGCGGTACCCGGACACCGACGCGGGCCGGACCGACGCCGCAGCCGCCGAGGCGGGGCGGATCTCGCGGTACCGGGAGGACACCCGCGACGCGCGGATCGAGATCGCCCAGCAGGCGGAGGCCCGCTACCGGCGCAAGGTCGCCTGGGGCGCGCGGGTCGGGGGCACCACCGAGCTGTTCACGACGGCGTCGGTGCCGGTGATGACGCGGCTGCGGCAGCCGGAGCGGATCGTGCTCGACACGCTCGTCGACGCGGGTGTGGCGCGGTCCCGCTCGGACGCACTGAGCTGGGCGGTGCGCCTGGTCGGGCAGCACGCCGACGACTGGCTGGCCGAGCTGCGCGAGGCGATGGCCAGGGTGGACGACCTGCGGGCCCACGGGCCCGACGGCGCCGGGGAGCCGGACCGCGAGAGCTGAGCGGCCGCTATCTCGCGAACAGCACCAGCCACACCGCGACGTGGTGGCAGATCCAGGCCAGCACCGTCGCGGCGTGGAAGAACTCGTGGTAGCCGAACGTCGCGGGCCACGGGTCGGGCCGCCTCAGCGCGTACATGACCCCGCCGGCGGTGTAGAGCACGCCGCCGGCGAGCAGCAGCACCAGCGCGGCGACGCCCCCGTTGCGCATCAGGTCCGGCAGCACGAACACGGCCACCCAGCCGAGCGCGACGTAGATCGGGACGCCGACCCAGGCCGGGGCGTGCGGCCGGGCCAGCTTGAGGGCGACCCCGCCCAGGGCCCCGGCCCAGACCACGATCAGGACCCAGGTCGCGGTCTGCGGGGCGAGCGCGAGCACCGAGACCGGCGTGTAGGTCCCGGCGATGAACAGGAAGATCATCGAGTGGTCGAGGCGGCGCATCAGCGTCCGGTGCCGGACCTGGGTCCAGGTCCGGCGGTGGTAGAGCGCGCTGACGCCGAACAGGCCGAACGTGGCCAGGCTGTAGACGGCCGTGGCCAGCGCGGCCGAGGTGCCGACCAGCGCGCCGGCGACACTGATCAGGGTCGCGCAGGCGAGAACGGACGCGAGGAGGCTCCACAGGTGCAGCCAACCCCGCATCCGGGGCTTCGCCGGGACGCCGACGGCCGTCGTGGTCACGGTGGCGACGGTACTCCCGGGGCGGCCCGGTGGTCGCCGGATCCGGACGAAAGCCACACCCACGGGGTGGGGGCGTGACGGACCGGCGCGGCGCGGCGCGGGCATCCACCCGACCGGTGCAGCGGGGGAGACTAAGGTCGTCGGTGTGGCCGTTCGTGACCTGCTCTATTCGGTGTACGAGCGCAGGATCCTGCGTCAGCTCTCCTGCGCGGAGGGCCCGCGGCACGTCGCGCTGATCCTCGACGGGAACCGGCGCTGGGCGCGCGACGCCGGGCTGGTCGACGTCAACGACGGCCACCGCGCCGGCGCCGCGAAGATCGCGGACCTGCTCGGGTGGTGCTCCGAGGCCGGGGTGGAGATCGTGACGATCTTCCTGCTCTCGACCGACAACCTGACGCGCTCGCCGCGCGAGCTCGAGCCGTTGCTGGAGATCATCGGCGGTGTCGTCGACGACCTGTCCGGCCCGGAGACCCCCTGGCGGCTGCGGGTGGTCGGGGCGATGGAGCTGCTGCCGCCGGAGCTGGCCGACCGCCTGGCCGCGGCCGTGACCCGCACGGCCGGTCGCAGCGGGCTCCAGCTCAACGTGGCGGTCGGCTACGGCGGGCGGCAGGAGATCGCCGACGCGGTGCGCAAGATGCTGCTGACCGCGGTCGAGGCCGGGCGCACGATCGAGGAGCTCGCCGAGACCCTCGACGTCGACCACATCGCCGAGCACCTCTACACCTCCGGGCAGCCGGACCCGGACCTGGTCATCCGGACCAGCGGCGAGCAGCGGCTGTCCGGTTTCCTGCTCTGGCAGTCGGCGCACTCGGAGTTCTGGTTCTGCGAGGCGTACTGGCCCGAGTTCCGGCGGGTCGACTTCCTGCGGGCGCTGCGGAACTTCGCGGCCCGCCATCGCCGCTTCGGAAACTGATGGGAAGTCGGCCGTAACTTTCTCGTCGCCCGCTCGTTAGAATTTTCTTCATGTGATCGGTGTAGACGGAAACAGGCCCCGGGAGGAATTCCCGAGGCCTGTTCGTGGTGCCGAGCGCGGAGGCTACTTCGAGCCCCAGCTCGAGCCGCCCTCGCTCTGCGAGACGTTGTCGCCGGCCTGCGACGGGTTGGTGCAGTTGACGCTCTGGTCCTGCGTGTTCTCGATCTTGGACTTGCCCGACGCGTCGCCGCCGGCCACGCCCAGCACGCCCTGGAGCACGTTGTTCCCGCTGGCCACGTTGCCGACGCAGGCCTGCGGGGACACGTCCAGGTGGTTGCCCGAGACGTTCACGAACCCCTTGCTGTTCTTCTCCGCGATGTTCGAGGCGCCGCGGTGGCTGCCGCCATCGCCGTGCTCGTCCGAGTCGCCGGCGAATGCCAGCGGGCTCACCGCGAGCAGGGTTGCGGCGCCCGCGGCGACAACGATTCCAGCCTTCTTCAGCACAGTGGTCTCCTGGTGAGTATGGAGAGCCGGGTCGGAGGCGACCCACACTCTCAGTACCTGTCGGCGCTCGAACCGGGGAGCCCGCACCGACTGAGTTCAATCTATCCGGTGAACCGGGTGCCACACAATCTGACCCTCCGTATTTTTGGTGCCGGGGGGTGCGTCGATTCGTGTACCTGGGGGAATGTGCCGGAAATGCCCGGGCGCGGACGGCGGGGCGGAGAGGTGCCATGCGTGCGCGCCCGATCGGAGGCCGTGACGGGGCGTCCGGTCGCGGCCTCCCGGGCGACGGGGAGGGGCGCCACGGGAACGCCCGGGGCGGGCTCGACAGTCGTGCGGGGTGCGGGGTGCGGGTTGCCGGGGTGTCGGGTGCCGACCGGCCGGATCCCGCGCCGGCCCGGGCCTCGACCCGGCCGGTCACGCAGCGCAGTCAGGTGCCGGCCCGGCCGGCCGACGCGTGCCGCCCGTCACGCTCGATCGTCAGAACCGGAGGGGTGACCGATGCGCGGGCGGTGGTCGGGGAATCGGGAGCCCGCTCGCACAGGTGATCGGAAGTGACGGCGGCCATATCGTGATGGGCGCGCGAAAGAGCCCCGGAGCGTGACGCTCCGGGGCTCTTTCAGAAAACCCTGAGGGTTCTCGATCAGCCGATGCTGTCGCCCGCGCCCGAGTCCTGGCCGCAGTTGTCCGACTGGTCGGTGGCCGAGTCGCCGCTCTTGGCCTTGGCCTCGCCCAGGATGCCCAGGGCACCGGTGACGCCGTTGAGCGCGGCCGCGTCCTCGACCGGAACCTGCACGCCCAGGACGTTCACCGGGACGTTGTTGTTGCAGGCCTGGATCGGCACGTTGACGTTGTTCCCGTTCAGGCCGGAGATGAGGCCCTTCGAGTCCTTGTCGATGACGTTGGCGGCGTCGTGGTGGCCACCCTTGTCGCCATCGTGGCCACCGTCGCCGGCGAAGGCGAGCGGGCTGATCGCGAGCAGGGATGCGGCGGACGCCGCCACGACGATTCCAGCCTTCTTCAGCACAGTTCTACTCCAGTTGAGTCTTGAGGCCGCCCGAAGGGCCGGTCTCGTACCTGTCGGTGCGATTGTCAGAGAGGGGGAGCCCGCACCGACTGAACACAATCTATCGCGCCGGTCCAATGCGGCCAAATCTGGCAACCCTATTGGGGGACACTATTACTTTCGGTGGGGTTACTCATCACATCAGGGAGTCTGTGCAGGGGTGTATCGAGACAGTGCACCAGAAAGACGATACGGAGCGTAGCTGGAACCGCCCGAACGGACGCGTATCGAGGCCGGATCGGGATCGTGGTGTCCGCGGGGGGTGACGCCTCGGTTGGCCGGTGTGGGCCGCCCGGCGGGCCGTAGAGTCCGCCCGTGCCCCGTGCGCTGTTGGTCCGTGACGTGACGTTGCTGGCGCTGCGGCTGGACCGGCTCGTTCCCGGCGTGCTCGACGGTCCGGTGGCCGACGAGGCCCTGCGCCGCCATGTCGCCGACGAGCCCGCGCCGGACCCGGCCGCGCTGTTGCGCCAGGCCCGGCGACTGATCCGGGAGCTCCCCGGCGCCGGGCTCGGCGCTCGGCGCGAGCGTCATCTCGCCGCGCAGCTGGGTGCGCTGGAGTGCCGGCTCCGGATCGTCGGAGGCCAGCACGTCCCGTTCGACGAGGAGGTGCTGGCCAGCTACGGCGTGGCGCCCCGGGCCGGGGACCCCGATCTCTACCGCGAGGCCCACCGCAGGCTCGACGAGCTGCTGCCCGGCACCGGGACCCTGCCCGCGCGGATGGCCGACCACCGCGAGCGGGACCGGATCCCGCCGGAGCACCTGGATGCGGCGGTGCGGGCGATGACCGCGGAGATGCGCCGCCGGACCGTCGAGGTGATCCCGCTACCGGCCGGTGAGGCGGTGCAGCAGGACGTCGTCGCGGACCGGCCGTGGACGGCGTTCACCCACCACCTCGGCGGGCACCGCAGCCGGATCGCGGTGAGCGGGAGCTCGCGCCTGCGACGTGGCCAGCTGCTCCCGCTGGTCGTGCACGAGGCCTACCCCGGGCACCACGTCCAGTACTGCCGTGGTGCCGCGGCCGCCGAGGACCGTCCCGAGCTGCGGCTGCGCCTGGTGCACAGCCCGCAGGGCCTGCTCGCGGAAGGGATGGCCGACGCCGCACTGCAGGTCCTGCCGGGGCCCGGGTGGGGCGCGGTCGCGCAGCGGGTGCTGGCCGGCATCGGTCTGGTGGTCGACGGTGCGCTGGCCGAGGAGGTCGAGGCGGCGCTGACGATGCTGGGACGGGTCCGTCAGGACGCCGCGCTGATGCGGCACCGCGACGGTGCCGGTCCGGACGAGGTCACCGCCTACCTGTCCCGATGGCTGGTCGTCGACGACGGGCGGGCGCGGCGGATGACGTCGTTCCTCGACCACCCGCAGTGGCGGTCCTACGCCACCACCTACGCGGAGGGGCGCCCCCTGGTCGCGGCGTGGCTGGCCCGCCCCGGCACCGATGCGATCGCGAACCTGAGGACCCTGCTCGACGAGCCGGTCACCCCGGCCGACCTGCAGCGCGACCTCGATGCCGGCCGGGCCGCGTCGGCTCCGGGCGGTACGTCGGGTGGCCCCACCGGTTAGCCCGGATGGCCGCCGACCGGTCGTGTCCCTCTACATGATCGAGACGTCGGACGGTGCTATACGGACGGTGAACGGTCGGTGACCGCTGTTCCAATGCGGTTCACCTGCCATCTGACGCCGCAAGTTGTTGTTGACCGCACCAGGGTGACCACTAGTAGCGTCCGGGTCGGCGGTACGTATCCGATGCGTTCCGCCCGGGAGGCCCTGAACGTGGTGTCACACGCACCCGAGAGGGCCGGCACCCGGCCCTCGCGGGCGTGCCGGCCGGAGGACCTTGACGGTCCTTCGACAAGCCGACGCGTCCCGCATCAGGGCCGGCCGGCCCAGCGCAGAAGTGGACGTGGTGCCGCGTCCGCGAGGGAGCACCCGTGACCGAACGTCGTCCCGCCCTCACCGATGGGTTTCCGGCCCCGACCGGATCCTCCACGAGCGCAGACGGACCGTCAGGCACCCCCGCCCGCTGCTACGTCCTCGACACGTCGGTGCTGTTGTCCGACCCGTGGTCGTTGTTGCGGTTCGATGAGCACCAGGTCGTCCTTCCCCTGGTCGTGATCTCCGAGCTGGAGGCCAAGCGCCACCACCCCGAACTCGGCTGGTTCGCCCGCACCGCGCTGCGGCAGCTCGACGAGCTGCGCGTGAAGTACGGACGTCTGGACGCCCCGATCCCGATCGGCGAGTCCGGCGGCACGCTGCACGTCGAGCTGAACCACTCCGACCCGATGGTGCTCCCGGCCGGATTCCGCACCGATTCCAACGACAGCCGGATCCTGGCCTGCGCGCTCAACCTGCGCGCCGAGTGGGACGTGGGCGGAACGGGTCTCGGCCCCGACGCGAGCGTGCGCGGCGAGGTCGTGCTCGTCACCAAGGACATGCCGCTGCGGGTGAAGGCGGCCGCGGTCGGCCTGACCGCCGACGAGTACCACGGCCAGGACGTCCTCTCCTCCGGCTGGACCGGGATGAGCGACCTCGAGGTCACCGCCGAGGACGTGGACGCCCTGTTCCGCGACGGGGTGATCGACCACGACGCCGCGCGCGACCTGCCCTGCAACACCGGGCTGCGCCTGGTCGGGGCGTCGTCGGCGCTGGGGCGGGTGACCGCGGACAAGCGCGTCAAGCTGGTCCGCGGCGACCGGGAGGCGTTCGGCCTGCACGGCCGCTCCGCGGAGCAGCGGGTCGCGCTGGACCTGCTCCTCGACAACGAGGTCGGCATCGTCTCGATGGGTGGCCGCGCCGGTACCGGCAAGTCGGCGCTCGCACTCTGCGCGGGCCTGGAAGCCGTGCTGGAGCGCCAGCAGCACCGTCGGATCGTGGTGTTCCGGCCGCTCTACGCCGTCGGCGGGCAGGACCTGGGTTACCTGCCGGGCAGCGAGAGCGAGAAGATGGCGCCCTGGGCGCAGGCCGTGTTCGACACCCTCGGTGCGCTGGTCAGCCAGGACGTCATCGACGAGGTGATCGCCCGGGGCCTGCTCGAGGTGCTGCCGCTGACCCACATCCGCGGCCGGTCGCTGCACGACACGTTCGTCATCGTCGACGAGGCGCAGTCGCTGGAGCGCAACGTGCTGCTCACGGTGCTGTCCCGGCTCGGGGCCGCGTCGCGGGTGGTGCTCACCCACGACGTCGCGCAGCGGGACAACCTGCGCGTCGGCCGGCACGACGGCGTCGCCGCGGTGATCGAGAAGCTCAAGGGCCACCCCCTGTTCGCCCACGTCACACTGACGAGAAGTGAGCGCAGCCCGATCGCGGCCCTGGTGACCGAGATGCTGGAGGGCCCGAACTCCTGACCCCCACCCGTGGCACTCATGCGGCAGAAGTTCCCGAGGGCGGAACTGAACCCGCATGAGTGCCACGGTGGCAGGCGCCGGACGGTGCACTCGTGCGGGTTCAGTTCCGCAGGGGGGCACCTCGGGCGCATGAGTGCCACGGGGGCTACTTCCCGTGCGGGGTGCCCTCGGTGAAGCCTGCGGTGGTCTGGGTGCCCAGGACGGCGCGGTCGTGCAGCTCGTCCAGGGTGCGGGCGCCGGCGTAGGTGGCGGCCGAGCGGACCCCGGAGCAGACCTCGTCGAGCAGGTCCTCGACGCCCGGGCGATCCGGGTCCAGTCGCTGGCGCGAGCTGGAGATGCCCTCCTCGAACAGGGCCTTGCGGGCACGGTCGAACGCGTTGTCGCCGCGGGTCCGGGCACCGACCGCACGCTTGGACGCCATCCCGAACGACTCCTTGTAGGCCCGGCCGTGCTCGTCGCGCAGCAGGTCGCCGGGTGACTCGTAGGTCCCGGCCAGCCAGGACCCGATCATCACCGAGGACGCGCCCGCGGCCAGCGCCAGCGCGACGTCACGCGGATGCCGGACCCCGCCGTCGGCCCAGATCGCGGCGCCGTGCTCGCGCCCGGCCGCCGCGCACTCGGCGACCGCGGAGAACTGCGGCCGCCCGACGCCGGTCATCATCCGGGTGGTGCACATGGCACCGGGCCCGACACCGACCTTGACGATGTCGGCTCCCGCCGCGGCGAGGTCGGCGACGCCCTCGGCGGTGACCACGTTGCCCGCGGCGACCGGCACGCCCGAGCCGGTCTCGTCGACGACGCGGCGCACCGCGGCCAGCGCGTCGAGCATCTTGTCCTGGTGGCCGTGCGCGGTGTCGACGACCAGCACGTCGACGCCGGCGTCGAGCAGCGCCTTCGCCTTCACCGCGACGTCCCCGTTGATCCCGAGGGCAGCCGCGGTGCGCAGCCGGCCGGAGGGGTCGAGCGCGGGGGAGTAGATCCCGGCCCGGATCGCCCCGATGCCGGTGAGGATCCCGGCCAGGCGGCCCTGCTCGTCCAGGCCGAGCGCGGCCCGGCGGCCGTCGAGGGCCTCGAACACCTCGCGCGGCGGGGTGTCCAGCGGCAGCGTGAGCGGCGCCGGGTCGAGCACCTCGGCGAGCCGGGTGAACCGGTCCACCCCGGCACAGGCGGCCTCGTCGACGGTGCCGACCGGACGCCCGCCCTCGTCGGTGACCACGACCGCGCCGTGCGCGCGCTTGGGCAGCAGGTTCAGCGCGTCGGCGACCGCGTCGCCGGTGCGCAGCACGAGCGGGGTGTCCCAGACCGGGTGCCGGGACTTGATCCAGGAGATGATCTCGGCGACGGCGTCGGTCGCGACGTCCTGCGGCAGCACGGTCAGCGCGCCGCGCCGGGCCAGGGTCTCGGCCATCCGCCGCCCGGCGACCGCGGTCATGTTCGCCGCGACGACCGGGACCGTCGCGCCGGTGCCGTCGCTGGTGGTCAGGTCGACGTCGAAGCGGGACGTGACCGCCGAGCGCCGCGGGACGAGGAACACGTCGTCGTAGGTGAGATCCGCGGCCGGGGCGGCGCCGGAACCGGCGTCGTGGTGGAGGAAGCGCACGGTAGGTGGACTCTACGCGCTGCGGCCGCCACCGCGCACCGCCCGGCGGGCCGGGGGACGGTCGCCTCAGCTGCTCAGCAGGCGACGCACCTCCTCCAGGTCGTCGGCCTCGGCGGGGGTCTTGTCCGGGCGGTAGCGCAGTACGCGGGCGAACCGCAGCGCGACCCCGCCGGGGTAGCGGGTGCTGCGCTGCGCCCCGTCCAGCGCGATCTCCACCACCAGCTCCGGCCGCAGCAGCACCACCCCGTGCCCGGTCTCGGCGGCGTCGTCGCGGGCATAGCCGGGAAACGTCGCGGTCTGCCAGGCGAGCAGCTCGTCGGTCATGCCCTTGAACGTCTTGCCGACCATCACCGGGTCGCCACCGTCGGGGTCGCGGGCACCGAGGTGGATGTTGGACAGGCTCCCGGTGCGCCGCCCGTAGCCCCACTCCGCGCCGAGCACGACCAGGTCCAGGGTGTGCACCGGCTTCACCTTCTGCCAGGCCTTCCCGCGCCGCCCGGCCGCGTACGGGGCGTCGAGCGCCTTGACCACGACGCCCTCGTGCCCGGCCTCGAGGGCGGCTTCCAGCACCTGCGCCGCCGCCTCGGCCGAGGGACGGCGCGCTCCCGGCATCCGCAGCGGCGCCTGCGCGTCCCCGGCCAGGAGCCCGGCGAGCGCGTCGAGGCGCACCTCCAGCGGCGCGTCGACCAGGTCGGTGCCGTCGAGGTGGAGCAGGTCGAAGAAGAACGGGCTCAGGATCGTCTCCGAGCCGGTCACCCCCTCCTCAGGGCCGTCGGATCCGAACCGGCTCATCGTGTCCTGGAACGGGCGCGGGCGCCCGTCGTCGTCCAGGGCGAGGGTCTCGCCGTCGAGCACCGCCGTCTCGCAGGGCAGGGCGCGGACCCGCGCGACCAGCTCCGGGACGCCGTCGGTGATCTCGCGCAGCGTGCGGGTCCAGACCCGGACGTCGTCGCCACGCCGGTGCACCTGGATCCGGGCGCCGTCGAGCTTGTGCTCCACGGTGACCTCGGGACCGAGCCCGGCCAGCGCGGCGTCGAGGGAGTCCCCGGGGCTCGCCAGCATCGGCCGGACCGGCCGCCCGACCTCCAGGGAGACCGCCTCGAGCGCGCCGGCGCCGCCGGTCAGCGCGGTGACGGCGGTGGCCGGGAGCCGCCCGGAGAGCATGAACGCCCGGCGCACGGTCGCGGTCGGCACCTGCGCGGCGGCCGCGATCGCCTCCACCATCAGCCCCTCCAGGGCGCCCTGGCGCAGCTCACCGGTGAGCAGCCGGTGCAGGAAGCGCTGCTCGTCGGCGGTTGCGGCGCCGTAGAGCCCGGCCAGCAGGTCCCGCCGACGGGTCGCCGAGCCGGTCCCGGCGGTGGCGGCGAGCTCGTCGAGTGCCGCGTCGACCCGCCCGACGGTCAGCGACGGCCTGGATGCCGGGGCGGCGTCGAGCCCGGACAGGGTCCGCCACCCGGTGCCGACCCGGCCCTGCCGCAGCTCCCCGGCCAGCCATCCGGTGACCGGCTCGACCTCCTCGGGTGCGGCACGGCCGAGCACCGCGGCGAGCGCGGCCGACTTCTCCTTGCGCGAGCGGGTGCCGCCCACGGCGGCGGAGGTCTCGACGACGTCGGAGAACAGCATGGGGGAAGTGAAGCAGCGGCCACCGACATCGCGCCCGCCGAACACCCCGCCCGCGGCCCCGGGACGGGACGCCGGTCAGGCGGTGCGCGCCTGGCGCAGCGGGCCGGCGTGGGGGGGCGGGGGGGCCGGGCCGGGTGACGGGTGCGGTCCGGCGAAGGGACGGCCCGCGCCGGTGGGGGCCCCCGGCCCGCCGGGGGCCGGCGGCTTCGGCGCGCCCTCGGTGCGTCGCATCGAGCGCCGCCACAGGTCCGAGACCGGGACCACGCCGGTGCACGCCCCGCCCGGCCCGACCAGCACGAGGTCGTCGTAGCTGCGGGCGCGGTCACCGGCCAGGCTCAGCTCCATCGCCTGCGTCAGCGGCATCCGCTCGTCGGCCACCCGCGGCGGGTCGGCCATCGTGATCGCCGGCTTCTTGGCCCACAGGGCGTTCCCGAACGGAGCGGCCATCGCCAGCAGGAACCGGCTGCGTTCCAGGTAACCGGTCGGGCGGCGGCGGGGGTCGAGCAGCACGACGCCGCCGGAGTCGGGCACCCGGCCCAGCACGGTCCGCACGGTGTCGGCGGTCGCGTCGTCGGACAGCGTCAGGGCGTCCGAGGCGATCGTGCGCACCGGGGCGGGCAACGGTCCGACCCGCGGGGCGGGGGACGGGCGCGCCGGGGCGCCGCCGGAACGGATGTCCGACGGGGAGGGGGAACGGTGCGGAGCGGTCGCGGTGAGCAGCGACAGCAGCGCCGGCGGCGTCGGACCCTCGACCTCCGGTCGCGCCCGTGGTGCACCGAGCAGCGTTCCGCGGGCCAGCCGGGCACCGCTGGCGTGCAGCGACCCCAGGACCTCGGCGCTCTCGACGCCGGTCGCGGCCACCCGCACCCCGCTGGCCGCGGCCACCCCGCACACCGCGCGCACCACGGCGGCGGTCGCGAGGTCCGGGTCCGGGGTGGCGAGGTGGCGGTCCAGCGCGACGACGTCGGGCCGTGCGGCGACCAGCAGGTCCACCCCGAAGCCGCGGCCGATCCCGTCCAGGGCGATCCGGAAACCCCACCCGCGCAGCTCGGCGAGCGCGCGCACCAGCTCGTCGGCCGGCGCGGCGGCCAGCGCGGGGCCGACCTCGAGCATCGGGGCGACCCCGCCGTCGGCCAGCATCGCCCGCAGCCGGTTGCGGGCCAGCACCACGGTGTCCGCCGCCACCGGCACCTGGATCGGCACGGCCGGATCCACCCTCCGCGTGTGCGTGACCGCGGAGACGGCGGTGCCGGCGTCGACGTCGGCGATCTGCCGCGCGCTCCACCCGGCGCCGCGCACACGCTCGGCGAGGGAGTCCCCGGGCCGGGCCGGGGCGATGCCGAACCCGCACACGCGGGCCGTGCGCAGGTCGTACACCGGCTCGAACGTGAACCTGTCATCGGTCATCGGACGACCACCTCGGCGCATTCGTGGACCAGCGATGCAAATGATCAGCACTGTGTCACGAATTGATGGTCCGAACGGGTAACAGCAGATGAACGATAGATGGCCGCACCCGCCGCACCCGGGCCGCTGCGGCGGGTGATCGTCCGAGCCGGGTCAGACCTTCTTCCGCCCGTGCGCCATCGCCAGCACGTCCAGGGCGGCGTCGAGCTGGGCCTCGGTCAGCCTGCCGGACTCCACGTGCCCGCGCTCGATCACCACCTCGCGGATCGTGCGCCGCTCGGTCAGCGACTGCTTGGCGATCGAGGCGGCCTCCTCGTAACCGAGGAACCCGTTGAGCGGAGTGACGATCGACGGCGAGGACTCGGCGTACTCCCGGGTGCGCTCGACGTCGACCTCGATCCCGTCGATCACCTTGTCGGCGAGCAGCCGGGAGGCGTTGGCCAGCAGCCGCGCCGACTCCAGCACGTTGCGTGCCATCACCGGCATCATCACGTTGAGCTGCAGGTTGCCCTGGCTGCCGGAGAAGCCGACCGTCGCGTCGTTGCCGATGACCTGCGCCGCGACCATCATCGTGGCCTCGCAGATCACCGGGTTGACCTTGCCCGGCATGATCGAGCTGCCCGGCTGCAGGTCCGGCAGGTGGATCTCGGCCAGCCCGGTCCGCGGGCCCGAGGACAGCCAGCGCAGGTCGTTGGCGATCTTGTACAGGGACACCGCGACGGTGCGCAGCGCCCCCGAGGCCTCGACCAGGCCGTCCCGGGAGCCCTGGGCCTCGATGTGGTCGGTCGCCTCGGACAGCACGTCCAGCCCGGTCGCCGCGCGCAGCTCGGCCACGACACCGGCGCCGAACCCGTCGGGCGCGTTGAGCCCGGTCCCGACGGCGGTGCCGCCGATCGGCAGCGCGCCCAGCCGCGGCAGCGCGTCCCGGACCCGGGCGGCGCCGAGCTCGGCCTGGCTCGCCCACGCCCCGGCCTCCTGGCCCAGCGTGATCGGCACCGCGTCCATCAGGTGCGTGCGGCCGGCCTTGACCACCTCGGCCCAGTCCTCGGCGCGCCGGCGCAGCGACGCGGCCAGGTGCTCCAGTGCCGGCACGACCTCGGTGGACAGGGCCTCGGTCGCGGCCACGTGGATCGAGGTCGGGAACACGTCGTTCGACGACTGGGACGCGTTGACGTGGTCGTTCGGGTGCACCTGCACCCCGGCCGCCGCGGCCAGGCTCGCGATCACCTCGTTCGCGTTCATGTTCGACGACGTGCCCGAGCCGGTCTGGAACACGTCCACCGGGAACTGGTCGTCGTGGCCGCCCCCGGCCACCTCGTCCGCCGCGGCGGCGATCGCGTCGGCCTTGTCCGCGTCCAGCACGCCGAGCGCGGCGTTGACCCGCGCGGCCGCGCCCTTGACCAGCCCGAGCGCGCGGATCTGGGACCGCTCCAGGCCCCGCCCGGAGATCGGGAAGTTCTCCACCGCGCGCTGGGTCTGGGCCCGCCACAACGCGTCGGCGGGGACCCGGACCTCACCCATGGTGTCGTGCTCGATGCGGTACTCGTCGCTCCTGGCGCCGAGTCTGGCCCGGCCCGGCCCGGCCCGCAGCCGGGGCGTCGGGTCCCGGCGGGCGGGGCTCAGGGCAGCGGCGGGACGTCCCCCGAGTCGGAGCCGTCGAAGTCGACGGCCGAGAACTCGCGCAGCTTGGTCAGCCGGTGGTGCCCGTCGATCAGCCGCACGGTGCCCGACTTGGACCGCATCACGATCGACTGGGTGGTCGCACCGCCGGGCTGGTAGTGCACGCCGCGCAGCAGCGCCCCGTCGGTGATGCCGGTGGCGCAGAAGAACACGTTGTCCCCACGGACCAGGTCGGCGGTGGTGAGCACCCGCTCCAGGTCGTGCCCGGCCGCGAGCGCCTTCTGCCGCTCCTGCTCGTCCTTGGGCCAGAGCCGGCCCTGCAGCTCGCCGCCCATGCACTTGAGCGCGGCCGCGGTGATGATCCCCTCGGGGGTGCCGCCGATGCCGTAGAGCATGTCGACGCCGCTGTGCGGGCGGGCGGCGGCGATCGCGCCGGCCACGTCGCCGTCGGTGATGAACTGGATGCGCGCGCCGGTGGCGCGGATCTCGGACACGATCTGCTCGTGCCGCGGGCGGTCCAGCACGCACACCGTGACGTCGGCGACGTCTCGGCCCTTGGCCTCGGCGACCCGGCTGATGTTCTCCGCGACCGACTCCCGGATGTCGATCGCGCTGGCGGCCTCGGGCCCGACCGCGAGCTTCTCCATGTAGAACACCGCGGACGGGTCGAACATCGCGTCCCGCTCGGCCACCGCGAGCACGGCCAGCGCGTTCGGCATGCCCTTGGCCATCAGCGTGGTGCCGTCGATCGGGTCGACGGCGACGTCGCAGCTGGGCCCGTGACCGTTGCCCACCTGCTCGCCGTTGAACAGCATGGGCGCCTCGTCCTTCTCGCCCTCGCCGATCACGACCACGCCCTGCATGGACACGGTGCCGATGAGCTGGCGCATCGCGTCCACCGCGGCGCCGTCACCGCCGTTCTTGTCCCCGCGGCCGACCCAGCGCCCGGCGGCCATCGCCGCCGCCTCGGTCACCCGGACCAGCTCCATCGCCAGGTTCCGGTCGGGTGCCTCCCGCCGACGGGCGGGCGTGGCCTGCGGGGATTCGCTCACGGGCATTCTCCTAGGTTCGGGGGTCCGCCGGACCGTCGACCGGGCGGCCGGGGGCCGGTCGACGGGTCCCCGCCGGGGATTTTGGCAGATCGGCCGGGCGGGTGGCACGCAGAGCGACCGACGCCATGCCGGGAGCGGACCGGGCGGGCCGGTGCGACGGCGCTGCGCGACGATGGGGACGTGAGCTCCGAGCCCGATCCCCGCGCGTCCACCGAGTCCCGCGAGCCGTCCGCGCCCGACGAGACCGGCACGGACGGTCCGGCGCCGCGGCGGCGTCCCGGGATCGGGCCGCGACCGCTGCGGAAGCCGGGGCGCACCGAGACCCGGATGACGGACATGCTCGGAGCGCTGCTGATCCTGATCCCGATCGCGTTGCTGATCGTCGGGGTGCGGTCGTGCACGTTCGCCCCGGCCGGCCCGCAGATCGACCAGGACGCCGGGCCGACCGTCGACGCGCCGGCGCGGCTGGGCGAGTACGCCCGCACCTCCGCGTTCGCGCTGCGGGTACCGGCGGTGGGGTGGCGCTCCAACTCCACCGACCGCGGGCCGGTCGCGGGCGGCGGGACCGCGGTGCGCGTGGGCTACCTCACCGAGCAGGGGCGCTACCTGCGGCTGGTGCAGAGCGACGCGTCCGAGGAGGCGCTGCTGGGCGCGGAGTTCGGCGGCGCGGCCCCGGTCGCGCGCGGCGTCACGCCGGCCGCCGGGCTGAGCTGGGTGACCTACGAGGCCGCGAACGGGGAGCCGGTCCGGGTCGCGAGCGCGCCTGCGACCGCTCCCGGCGGCCCCGCCGTCCGGCTCCTGATCACCGGCAGCGGCAACGACGACGAGTTCCGCACGCTCGCCGAGGCGACGCTGCGCGGTCGCGTGCTCCCGCCGGGTTCCGGGACGAACTGACCCCGCGGACCGATCACCGGGTGGTGCGGGTCGCGTCGAGCGGCGTCGGACCGGTCGGGGCCTCCCGGCGGGACGGGCTCAGTCCCCGTCGGCGGGTTCCGGGGTGAGCAGGTGCTCGATGCGGTCCCGGGCCCCGGCGAGCTGCTGCTCGCAGCGCCCGGCCAGGGCCTCGCCCCGCTCCCAGAGCGCGACCGACTCGTCCAGGCCGAGGCCGCCGACCTCCAGCGCCCGCACCACCTCGGCCAGCTCGTCGCGGGCCTGCTCGTAGTCGAGCTGGTCGACCGGTCGACGCTCCGGTGTGCTCATGAGCCCTCCTCGCCGGCGCCCGCCGGCCGCGTTCGCGTCGTCACTGTCTCGGGTGTGCCCTCGCTGACCGCGTGCACCGCGCCGTCGCCGACCCGGATCCGCAGCCGGGTCCCGGCCGGCGCGTCGGCCACCGACCGGAGCAGCCGCGGCACGCCGCCGTCCCCGTCGAGGGCGACGATCGCGTACCCGCGGGCCAGCGTCGCGGACGGGCCGAGCGCGGTCAGCCGGGCGGTCAGGTGTTCGAGCTCGGCCGCGGCCCGGTCCGTGCGGCGCAGGACCGCCCGGTGCGCGGCGGCGCGGCCCTCGACGATCTCGCGCTCGCGTGACTCCAGCATCCGCAGCGGCGCCGCCAGCACCGGGCGTCCCCGCAGCTCGGCGACCCGGCGCTGCTCGCGGTCCACCCACCCGGACAGCGCCCGGCGCGCGCGCTCGCGCAGCCCCGCGATCCGGGCGGTCTCCTCGGCCAGGTCCGGGACCAGGCTGCGTCCGGCCTCGGTCGGGGTGGAGCAGCGCAGGTCCGCGACATGGTCGACGAGCGGGGTGTCCGGCTCGTGCCCGATCGCCGAGACCACCGGCGTCCGGCAGGCCGCGACGGCCCGGCACAGCGTCTCGTCGGAGAACGGCAGCAGGTCCTCGACGCTGCCGCCGCCGCGGGCCAGCACGATCACCTCGACCTCCGGGTCGCGGTCGAGCACGCCCAGCGCGTCCACGATCTGCCCGACCGCCAGCCCACCCTGGGTGGCGGTGTTCTCGATCCGGAACCGCACCCCGGGCCAGCGCGCGGTCGCGTTGGACACGACGTCGTGCTCCGCCGCCGAGGCCCGCCCGGTGATCAGCCCGATCCGGTTCGGCAGCAGCGGGGGACGGCGTTTGAGCGCGGCGTCGAACATGCCCTCGGCGGCCAGCAGCCGGCGCAGCCGCTCGATCCGGGCCAGCAGCTCACCGAGCCCGACCGCGCGGATCGCGTCCACCCGCAGGCTCAGCGTGCCCCGACCGAGGTAGAACGAGGGCTTGCCGTGCACGATCACCCGGCTGCCCTCGGCGACCGCGTCCCCGCCGTCGCGCACCAGCGCCGCGGGTGCCGTGAGCTGCAACGACACGTCGGCGGCCGGGTCGCGCAACACCAGGAACGCGGTGCCCGACCCGGGCCGGGCGGTGACCTGTGCGAGCTGTCCCTCGACCCAGACCGCGCCGAGCCGGTCCACCCACTCGGCGATCTTGCGGGCGACCGTGCGGACCGGCCAGGGCGTCTCCTCCGAGGTGGGAGAAGGGGGTGCGGTCACTTCTTGGACAGCGTCGAGATCCGGTTGGTCAGCATCGTGACGTACTCGTCGCGGTTGCCGTGCGCGGTCTCCCACGCGAGCAGGTCGGCCAGGTCGTCGAGGGTGAGCGCGCGGAGCTTGCCGCGCAGCTGCGGGATCGTCATCGTCGGGTACTCCGGCAGCACGTCCGGGACCGTCGCCGTCGGGGCGGCGCTCGGGGCGGGCTCGGCGGCGGGCCGCGGCGGCCGGGCGACCGGGATGTCGGTGACCTTCGTCGACGGGCGCAGCTCGGCCACGGTGCTCGCGCCGTTGCGCGGGCGAGGGGGCTCGGACAGGGGCAGGTCGTCGTCGAACGTCGCCCAGCTCGGGATGTCCTCGGCCGGTCGCAGGGTGCCCAGGGCGCGGTCTCCCTTGATCGCGAGCTCGGTGACGGTCTGCTGCAGGCGCATGGACACCTGCAGGGCCTGGCTCACGGCGGTGACCGGGAACTCGACGGCGTGCCGCGGGAGCTCCCGGGCCTGCTCGACGGCGGTCACGACGAGGCCCGCGGCGATCCGCAGGGGGAACGGCAGCGGTGTCATGCCCGCCATTGTTCCCTGCTCCCCGGCGTGCGGCAGGCCGGGGCGGGTACGGGCGGGGTCGGACCGCTCACGTCGGGCTGACCGTCCCCGCCGACGTCCGTAGGGTGGAGGCATGTCCGGATCGGGAGACAAGCGGGTCCTGCTGGCCAAGCCACGGGGCTACTGCGCCGGCGTCGACCGGGCGGTCGAGGCCGTCGAGCAGGCGCTCGCCCAGCACGGGGCGCCGGTGTACGTCCGCAAGGAGATCGTGCACAACCGGCACGTCGTGGAGACGCTGACCGACCGCGGCGCCGTCTTCGTCGAGGAGGCCGACCAGGTGCCCGAGGGCGCGATGGTCGTGTTCTCCGCGCACGGGGTGTCCCCGGCGGTCCGCGAGCAGGCCAAGAGCCGGGAGCTGCGCACGATCGACGCGACGTGCCCGCTGGTCACCAAGGTGCACCAGGAGGCGAAGCGGTTCGCCCGGGAGGACTACGACATCCTGCTGGTCGGGCACAACGGCCACGAGGAGGTCGAGGGCACCTCCGGCGAGGCGCCCGAGCACATCCAGATCGTCGAGTCCGCGGCCGACGTCGACGGCGTGACCGTGCGCGACCCGGAGAAGGTGGTCTGGCTGTCGCAGACCACGCTCAGCGTCGACGAGACGATGCAGACCGTGCGCGCGTTGCGCGAGAAGTTCCCGGCGCTGCAGAACCCGCCGTCGGACGACATCTGCTACGCCACCCAGAACCGCCAGGTCGCGGTGAAGGCGATGGCCCCGCGCTGTGACCTGGTGCTGGTCGTCGGCTCGCGCAACTCGTCGAACTCGGTGCGCCTGGTCGAGGTCGCGCTGACCGCGGGCGCCGGCGCGTCGTACCTGATCGACTACGCCAAGGAGATCGACGACGCGTGGCTCGAGGGGGTCGGCACGATCGGTGTCACCAGCGGCGCCTCGGTGCCCGAGGTGCTGGTCCGCGGCGTCGTCGACTACCTGGCCGAGCGCGGCTGGGGGTCGGTCGAGGAGATCGACACGGCCGAGGAGACGTTGACGTTCTCGCTGCCGCGCGAGCTGCGCCCGAACCGGGTCGCCGCCCGGTAGGGCACGAGCAACGACGAAGGACCCGGCCGAGCTCCCTGGCCGGGTCCTTCGTCGTACACGGGCGCCGTCGTCGGGGACGGGTGCCGCGTGGGTCAGGTGGCGCGGTCGGCGGCGACCTGCCTGGCCGAGACGACCTGGACCTGGTCGCCGATCTGCAGGTGGTCGAACCACGCCCGGGCATCCGGGCGGGCCAGCCGCACGCACCCGCCGGACGGGGTCTCGGTGTTGCCCTCGTGGAAGGCGATGCCGCCGTCCTGGAAGAACACCGCCCACGGCATCGGGGCCGGCCGGCCGTGCTTGTCCTTGAACTCGCCGCTCTCGTGGTGGGCCTCCTTGCGGTAGACCCGCAGCGAGTGCCCCACCGGTGTGAGCATGCCCTGGCCGCCGGTCGCGGCCGGGACCGGCCCGCGCAGGATCCTCCCGTTCTCGAACAGCCAGGACCTCTGCGAGTCCAGGTCCACGCAGGCCGTGGCGGTGACCGTGCAGGGCGTGCCGGGCACCAGCGGCTGCTCGCGGAACGCCTGCGCGGCGGGGGTCTCGGCGAGGGCGGTGCCGGCGCCGACCACCGCGAGGACACCGACCAGGGCCGCGATGATCGCGGCGGGTCGTGGCCTACGGCTGCGGTGGGCGTTGCTCATCGTTCTCCCGGGTCGTCCACATGTCGGGCGCGGGCGACGGTCGTCGCCCTCCTGATCATGTGACGCCCGGACCCGGGCGGGGGTTGCGTCCGTTTCGTGACGAGTTGAGGTGATCTCG
>CBIHNM010000049.1:0-19844 GCA_966211265.1 uncultured Pseudonocardia sp.
TGGCGATCCGGCGGCTGGACACGCGTGTGGCGTCGTTCGTGGGGCTGAGCGAGGTGCTGTTCGGGGTCCTCGCCGCGTGGCTGCTGGTGTCGCAGATCCCGACTCCGACGCAGCTGTTCGGGGGCGTGCTGATCCTGTTCGGCATCGTGCTGATCCGGCGGGCCGAGGTCCGTACCGGTGCCCGGGCCGAGGCCGCGGCCGTTCCCTGACCGCGGGCCGGCACGCCGTCGCGGAGCCGCTCGGCCGCGCCGTGGAACCGCCGGCCGACGACATCGACGCGGACCGCGCAGCCCGCCGGCGGATCCGGCAACGGTGCAGGTCACGGCGCCGATTCCCGAGAGGGTGAACCCCGTTCCCCGGGACGGGGGAGGGTCGTTGCCCGGACAGGTGAACCACACAGGACTCCCCCGGTGGCACGGCCGCCCGGGACCGCACGGATCGAGGCTCCCGTTGACCGAGCACCCGCCGTCTCGCATCAGCTCGTCCTGCTCCGCCGGCGGCTGCGTGGCGGTGGTCCCGGCCGAGGGCGGGGTGCTGATCCGTTCGTCGCGCGACGACGACGGTCCGGTGCTCTCGTTCACGCACGAGGAGTGGACGGCGTTCCTCGCCGGGGTCCGGAACGGGGAGTTCGACCTGCCCGCCCTCGAGGCGTGAGCGGTCTCAGTCCCGCGTGCCGCGGCCGGCTGCCTGAGCGGCCCACCGTCCCGGGTCGGGGTCGCACGTGACCCTGCTCTGCACCCCTGCCGGCGGTCCGCACCCCCTGCAGCAGGCGCGGGGCGACCGCGGGGGTGCGAATCGAGTGGGTGGGGTCAGGGACGGGCCCTGGACCGGATCCGCTCCTCGACCTCGGCGCTGTGCCAGTGCCGCGGGTGGACCGGGTAGCCCTGATCGTTGAGATGCGCCGACGGCGACCCGCACCAGCCGCATCCGCCGACCGCGTCGACGGAGGCGAGGCTCTCGACCTCCTGCCGGATCGCATGGTGGCGCAACGCGGCCGGCGAGGGTGGCTGCGGGGCGTGCGTCGCGACGTTGACGACGACCGGTGGCCCCCGGTGAGCGCCCGAGGAGACGATCACGATCATCCAGATCGTGATGCCGATCCCGAACAGGATGCCCAGCGGGCCGAACGCGAACAGCAGGATCCAGGACAGCGGCCATCCCACGAAGATCCAGAGAAGGACGGCGGCACCCGGGGAGAGTCCCGGGCGTGGAACGGGGGCACCCGCCCCGGAGTGCTGCACGTGCATGTCCTGACCCCCGTCCCCGCACCGAGCCCCGACGCCCGCCGCTGCAGACCAGATCGTTCCTCCCGGACGGGCCGTTACCGGGGCCGGGCGTCAGCTCTGGGCGGCCGCGACGGCGGCGCGCAGCGCGCCCGGGACCGGGTTGTCGACCTTCTGGCCGTCGACCTTCACCGTCGGGGTGCTGGCCAGCCCGTCCTTGGAGGCCTGCTCGGTGAGCGCGGAGGTCCAGCCGACGTGGCGCTCGCTGTTCACGCACTCGGCGAAGCCCGGTCCGGCGCCGGCCTGCTGCCCGAGCTCGACGAGCTTGTCCGGGGTCAGGCCGGGTGAGCCCTCCTCGGGCTGGTTCGCGTAGAGCAGCGTGAGGAACTGCGGGAACACCGTGTCCGCCGCGGCGCAGCCCGAGGCCGCGGACGAGCGCGTGGAGTACCTGTCCGGCGAGGTCCGGTCCAGGATCGCGACCGGGTGGTAGACGACCTTCGCCTGCCCGGCGGCGACGAGCTGGTCGACCGTCTGCCCGCTCACGTCCTCGAACTGCTTGCAGGCCGGGCACTGGAAGTCCAGGTAGATGTCGATCGTCGCCTTCGCGGCCGGGTCGCCGATCGGCACCCCGGCGGCGGTCGCGTGGGGTGGGACGACCACCTCGGCCGGCTTCTGGGCCTGGTACACGCCGAAGCCGACCAGGCCGGCGAACAGCACGACCGCGACGATGCCCAGCACCGTCCCGCGGGGCGGGCCGGTCCTCGCCGTGAGCGGGTTCTGCGACTTCTTCGACGATGTCATCGGGTTCCCTTCGCGGTCCCCGGCCGGCCGTCGAGCGCGAAGCGCCCGCTCGGCCGCCAGGTGAGGAGCACGGCGACGGCGAGCAGGGCGCCGTCCCGGGCGAGTTCGAGTCCGTAGGTGGGTGACTCACCGGCCGCCAGCGCGCCGCCGGAGCCGAAGCAGCCGCAGTCGATCTGCAGGCCGCGCGCCCAGGCGGAGGCGATCCCGACCACGAACGCGCCCATCAGCAGCGCCGACAGCGCGCCCGCGACCCGGACGCCGAACCCCACCACGAGCAGCACGCCGAGCACGATCTCGACGACCGGGAGTCCGGCGCCGAGGACCTGGGCGGCGAGGTCGGGGAGCAGGCGGTAGGCGCGCACGGCGCGGACGGAGGCGTCGAGGTCGGTCACCTTCAGCGCCCCGGCCACGATCCACACCCCGCCCAGCACGAGCCGCCCGGCCAGCACGAGCAGGCTCAGGGCCTCCGCGCGGGCGGAGGCGCCCCGGGGAGCGGTGTCGAGGATGGTCACCGAAGAAGTGTCGCCCCGCGACACCGTGTGGTTCCCGGCTCCCCTGATCGGTGGTGTCCGGCAGGTCACCCGCCCCGCGCGTGAAACCGTCGGTCAGGTGCGGAACCATCGGTGTCGTGACACGCGAGAGCCCGGCCACGAGCACCGCCGCCCCGCCGCCCACCGGCGCGGGTGACGCGCGGCTGGTCGAGCTGCGGATCGAGGGCATGACGTGCGCGGCGTGCGTCGGGCGTGTCGAGCGCAAGCTGGGCAAGCTCGACGGCGTCCGCGCCGCGGTGAACCTGGCCACCGGACGGGCGCTGGTCGAGCACCCGGACGGGGTCGAGGTCTCCACGCTGGTGGCGACCGTGGAGAAGGCCGGCTACGGCGCGTCCGAGGTCGTGCCGGACCCGGGCGGCGAGGACGCGGCGGACGCGGCGACCCGCGACGACACGGCGATGCTCTCGCTGCGGCGGCGGATGACCGTCGCGCTGCTGCTGTTCATCCCGCTGGCCGACCTGTCGCTGGCCATGTCGCTGGTCCCGTCGCTGCGGTTCCCGTACTGGCAGGCCGTGGTCGCGGTGCTCGCGTTGCCGGTCGTGGGGTGGGCCGCGTGGCCGTTCCACCGCACGGCGGTGCGCAACCTGCGCCACGGCACGACCTCGATGGACACGCTGGTCTCGCTCGGGGTGCTCGCGGCGTCGGGCTGGTCGCTGGGCGCGCTCGCGTTCACCGACGGCGCCCCGTCCGCGGCGGCCGGCTGGCAGGCCGTGCTGCACCCGTCCGGGCCGCTCTACCTCGAGGTCGCGGCCGGGGTGACGACGTTCGTGCTCGCCGGGCGCTACTTCGAGGCCCGGGCCCGGCGCAGCGCCGGCGAGGTGATGCGCTCGCTCGCCGCCCTGGAGTCCGACGACGTGGCGGTGCTCGACGACGACGGCTCCGAGCGGCGGATCGCGGTGCCTCGGCTGCGGGTCGGGGACCGGTTCGTGGTCCGGCCCGGCGAGCGGATCGCCGCCGACGGCGCGGTCGTCGAGGGCGTCGCCGCGGTCGACACCAGCGCGATGACCGGCGAGCCGGTGCCGGTCGAGGTCGCGTCCGGCGACCCGGTCGTGGGCGGCACGATCGCCACCGGCGGTCGCCTGGTGGTGCGCGCCGAGCAGGTCGGAGCGGACACCCGGCTCGCCCGGATGCTCGCCGCGGTGGAACGGGCGCAGACCGAGAAGTCCGCGGTGCAGCGCCTGGTCGACCGCATCTCCGCGGTGTTCGTGCCGATCGTGCTCGCGGTCGCCGCGCTCACCCTCCTCGGATGGCTGGTCGCCGGCGCGGGGTGGGCCGGCGCGTTCGCCCCCGCGATCGCCGTCGTGATCATCGCCTGCCCGTGCGCGCTGGGCCTGGCCACCCCGACCGCGCTGATGGTCGCCACCGGCCGCGGCGCCGAGCTGGGCATCTTCGTCAAGGGTTACCAGGCGTTGGAGACCACGCGCGCGGTGGACACCGTCGTGCTGGACAAGACCGGCACGCTGACCACCGGCGCGATGACCGTCGCGGACCTGGCCTGCGCCGAGGGCACCGACCCGGGCGAGCTGCTGGCCCGCGCCGCGGCCGTCGAGTCCGGGTCCGAGCACGCGATCGCCGCCGCGGTGCGGGCGCACGCCGAGCAGTCGCTCCTGGTCGTCCCGCCGGTCGCCGATTTCGTGCCGATGCCGGGGCTGGGCGCCCGCGGCGTCGTCGACGGCCACGAGGTGACGGTGGGGCGGCCCTCGCTCGCCGGGGAGCTCGGCCCGCTGGCCGCCCGCGTGGCGGACTGGGACGCGGCCGGGCGCAGCACCGTCGCGGTGACCGTGGACGGCGCCGTCGCCGGTGTGATCGCGCTGGCCGACCCGGTGAAGGACTCCGCCGTCGCGGCCGTCGCGGAGCTGGTCGGGATGGGTCTGCGGCCGGTGCTGCTGACCGGCGACGCGCCGGCCGCCGCGCACGCCGTCGCGGCCGCCGTCGGCATCACCGACGTGCATGCCGGGGTCCTGCCCGACGAGAAGGTGGAGCACCTGCGCCGGCTGCAGGCCGGCGGCGCGACCGTGGCCATGGTCGGCGACGGCGTGAACGACGCCGCCGCGCTGGCCGTCGCGGATCTGGGCATCGCCGTCGGCTCGGGCACCGACGTCGCGCTGGAGGCGGCCGACGTCGTGCTTGTGCGTGACGACCTGCGGGTGCTGCCCACGACCGTCGAGCTGGCCCGGGCCACGATGCGCACCATCCGCGGCAACCTGTGGTGGGCCTTCGGCTACAACGTGGCCGCCGTGCCGGTGGCCGCCGCCGGGCTGCTCAACCCGTTGCTCGCCGGCGCCGCGATGGCCGTGTCCTCGCTGCTGGTGGTCACCAACAGCCTGCGGCTGCGGCACGCGGGCGGCGCTCCCGAGGGCCTCACGTGATCACCGGCGCGCCCGCCGTCCTCTACCGCAGTGCCCCCGAGGCCGACCGCGCGGTGCGGCGCGACCTGCCCGGCACCCGGACCGTCGACGCCGGCGGTGGGTGGACCGTCACCGCGGGCCGGCCGGCCCGTCATCCGCGCAGGAAGTACAGGACGGTCATCGTCGCCGCGGTGGTCAGGACGGTGGCCCGCAGCACCCGGGCGGACAGGCGCCGGGCCGCCCGGGCCCCGGCGAACCCGCCCACCGCGGCGCCGAGCAGCACCGCCAGCAGCGGGACCGGGTCGGTGAGCACGTCCGCGGCGACCAGGAAGATCCCGGCCGCGACCGCGTTGACGGCGGCGAGCTGCGCGACCCGCATCGGGTTCCCGGCGGCGGCGTCGATCCCGAGCCCCGCGCTCCACAGGGCGAGCATCAGGATGCCCACGGCCCCGCCGAAGTAGCCGCCGTAGACCGCCAGC
Source organism: uncultured Pseudonocardia sp. (assembly GCA_966211265.1). GTDB lineage: Bacteria > Actinomycetota > Actinomycetes > Mycobacteriales > Pseudonocardiaceae > Pseudonocardia. The sequence continues at coordinate 5,403 of CBIHNM010000049.1, forward strand.
AGGAACTGGCCGAGCAGGATCGGCCGCGGTCCCATCTCGGCGGTGCGGTGCAGCGCCGTGGTGAGCAGCCGCGACAGCGGCCGCCCGAACGCGAGCACCAGCGTCGCGAAGGCGAGGAGCCACGGCACGGCCGCGTCGAAGGAGGACGCGGGCAACGCCAGCAGCAACACCGCCCCGCACCCGCCGCCGAGCAGGCTGGCGACGGTCAGCGACCGGGTGCGGGTGGCCCCGACCGGCGCGATGTCGGCGCGGTAGGCGTAGGCGCCGGTGATCGCCCCGGGCAGCAGCGCCACCGTCGTCGACGCGTTCGCCGTGACCGGCGGCAGACCGGCCGCCACCAGTGCGGGCAGGGCCACGAACGTGCCCCCGCCGCCGACCGCGTTCAGCGCGCCCGCCGCCATCCCGACGCCCAGCAGCGCCACGGTCCGGGCCACGGCCCCGATTTCGATCACTTCGATCACCGAGCCAGCATCGGTCGCGGTGCCGGGCCCGGCAATGCGCGATCGGCGCACCCAGACTCAGGCTGAGCCTTAGACTGAGGGGGTGCGTTACGACCTGGTCGACCTGCGGCTGTTCCTGTACGTGCTGGCCGAGGGCTCGATCACGGCCGGAGCCGCGCGGATGCACCTGAGCCTGCCCTCGGCCAGCTCGCGGGTCCGGGCGCTGGAGCGCCACGCCGGGGTGGACCTGCTCGTCCGCGGACGGCGGGGTGTGCGGCCCACCCCGGCCGGGACGTCGCTGGCCCGGCACGCGCGCGACGTGCTGTCCCACACGGCCCGGCTGGAGAGCGCGGTGGCCGGGTACCGGCGGTCCCCGACGGCCCCGCTGGTACTGCTGGCCGGCACGTCGGCGATGCACCGCCTCGTCCCGCGGGCGCTGGCGTCGTTCCTGGCCGAGCACCCGGACCTCGACGTCACCGTGTCCGAACGGCCCACCCCGGAGACCCTGCGGATGCTCGCCGACGGCGAGGCCGACCTGGGGATCGTCGTCGACGACGGGTCGCGGGCCGCGGGGCCGGACACCGAGCCGCTCGGCGACGACTCCCTCGTCGTGATCGGCCGGGCCGGTGGTGTGCTGCACGGCCGCGCGGAGCTGACCTACCGCGAGGCCGCCGAACATCCGCTGGTCGGGCTCGAACCCGGGACGCCGCTGCAGCGCTGGATCGAGCACGAGCTCGGCCCGGACGCGCCGGTCGCGCGTTTCCGCACCCGCGCGCCGACCATCGGCACGGTTGTCACGCTCGCCGCCGCCGGGGCGGGTCTGGCCGTGCTGCCGCGCCGGGCGGTGGACCCGGTGACGTCGCTGGAGGTCGCGGCGCTGCGCGACCCGTGGTCGAGGCGCCGGCTCTCGCTGGCCTGGGGGGCCACGGCGCGCCGGCACTCCGCGGCGACCGCGGCGCTGGCCGAGCACGTCCGCCGTGCCGCCGACGACGCCGTCCGCGCCGGGTGAGACCCGCCCGGGCCCCGGGCGACGCGGGTTCAGCCCCGCGCGCGGAGCCGGGCCAGCATCTCGTTGTAGGCGTGCAGGTCGGCGTCACCGTCGCGGTCGGCCTGACGGTCGGTGCGCACCGCGGTGCGGGTGTCCTCGCGCGACCACTGCACGATCAGCACGGTCACCACCAGCAGCATCGGGATCTCCCCGGTGGCCCACGCGATCCCGCCGCCGACGTGCTGGTCCTCGAGCAGGCTCGAGATCCAGGGCAGGGCGACCGAACGGTAGAAGTTCTCGCCGAGCACGGTGTCCGAACTCATCACCGCGATCCCGAAGAACGCGTGGAAGGGCATCGTGGCCAGCAGCACGGCGAGCCGGCCGAGGTGCGGCAGCCGGTTCGGCGCGGTGTCGACGCCGATCAGCGGCCAGAAGAACAGGTACCCGACGAGCACGAAGTGCAGGTTCATCAGCTGGTGCGACCAGTGGAACCGCAGCGCGCCGTCGAACAGCCCGGTGAAGTACAGGACGTAGAACGACCCGACGAACAGGATCGCGGCCACCGCCGGGTTCGTCAGGACCTTGGCCGGCCCCGAGTGCACGGCGGCCAGGAGCCACTCCCGCGGGCCGGGCGGGTTGCCCTTGCCCGCCGTCGGCAGTACCCGCAGCGCCATCGTCACCGGCCCGCCCAGGCACAGCAGCACCGGCGCGAGCATGTTCAGCGACATGTGGCTGATCATGTGCACGCTGAACATCGACGGCGAGTAGAAGCCCAGGCCGGACGACGTCGCGAACAGCACGACCGTGCAGCCCAGGAGCCAGGCCACGGTGCGGCCGGTCGCCCACTCGATCCCCCGCGACCGCAGCGTGCGCACCCCGGCCAGGTAGGCGGCGGCGGCGAGCACGGCCCCCGCGCCGAACAGGATGTTGAACCGCCAGTCGAGCAGCAGCGGCACCGCCCCGAACGGCCGCTCCACGTTCCAGCCGATCAGCGTCTCCAGGTCGGAGTCGGAGCTGACGAGGAACCGCGGCGGGACCGTGTGGCCCATCGCGACCCCGAGCACGGCCACGAGCGCGCCCCCGAGCACCAGCGGGATCAGGGTGGCGCGGTGCGCGGCGCCCGGCCCGCGGCGCAGCACCAGCACGGTGGCCGGGGCGAGCACCGCCACCAGCGCGATCTCGGCCAGCAGCAGCCGGCCGTACGCGGTCGCGGTCAGCGACCCGCCCCCGACGACCACGACCTGGAACACCAGCTCGCCGACCAGGAACAGGGCGCCGCTGCCGATCGTGAGCCACCGGAACCGGCGCCACCCGATGTCGGTGACCTCGCCGCCGTGCACGCGGTACGCGGCCAGCGCGGCGACCGCGCCCAGCCAGACGACGCCGCCGACGGCACGCAGCATGCCGCCGTCGCCACTCCAGTCGTGCCCGGCGCCGGTGGCCGCCGGGCTCACCGCGGCCGGGAACACCCAGCAGAGCGACGCGAGCAGGCCCATCGCGCCGACGGCGCGCCAGCTCAGGAACCAGGCGCACCCCGCCGCCACCAGCAGCAGCGAGATCCCGGTCAGCAACCAGCCCATCGGCTCCTCGAGCGTCGCGAACACCGCGAACCACCCGGTGATCCCGCCCTCCGCGGGGGCGAGCAGGGCCGACCCGGTCAGGTCCGAGACCGTGGTCCAGGCGGCGCCCAGCGCGGCGAGCCCGGCGACGGCCGCGGCGACGCCGGCCCGGCGCAGTGCGCGGTAGCCCTCCACGCCGATCGTGCCGGAGGCCTGCGGAGGCGCGCCGAACGCCGCGAACAGCAGGGCGCCGGCGGTCAGGGCGCCGGTGAGCAGCGCGACCGTCCGCAGCGCCGGCCCGAGCACCCGCACGTCCAGCGGCGGGGCCGGGATCCCGACCCGCGCGTACACGCCGGCGTCGGTGAGCACGACCGCGGCCGCGACCAGGGCGCACACGACGACGCCGAGCACGGTCAGCCCGGTCGCGACGGTGCCCGGGGGCACACCACCCGAGCGCGGCGCCGACGCCTCACCACGGTGCGCGGGGTCTCCGGCACCGGTCACGGTCTCTGTCGCGCCGCTCAACGTCGGTCCTCTCGGGCTCGCCTGCACGTGGGCCCGGCCGGCCTCGTTCCCTGCCGTGACACCGGGCGCACCCCGAATGGTCCCCGACCGGGTGCCCGGCGCGCCCGCCCGGGTCGGGCATTGCCGCGCAGGACACACCGCGCCCGGTCAGAACATCCCCGACCACCAGTCGCTGATCTGGCCCCAGAACCCCTTCGCGTCGTCGCCGATCTGGGTCGGGTCCGGGAGGTTCGAGGGCAGGCCGGGAAGGCTCGAGGGCAGGCCGGGCAGCTGGGTCGGGATGTCGGAGGGCAGCTCGCTGGGCATGCCCGGGATCCCGGTCGGGATCCCGAAACCGGGTCCGTCGCCGTCGTTGCCCGGGTTCCCCGGCTCCGCCGAGGGCGCCGGGGCCTCGGAGGAACCGGTGTCGCGCGGCGGCGTCGTCTCCTCGGAGCCGTTGTTGTAGACCAGCAGCCCGATCAGCAGGACGAGCAGCACCACCACGAAGGCGCCGATCGCGATCCAGCGCCCGGTCCTCGACGAGCCCAGGTCGCGCTCCTCGCCCGGCTCCTCCTCCGGCGGTGGCGCCGCGCCGGACGCGGCGGTCAGCATCCCGGCGGCCTCGCGGGCGTCCGGGCGCCGCGACGGGTCGGTCGTGGTCATCGCCGCGATCGCGCCGCGCAGCGGCTCCGGGACGTCCCGCGGCACGACGGGGGAGCGGGTGAGCCGTTCGCCGGCGCCCTCGATGCCCTCGCCCTGGTACTCGCGGCGCCCGGTCCAGGCCTCGAGCAGCACCAGGCCGAGCGCGTAGACGTCGGCCAGCGGGCCGACGTCGCGCCCGCGCACCTGCTCGGGCGCCAGGTAGGCGGGGGTGCCGACGATCTCGCCGACCGCGGTGTGCCCGTTCCCGCCCTCGGCGCCCAGCAGGGAGGCGACGCCGAAGTCGGCGAGCCGGGCCCGGCCGTTGCCGTCGACGAGGATGTTGGAGGGCTTCACGTCGCGGTGCGTGACGCCCTGGTCGTGCACGTAGGCCAGGGTCTGGGCGACCTCCAGGCCGAACCGGCGGATGTCGTCGGCCGGCAGCCGCTCGGCGTCGATCACCTCGCGCAGCGTCGGGCCGTCGACGAGCTCCATCACCAGGTAGGCGCGGTGCGGTTCGACGGCGAAGTCGTGCACCGCGACCAGGCCGGGGTGGTGCAGGTTCGCCATCACCTGCGCCTCCTGGCCGAAGCGCCGGTCGGCGGTCGGGTCGTTGCCCGGACCGAAGATCTTCACCGCGACCGGGCGGTTGAGCCGGGTGTCGGTCGCGCGGTGCACGTCGGCCATCCCGCCCTGTCCGATCAGACCCTCCAGGCGGTAGCGGCCGCCGAGCAGCTCCGGGCCGCCGATCGGCTGGGGCAGCATCCGGGTCGCGTCCGGGTGCGCGGCGCGGGCACCGACCGGGCTGCCGATCATCTGGGTGCGGTCCTGGTCCGGCGGTCCGACCCGCCGGGTCGCGCCGGGGTCGCCCGGCGACCCGGCCTGACGGGTGCGGTCGTCGCCGGGGGGCATCCGGCGGGTGCCGGCCTCGCGCTCGGAGCGGCTGGGCCAGGCTCCCGGAGGAGGACCCGGGTGTCGGCCCCGGTCGCCGTCTCGTGGATCCGGCCCGACGCGGCGGGTCCGGTCGTGGTCACCCTGCACGGGGTCCTCCCGGGACGGACGGTGGGCGGGCGTCCCGGAGGCGCCGCCGATGTCGCGGTGACCGTACCGGGCGGTTACCGGGCCCGATCGGGTCGGGCGTACTCCGTCCGGGTGTGCCGGACGCCCGCGGCGGGTGCCCGGCCCGGTCCCGCGGGCACGGCGGGCGCGGTCGGTCAGCGTGCGGCGACGGGGGTGCGGAGGTCGGGCGCCGGGAACGGGGGGCGCTCGTCGAGCCGCACGGAGAGCTTCCCGGCGGCCCGCCAGGCCCGCGCGGTGAGGTCGGTGTCGGCGTCGGTGACGAGGTTGCCCATCACCCGCAGCGCGACCGTCATCAACGCCCGCGAGCGCATCCCGACCGGCCCGGCCAGCGGTAGCAGCCGGGGGATAGTGAGCAGCCCGGCGAGCCGGCGCGCGATCGAGAACGCCTGCCCGTAGTGCGTGCGCAGGGTGGCCGGCCACGCCGTCGCGAGGTCGCGTTCCCCGGCCATCAGCTCGGCCACCAGGCGACCGGTCTCCAGGCCGTAGTCGATGCCCTCGCCGTTGAGCGGGTTCACGCACCCGGCGGCGTCGCCGATCAGCGCCCAGTTCGCCCCGGCCACCCCGGAGACCGCGCCGCCCATCGGCAGCAGCGCCGACGCGGTCGCGCGCACCGGGCCCTCGAGCTGCCAGTCGGTGCGGCGCTGGTCGGCGTAGAGCTCGATCAGGCTGCGCAGCCGGACCTGCGCCGGGCGGCGGTCGGTGGCCAGCGTGCCGACCCCGATGTTGACCTCGCCGTCGTTCAGCGGGAACACCCAGCCGTACCCGGCCAGCACCTCGTCCTGTTCGCCCCGCAGCTCCAGGTGCGAGGAGATCCACGGGTCGTCGCTGCGGCCGGAGGCGATGTAGCCGCGCGCGGCGACGCCGTAGGCGGTGTCCTTGTGCCACTCGCGGCCGAGCACCCGGCCCAGGGTGGACCGCGCGCCGTCGGCGACCACGAGCCGCCGGCAGCGCACCGTGCGGCCGTCGGCGAAGGTGACCCCGTCCACCCGGTCGCCGTGGAAGGTGACGTCGACGGCCTTGGCGCCGTCCATCGGCACCGCGCCGGAGTCCAGCGCGACCCGGCGGATCCGGTCGTCGAGCGTGGTGCGCGCGACGGCGCCGCCGTGGCCCGGCAGCGCGCCACCGGGCCAGGGGAGCTCCAGGGTCCGGCCGAAGCCGTGCGCGCGCAGGCCGCGGTTGGTGCCGTGCCCGCGCACCCACTCACCCAGGCCCAGGTGGCCGAGCTCGGCGATCGCGCGCGGGGTCAGGCCGTCGCCGCAGGTCTTGTCCCGCGGGAAGGTCGCCGAGTCGGCCAGCACCACGTCCAGCCCGTGCCGCGCGGACCAGGCCGCGGCCGCGGCCCCGGCCGGGCCGGCGCCGACCACCAGCACGTCGGTGGACTCGGGAGCGGCGGCGGGGCCCCCGCCGGCGGCGGGCGCGGACGTGGCGGACATGGCTCCAGTGTGGCAACCACCCGGCGGGAACCGCCCGTCTTGTGCCCCCGGTCACCGCCGGCGCCGACCGCCCGCCGCCGGGTCGCCGTCGGTCGCTAGCGTGGTGAGGTGGCGAGCACACCCGTCGAGGCCGGCCCATCCGCACCAGTGCCCCCGGACGGCCCGGAGGACCCACGGCCGCCGCGTCCCGGTGAGGGCCACCGACCTGCGGTCCCGGACCTGCTGGCGGTCGCCGGCGCCGTCGCGCTCGTCGTCCTCGCGGCGCGCGAGGGGTGGCGGCTGCTCGACGCCGGCGCCAACATCTTCGTGTTCTTCCCCCCGCTGCTGGCGAACTGGGCGCCGCACGTCGGGCCGGGCACCGCGGCGGCGATCGCCGTGGCCGTCGCCGTGGTGGTGCTCGGGCCGCCGCTCGCGGCCCGGACGAGCTGGGTCCGGCTGCTGTGCGCGGCGTGGGCCGCGGCGTTCGCGTGGACGTTCTCGCTGGCGATGGTCGACGGCTGGACCGCCGGTGTCGCGACCCGCCTGACCAGCGACCAGGAGTACCTCTACGACCTGCCCCGGGTCACCGGCATCGGGCAGATGCTCTCGATCTTCTCCGACCACATCCTGACGACCGGCCAGGACCCCTCCCAGATCTGGTTCTGGACCACCCACGTCGGCGCGCACCCGCCCGGCGCGTTCGCGGTCTTCATCGGACTCGACCAGCTCGGGCTCTCCGGCGGCGGCCCGGCCGCGGTGCTCGTGATGCTCGTCGGGGCCTCGGCCGTGGCGGCGACGGCGGTGACGCTCAAGGCGCTCGGCGCCGAGGACCTCGCGCGCCGGGCGCTGCCGTTCGCGGTGCTGTTCCCGGGCGCGGTGTGGGTCGGGGTGTCCGCGGACGGCATGTTCGCCGGCGTGCTGGCCTGGGGCGTCGCCCTGCTGGCGCTGGCCGCGACCGGCACCGCGCGGTCCCGGACGGTGGGCTACGGGCTGGCCGGCGGGCTGGTGCTGGCGTCGTCGGTCTACCTGTCCTACGGGCTGGCGATCGGGGTGCTGTTCCCGCTCGCCGTCCTGGCGGCGACCCGCAGGTGGTCGGTCCTGGCGCCCGCGCTGGGCGGTGCGGGGATCGTCGTCGCGGCGTTCACGCTGTCCGGGTTCTGGTGGCTCGACGGGTTCGACAAGGTCCGGCTGATCTACGCCGACAGCATCGCCCAGGACCGTCCCTACGAGTACTTCGTCTGGGCCAACATCGCGGCGCTGCTGTTCGCCCTCGGACCGGCGGTGGTGGCCGGGCTGCGCCGGCTCGGGCGGCACCCGTGGGCGGTCCCGACCGGTGCGGCGCTGCTCATCGCGGCCGGGGTGCTGGCCGTCGCGGTCGCCGACTACTCGGGGATGAGCAAGGCCGAGGTCGAGCGGATCTGGCTACCGTTCGGTGTCTGGCTCGTGCTCGCCTGCGGTCTGCTGCCGCGGGGGCAGGTCCGCGGCTGGCTGGTCGCGCAGGCCGTGCTCGCGCTCGCGGTGAACCACCTGCTGACGATGCCGTGGTGAGGTCGCCGGGCGCGACCGGGCCCTGAGCGCGGCCCCGACCAGGGTGCGCAGGACCCAGATCAGGAGCGAGACGGCGAACAGCGCGAGCACCAGGTGGACCCAGCGCTCCCGGAAGGGCTCCTGCCCCAGCCCGGTCGCGGCGACGGTCGTGCCGGTGCCCTGCCGGATGATCCCGGGCAGGAACATGATCAGCGACAGTCCGGCGCCGAGCACCGGGACCCGCACGTGGTTCACCAGCGGCACCCGGGTCCGGGGCAGGGCTCCCAGCGCGAGCGCGAGCACCCGGTCCCCGCCGGCGTAGAGCGGGAACAGCACCAGGTCGTGCAGGACCAGCGCGCCCGCGAACCAGATCAGGACCGAGACCAGCGACGGGTCGTCGAGCAGCAGCAGGTCCACGGTGTAGGCGACGAGCGCGAAGCAGGCCAGCACGAGGACCAGGCGCACCAGGGCCGCCCCGCCCCGCAGCGCCAGGGCGCCGGGCCCGCGCCGGGGGTGTCCCCCGGACGGGGCGGCGACGGTTGCGGGCTCAGACACGACGGAACTCGATGATGACGACCCACTTCGTGTTGTGCACCCCGGGCAGCGCCGGGACGATCACCCGGGCCGGGTAGCCGTGGTCGCGCGAGAGCGTCGCGCCGTTGACGCTCGTGGCCAGCAGCGAGTCCGGGGCCAGTACCTGCGCCCGGGTCAGCTGGGCCCGTGCGAACGGGCCGACCTCCACCGACCGCACCACGGCGGAGGCGGGCTCCGGCACCCCGGCCGCGGCGGCCAGGTCACGCAGCCGCACCCCGGTCCAGGTCTGCACGCTCGACCACCCCTCGACGCAGGCGATCGGCAGCTCCGCGGTGTGCCGGGGCATCGCGGCGAGGTCCGCGAGCTCCAGACGCACCGGTGCGGGCCCGCCGGTCAGCGTCAGCGCCCACTTCTCGCCGATCTCGGCCGGGTCGATGGCCGACGCGGCGAACGTGCGGTTGATCGGGAAGTCGTTCGGGCCGCCGGCCTCGGCGGCGTCCGGCGCGGTGGTCCGCCCGCGCGGCAGCAGCAGCGCGGTCGGGCGCAGCCACCCGCCCAGGGTCTGGCCCGCCGTCAGTGCGGCCACGAACAGCGCGCCGCCGCCGACCAGGGCCAGCGCGCCGCGGCGCGCCATGGTGGGCGGGTCCGGGTCGGGCGCGACCAGGCCGGGGCGGTCCGGGGGTTCGGGCACGGTGTCCGCGAGCGGCGTGCGCAGCTCGCGGACCAGCGACCGGGAGAACAGGCTGCGCACCATCGTCGGCAGCTTGAGGGCCACGTGCAGGGCGAACGCGGCGATGAACACCCAGGCGCCGACGAAGTGGGCCAGGTAGAAGCTGAACCCGAACACGTAGTCGTACTGGATGTTGAGCAGGCCGGTGGTGATCTCGAACAGGATCCCGCCGACGAGCAGGACCAGCGATGCCCGCTCCAGCGCTCGGACCGGGCCCCGCGGCGGGCCGGTGAACAGCTTCGGGATCACCGACCAGAGCTTGGCCAGCACGACCGGCACCAGGATCATCCCGAGCCCGACGTGCAGCCCCTCGGTCAGCCGGAACAGCCACGACGGCGACGTCGGCCACTCGAACCACGGCAGGTGCAGGTACCCGACATCGGACGGGATGGACTGCCCGAACTGCGGTGAGTAGGCCATCCAGTCCAGCAGGCCGGTCACGATCACCACCGGCAGCCCGACCAGCAGCGGCAGGGCGAACATCGAGGTCAGCCACGGTCCGCGGAGCGGGCTGCGCCACCGGAGGATCCGCGCCGAGGTCATGGCCTGGTCAGCTCCACGAAGGACCGGTGGCCGGTGTGGCGCGCGGTCGTGGCCAGCCCGATCCCGGCGGCCATCCGGGTCAGTTCCTCCACCCCGACCACCGCCCACGGCAGTGGTTCCCCGACGGCGGGGCCGGTGCAGACCTGCACCGTGCCGCTCCAGGCGAGCCCCGGGCGCGGGTCGGCCTCGACCAGCACGGTCCCGCCGGGCGCGATCAGGCGCGCGGCCCGCTCCAGCAGCCGGTCCGGTGCGCCACCGATCCCGATGTTGCCGTCGGCCAGGATCACGTGCGCCCAGTCGCCCTCGGTGGGCAGCGGGGCGAACAGGTCCTGGCGGAGCATCGTGACCCGGCGCCGACGGCAGTGGGTGGCCGCGACGCCGGACTGGTCGACCCCGAGCACCGGCACGCCGCGCTGGGCCAGCGCGGCCACCAGGCGTCCGGGGCCGCAGCCGAGGTCGACGGTCGGGCCGCTGCAGCGGTCGAGCAGCCAGTCGTCCTCGCCGCCGGCCGGGTCGGTCCAGCGGGAGACGTCGAGCAGGACCTCGGTCCCGTCGCTGCACAGCAGCCGCGAGGGCACCCCGGCCAGGGCGGCGTCGAACGCGAGACGGGTCGTGGCGGCGGTCATGCCGGGCTCCCTGCGGTCAGCGCGGACGTCAGGGAGTCCACGGCGGCGGCGAAGCGGGAGCCGGGAACCAACGCGGCGACCTCGACGGCTTCGGCGGCGGTGTCGACGTCGGTGAGCTCGGCGACGGTGGCGACGCGCAGCCCGTCGGCGCGCAGCGCCGCCAGCGTGCGGGCACCGGTGTCCTCGCACGACATCGCCACGTCGGCGAGCACGGCCGCCCGGCGCGGGTCGCGCAGCCCCAGGATCCACCAGCCGCCGTCGGTGGCCATGCCGAGCACGGCGTCGGTACCGGGGGCCAGCAGGGTGCGGGCGCACTCACCGAGCAGCTCCGCGGACACCTGCGGGGTGTCCATCGCGATCTGCAGCGTGGGCAGGCCCGGGTGCCTGAGGGCGGCGTCGGTGTGCGCGGCGGCGATGCGCTCACCGAGCGAGCTCCCGCGCTGCTCGACGACGTCGACCCGGTCCAGCACGGCGGAGATCTCGCCGGCGTGCACGGCCTCGGACCGGTCGCCGGTGAACGCGACGACCGTGCGCGCGCCCGGCGTCGCCCGTACCGCGTCCAGGGTGTCCAGCAGGGCCGCCGCGGCCAGGCCGGCGGCCTGCTCGGCGGTGGCCGGCGGGCACAGCCGGGTCTTGACCCGGCCGGGGACCGGCGCCTTGGCCAGCACGATCGTGGCGACCGGGGCGCTCTCGCCGGTCCCGGGGCGGGTGGTCATCGCAGCAGCCCCGTCATGTCCCGGGCGGCCCGCACCGTGCCCTTCACCGAGCCGGAGACCTTCGAGCGGCCCCCGGCGCGGCGGGAGTAGGTGACCGGGACCTCGTCGAGCGTCCAGCCGGCGGCGCCGGCCTTGATCAGCAGCTCCAGCGGGTAGCCGAACGCGCGGTCCTCGATCTGCAGGTCGATCAGCGCCTTGCGGTGGGCGACCCTGATCGGGGCGATGTCGTGCACCGGGACGCCCTTGCCGCGCAGCATGGCGGCGATCACCGCGTTGGCGGCGCGGGCGTGCCAGGGCCACACCCCGGCGGAGTCGGGGATCCGGCGGCCGACGGCCATGTCGGCCCGGCCCTCGGTCACGGTCTCGGCCATGGCCGGCAGAACGTCCGGGTCGAGGGAGCCGTCGCCGTCGAGGAACGCGACGACGTCGGCCTCGGCGTTGACCAGGCCGGTGTGCACGGCGGCGCCGTAGCCGCGGCGGGGCTCGACCACGACGCGGGCGCCGTGGGCGCGCGCCACCTCGGCGGTGGCGTCGGTGGACCCGTTGTCGACGACGAGGACGGGCCATCCTTCGGGGAGCCGCTTCAGGACAGCGGGTAGAGCTTGTTCCTCATCGAGACAGGGGAGCACGATCTCAGGACATCGGTGCACGGCGCGATCTTGGCCCTCTCGGGTCGGTTCCGCTCGGTGGCTGGAGAGGGTTGTTCGGCCCAGGGCGGGCAACGGTTCGGCGTCGGGTCATGCATTCATCCCAGCGGGTGACCGCAGCGGGTCGGTCGCGAAGGCGGTGACGCCGTCGGCGAACCGGGTCGCGGCGCGGAAGCCGAGCCTGTCGGCGGCGTAGCCCGGGTCGGCGACGACGTGCCGGACGTCACCGGGGCGGGCCCCGCCGACGACCTGCGGGGCCGGACCGTCCATCGCCGCCGCCAGCTCGGTGGCCAGGTCGAGGATCGTGTGCGGCTCCCCGGAACAGACGTTCGCGGCGCCGAACCCGGTCGGGGTCGGCTCGGCGGCCAGTGCCAGCGCGTTGGCCGCCGCCACGTCCGAGACGTGCACGAAGTCGCGGCGCTGCAGGCCGTCCTCCATCACCCGGGGGCCCTCACCGCGCTCCAGGGCGGACCGGAAGATCGACGCCACACCGGAGTAGGGGGTGTCGCGTGGCATCCGCGGGCCGTAGACGTTGTGGTAGCGCAGGGCCCACACGGTGCCGCCGGTCTGGCGGGCCCACGCGCTGCACAGGTGCTCCTGGGCGAGCTTGGTGGCGGCGTAGGTGCTGCGCGGGTCCAGCGGCGCCGACTCCGGGACCAGGCCGGGGACGAGATCGCGTCCGCACTGCGGGCACAGCGGCTCGTAGCGGCCCGCGTCGATGTCGGCGAACGCGCGCGGCCCCGGCCGGACCACGCCGTGCTCCGGGCAGTCGTAGCGGCCCTCGCCGTAGACCACCATCGAGCCGGCCAGCACCAGCCGGGACGTGCCCGTCTCGTGCATCGCCGCCAGCAGGACCGCGGTGCCGAGGTCGTTGTGCGCGGCGAAGTCCGGCCCGTCCGAGGGGTCGACGCCGTGCCCGACCATCGCGGCCTGGTGACACACCGCGTCCACCCCGGGCAGGAGGCGGCGCAGCACGTCGGCGTCGCGGACGTCGCCGTGGACCAGCTCGTGCCCGGAGACCCACTCCGGGGCCGTCCCGCCGTGTGCCTGGGGCAGCAGGGCGTCGAGCAGCACCACCTCGTGCCCGTCGGCGGTCAGTCGGTCGGCGATGTGCGACCCGATGAAGCCTGCACCGCCGGTCACGAGAACTCGCATGGCGCGCAGAGTATGGGTCAGGCCCTTGCGGGGCACCGGCGGCCCTGGTCACGCCGCCGTCGCTGTCGCCGTCCGACCGGCCGAGCGGTCGGGTCGGGCCGCCGGCCGCCCGTGCGGGCCCGGCTCAGCCGCTCGGCGCGGCCGCCAGCGCGTCCACCCCGGCGAGGGCCAGCCCGAACATCCCGAGCCGGGCCTCCCGCGCCGTCGTCCAGCCGCGGTGCTGCCACTCCGGCCCGGCCAGCGAGTCGGCCGCGAGCAGGAGCTGGGCGAACCGGACCCCGACGAACCGGGCGACCGCCAGCAGCGCCGAGGCCTCCATGTCGACCACGGCGCAGCCCTCCTCGCGACGTCGCCGGACCCGCTGCGGGGTCTCCCGGAACACCGCGTCGGTGGTCCAGCTGCGGCCGACGACGAACGGGACGTCCTGTGCTGCCAGCACCCCGGTCAGCGCCTCGACGCCGACCGGGTCGGCCTCGACGATCCGGCCGGCGGGCAGGTAGTGGAACGAGGTGCCCTCGTCGCGCAGGGCGCTGCCGAGCACGACGGCGTGGCCCAGCGTCAGGTGCGGGAGCAGCGCCCCGGCCCCGCCGACGCCGACGACCGTGCGCACGCCCATGGCGGCGAGCTCCTCCAGGTACATCGCCGCCAGCGGTGCCCCGACGCCGGGCTGCAGGACCGCGACCGGGCGCCCGGCGGGGGAGTCGACGACCCAGACCGGGTTGCGGCCCAGCTCCGAGCGCAGCGTGGTGGCCGCCCGCGCGGTGGCACCGATGCCGTCGACGACCTCGGGGAACCAGCACATCACGGCCGCGTCCGGCATGTCGTCGGGCTCGGGGACGATCTCCGAGGCCCGGATCACGCCGGTCTCGGCCAGGTCGTCCTCGAGCAGCGGCAGCGGCGGGACGGCGGGGACGGGCGCGTCCGCGGCGCCGCTCGGATCGGTGGTCATCGCGTCGATCTTCGCCTGCGGGCCGGCGGCCCGTCCCGCCCGGCCCCCCCGGGCCGGCGCGCCGGGGCGCCGGTGGAGGCCCGGCCCGGGCCGGATCCGGCCGCGGCGCCGTGGATCCCGCTATCGTCGGCTCCAGGTGGGTGGCGTGACGGCCCCGGGCCCCCGATGCCGTCGGAGCGACCCGTTCCTTCAGGATGGTGGACGATGCCCGGTGACTTCCGAGGCCGCCCCCGGCAGGGCGGCGGCCCGCCCCGACGTGGTGGTGGCGGTCCCGGCTGGTCCGCCCAGCCGCCGCGACGGCAGCCCCCGCCTCCCGGGAGCCCGCCGCCGCGCTCGCCCCCGCCGCCGAAGGCGCCGCCCCCGCCGTCGCCGCCGCAGGCCCCGCCCGCCGGG
>CBIHNM010000050.1:0-19806 GCA_966211265.1 uncultured Pseudonocardia sp.
CCGGCGCGGGCCACGACGGGGCGGCCGGGGCGTCGGCGAGCGCGCTCGCGGTCGCCGGGTCGAACGCCGGCGGGAGGTCGCCGACCGGTGGTGCCGGCTCGACGGCGCGATCCGGGATCTCCCCGTACAGGCCCGGCGAGGCGAGCGCGGACGGCGGGGGGAGCGCCGCCCCCTGCGGTGCGGCGGCGGTCGCGACGGCGGTGATCCCGCCGAGCGCACCGACGGTGAGCACCGCGGCCGCGGCCGCGGAGCTGGCCCGGCGCACGCTCGGCGCGCGGGCGATGACGTCGTCCACCTGGGGCAGCGGCACCGCGGGCGACAGCGCGTCGTCGAGGCGGCGGAACTCCTGGTCGATGTAGCGGTGCTCGGTCATGCTCGCTCCCCCGGAAGCCCGTCGACGCCGTTGCGGCCGTACCACTGCCGCGGTACCCACTCCCCGCCCGGGCGCGCGTCGGGGGAGGCACCGACGATCTCGCCGAGCACGTCGGCCAGGCCCTCGGTGACGACGTGGCGGGCGCGGCGCAGACGGTCCTGCACCGTCTTCTCCGACACCCGTTCCAGCATCGCGATCTCGTCGGTGTCCATGTCGGCCATGTGGTGCAGCACGACCGCCCGCCGGTCCGCGACCGACAGCCGGGCCAGCGCGTCGAGCAGGGCGGCCGTGCGCGGCTCCACGGACTCCGCCCCCGGGCGCGCGCCACGGCGCAGACCCAGCCGGGCCATCCCCTGCCGCCAGCCCCCCGCCGACGTCCGGACCGCGACCCGGCGCACCCAGCCGAGCGGGTCCTCGGTCTCGCGAAGCTCCGACCACCGGCGCCAGGCACGGGAGTAGGCGTCCTGCACCGCCTCGTGCGCGTCGCCGGGGTGCAGCGTGATCGCGTAGAGCTGGGCGACCAGGCGCGGGTAGTGCGTCTCGAGGTGGGCGCCGAAGTCGGCGCGCAGCTCGCCGTGCGGCAGCGTGCGGTGCTGGGCGACCACGGCGCCGCTGACCGGGTCCGGATCGTCACCGGTCCCGGGGTCGATCGTGGCGCCGGTGTAGGGGTCGACGGCCCGGGGGGCGAGGGCGTACGTGGCACCGGTGTAGGGGTCGACGGCCACGGCGTCGGCCCCGTCGGGCGCCTCGCGGTGGGCGGCGTGGGCCGGAAGGCGGTACCCGAGCTCGTCCGGACGGAGGTCACGACCGGGGTCGGCGCCGTCCCCCGCCCCGTAACGCTCAGTCACCGTGCTCACACCCGGTTCCTCTCCTCGTCGCGGCCCGGCGCACAGGCCGGCCCGCACCACCATCGGAAACGGCGGAATGCGGCATCGGCGCCTCCACCCCGCCTTTCGACCAACGAGCGGACGCCGTTACAGGTTCGCCCGAACGGCCGGTCCGGGAGACCATCCGGCGGCGGAGGCCCAGCTACGCGCACGGGTGTCGACGGCGTCGAACCACGGCTCCTTGTGCGCGACATACCGCGTCGCGTCCGGGTCCCCGCCGGACGCCGCCGCCGCCTCACGCTTGAGCGCCTCGTACTCCGCCCGCGCGCCCGGGTCGGCGCGCAGCCAGTCACGCATCCGCAACGCGTACGTCCAACCGGGTGACCCGTGCACCCGGACGTGCAGGTGCACCGGCCGACCCGGGTCGGCCGAGGCGTGGTACCGCTTGCCCCACCGGTCCGGCTGCGGCCGGTCCGGCTTCGGCCTGTCCGCGGTGATCTCGGGGCGGGCCGGGAAACCGGCCGCGGCGAGCGCGCCCGCGAGCGCGTCGGCGTCGTCGAGGGAGTCGACCGCCAGCTGCAGGTCGACCACGTCCTTCGCGGCGAGACCCGGGACGGCCGTCGACCCGATGTGCTCCACCCCGCGCCCGCGCTCCCCCGCCGCGGCGGCGACCCGCGCGGCCAGCCGGCGGGCCTGGTCGGGCCAGGTCGGATCCGGGTCCACCAGCCGCGCGGGACCGCTGCGGGCGACCCGCCCGGCGCGCAGGTTCCCTTCGAACGGCACCAGCCGCTCGTCCCAGAGCCGGTCCACCTGCCGGCGGGTGTCGGACTCCGATCCGGAGTTGTCCAGCCAGACGTCCGCGGCGGCGCGGCGCTGCGCGTCGTCGGCCTGCGCGGCGATCCGCGCCCGGGCGTCGGCCTCGGCCATGCCGCGGGCGCCGACCAGCCTCCGTACCCGCTCCTCGGCGTCCAGCCCGACGACCACCACCAGCGGGAACGCCGCCGCCATCCCGCCCTCGACCAGCAGCGGGACGTCCTGCACGACGATCGCGTCGGCGTCCGCGGCCGCGATCAGCGCGTCCGAGCGGGCCCGGACGCGGGGGTGCACGATCGCGTCCAGCCGGCGACGGGCCGCCGGGTCCCCGAACACGATCGATGCGACGGCGGGGCGGTCCATCTCGCCGTCCGGGCCGACCACCTCGGGACCGAACGCCTCGGAGATCGCGGCCAGCCCCTCCGACCCGGCGGCCACGACCTCGCGCGCGATCACGTCCGAGTCGACGAGCGCGGCTCCCCGTTCGACGAGCCGGCGGGCCACCGTCGACTTGCCCGCACCGATCCCGCCGGTCAGCCCCAGTCGCAGCACCCGATCACCGTACCCACCCCGGCCGGGTGCCCCGACCCCGCTCGGGACGGGCCGTCCCTCAGGTCGGTCCGGGTGGCCGGGAGGCGGACTGGGAGGTCGGGACGGGGTCGGCCGGCGCGGGGCCGGGCCGGCTCCCGGCCGGCTGGGTCGGGGCCAGCACCGGCAGGATCCGCCTGGCCAGATCCGGCAGCGTCTCGGCGGCGGAGCGGTTCTGTCCCGGCGCCGAGACCGGCAGCACGAACGTCAACGTGTCCACCCCGTAGACCACCGCGAGGGTCGACTCCTCGGGGCGCTCGATCAGGACCGCGGGCGCGTCGCCGATCGCGAGGTCGCTCGACGACCTCGCGTCGGCACGCTCGGCGTTGGTGTTGAGCTGCCACTGGCGCTTCGCGGCCGCGGCGTCGCCGTAGCGCCCGATGTTGACCTCGTAGAGCACCGGGCCCTTGGCGCCGTTGGTCGGGGCCTGCTGGCCGTTGGCGCGGTAGGTGCAGGCGACGCGCTCGGTCCGCCCGACCGAGGGCTGCGGTACCCCGCGCACGGTCTGCGCGGTCACCGAGCCGAGGGGCTGCCCGAACAGGGCGCCGGCCTGGTCGTTCGACATCAGCGTCGTGCAGTCGTCCGGAATGGCGATCTTGATGGGCTCGGCTCCCGGCGCGGCCTGCCCCGAGGCCGGGACCGGGAACGTGGGGACCGGGATGTTCGGGTCCCCCGACGCGACGGAACAACCCGTCAGCGCGGTGGCTGCGAGGACCGCGAACGACAGGCTCAAGGTTGACCGGCTATACCTCCGGCGGGGGTGACGACCGCCCATGTGTCAATGATGGACGTCGCGGAAGATCGAATCACGCAGCGCTGCCGGATCGTGGCAGACCGCGTCTCAACTGTGATCTCCCGGCCGCGTCGCGGACACGGCCCGCGCCGCCCCCGCGTGTGCGGACGGCGCGTCCGGGAACGGGGAAGGCCCCGGCGACCGTGGTCGCCGGGGCCTTCCCCGTCGGAATGAGTCCGGCTCAGGGCCGGTCGCGCTCACGCACCGCCGGAGAGCTTCTCCCGCAGCGCGGCCAGCTGCTCGTCGCTGGCCAGGGAGCCACCGCTCTCGGCCTGCGCCGGAGCCTCACCGGCGCTGTCGCCGTCGGTGCTGCCGCCGGCCGGGCTGCCACCCCCGGAGGAGTAGTTCGCCGTGGCGACCTCGTCGCCGGCCTCCGCCTCGGCCTCGGCGGCCTTGCGGATCTGGGTCATGTGCTGCTCGTAGCGCTCGTGGGCCTCGCCGTACTGCTTCTCCCAGGCGGCCCGAGCCTCCTCGTAGCCTTCCTTCCAGTCGCCGGAGTCGACGTCGAAGCCCTCGGGGTAGATGTAGTTCCCCTGGTCGTCGTACTCGGCGGCCATGCCGTACCGGGTCGGGTCGAACTCGGTCTCGGTGGTCATGCCCTCGTTGGCCTGCTTGAGCGAGAGCGAGATCCGGCGGCGGTCCAGGTCGATGTCGATGACCTTGACCATCGCGTCGTCGCCGACCTGCACGACCTGCTCCGGCACCTCGACGTGGCGCTCGGCCAGCTCGGAGATGTGCACCAGGCCCTCGATGCCCTCCTCGACACGCACGAACGCGCCGAACGGGACGAGCTTGGTGACCTTGCCCGGGACGATCTGGCCGATCGCGTGGGTCCGGGCGTAGAGGCGCCACGGGTCCTCCTGCGTCGCCTTGAGCGACAGCGAGACCCGCTCGCGGTCCAGGTCCACGTCGAGCACCTCGACGGTGACCTCCTGGCCGACCTCGACCACCTCGGACGGGTGGTCGATGTGCTTCCAGGACAGCTCGGAGACGTGCACCAGGCCGTCGACCCCGCCCAGGTCGACGAACGCACCGAAGTTGACCACCGAGGAGACGACGCCCTTGCGGACCTGCCCGCGCTGCAGCTGGTTGAGGAACTCGCTGCGCACCTCGGACTGGGTCTGCTCGAGCCAGGCGCGCCGCGACAGGACCACGTTGTTGCGGTTCTTGTCCAGCTCGATGATCTTGGCTTCGATCTTGCGGCCGACATAGGGCTGCAGGTCGCGCACGCGGCGCATCTCGACCAGCGAGGCCGGGAGGAAGCCGCGGAGACCGATGTCCAGGATCAGGCCGCCCTTGACGACCTCGATGACGGTGCCCTCGACCGGCTCGTCGGACTCCTTGAGTGCCTCGATCGTGCCCCAGGCGCGCTCGTACTGCGCGCGCTTCTTGGACAGGATCAGACGGCCTTCCTTGTCCTCCTTCTGGAGAACCAGGGCCTCGACGAACTCGCCGACCTCGACCACCTCGGCGGGGTCGACGTCGTGCTTGATCGACAGCTCCCGGGAGGGGATGACGCCTTCGGTCTTGTAGCCGATGTCGAGCAGGACCTCGTCCCGGTCGACCTTGACGATCGTGCCTTCGACGATGTCGCCATCGTTGAAGTACTTGATCGTCAGGTCGATGGCGGCGAGGAAGTCCTCCTCCGACCCGATGTCGTTGACGGCGACCTGAGGCGTGGTCGGGGCGGCGGTGGTGTCGGTGGACATGTAGTGGGGTGCTCCGGTGGTTTTCTGGACATAGGCGGACCGGTCGGCTCGACCGGTGTGGTCATGATCTAGCTGTGACGTTGTAGCAGTCACCCTCTGGCGTCGATTACCGTGGTCCATGGATCGAGCCGGCGGATGTCCGGATGCGGTGCCCGAGAGACGGTCCGCGGACATCCGGCCGCGTTGACCACGATGCGGATTTCATGCTACGCGGGGCCGGATGCGCGGGGCAATGCGGGTGGGTGGTCGGGACGGACCGGGACGAGCTGCGACGATCGTCCTCGCGACGGGGATCGACCACACGTCCGGACCGGAGGAGAGATCAGCGCCGAGGAGATCGTCGGAACGGCCGGCGTGGCTCGCCGGGCCGTGGGGTCGGCGGAGTCCGAACACGCCAGCCGTCGCTGGTGGGACGCCGACGCCGGGGACTACCTGGCCGAGCACGCCGGCGACATCGGCGACGCCGAGTTCGTCTGGTGCCCCGAGGGCCTGCACGAGGGTGACGCGGGCCTGCTCGGAGACGTCGCCGGGGCACGCGTCCTCGAGGTCGGCGCCGGGTCCGCACCGTGCAGCCGGTGGCTGGCCGCGCAGGGCGCGTGGCCGGTCGCGCTCGACGTGTCCGCGGGGATGCTCGGGCACGCGGCCGACCTCGCCGGGCGCACCGGCATCCGGGTACCGCTGGTCCAGGCCGGGGCCGAGCACCTGCCCTTCGGCGACGCCGTGTTCGACCTGGCCTGCTCGGCGTTCGGCGCGGTGCCGTTCGTGGCCGATCCGGGCCGGGTCATGCGGGAGGTGGCCCGGGTGCTGCGGCCCGGCGGCCGCTGGGTGTTCGCGGTGAACCACCCGATCCGCTGGGCGTTCCCGGACGACCCCGGGCCGGACGGGCTGACCGTGTCCCAGTCCTACTTCGACCGCTCCCCGTACCTGGAGGTCGACGCCGACGGCGCGGCGACCTACGTCGAGCACCACCGCACCCTCGGTGACCGGGTCCGCGACGTCGTGGCGGCCGGGCTGGTGCTGGAGGACCTGGTCGAGCCGGAGTGGCCGGAGGGCCGCGAGCGCGTCTGGGGTCAGTGGTCGCCGCTGCGCGGGCGGCTGTTCCCCGGCACGGCGATCTTCGTGACCCGCCGCCCGAGCTGAACCCGCGGCGCCGCGGCTAGGGTTCCCCGGTGCCGATCGATCCCTCGCAGCTGCCCGAGATGGCCCCCGACATGAGCTCCGAGCAGCTCGCGGCCCGGATGGGGCTGGAACTGCTCACCCTCTCCCTGGACGAGGTCGTCGGCCGGATCCCGGTCGCCGGCAACCGCCAGCCCTACGGCCTGCTGCACGGAGGCGCCAGCGCCGTCCTCGCCGAGACACTGGGCTCCACCCTGTCCGCGTTGCACGCGATGCCCGACCGGTTCCCGGTCGGGCTCGAGCTCGCCTGCACCCACCACCGCTCGGCCACGCAGGGGTGGGTCACCGGCACCGCCCGCCCGATCCACGTCGGACGGTCCACCAGCACGAGCGAGATCGTCGTGGTGGACGACCGGGGACGTCGGGTCTGCACCGCGAAGCTCACCTGCCTGCACCGGGACGACCGCCCCCGGGTCGGCTGACCGGATTCCGGCGATTCCTCGAGAAACCGTTCCCGGATCTGTAACGAACCCCTTCAGCCCAGCGAGAAACGAGCGTCAGCGACCCGTCTGACACACATCTGCGATCGCGTCACGATGTGGAAACAACGACATTCGGGGAACTGTGCCGGCCGAACGGGCCGGGCTAGCTTTCCGCCAGAACTCCGCGACCCGGTCCGGGCGCGGACGGGTTGACCAGGCTCCTCGGGGGGACCGGTCACGCTCTATGGAGGTCTCGGTGCTCAGAAGCAGGCGTGCGGCCGTACTGGCGGGAGGGGTCGCGCTGACGCTGGCCCTCGCCGGGTGCGCGGCGAACCAGGAGTCCGCCCCCCAGGGTGGTGGCGCGGGCAACCGCCCCGACATCCCGGCGGTGACGACGCTGCCGGTCCCGTCCGACGCCGCCAACCCCGCCGGCAACGGGCAGGCCACCTGCGCCCCGACCACGACGCTGACCTACGCGGGCGCGCTGACCGGCAGCAACGCCCAGCTCGGCGTCAACATCGTCAACGGGGTCCAGCTGGCGATCAACCAGCACAACCAGGCCAACAAGAACTGCCAGGTGCAGCTCAAGAAGCTCGACACCGAGGGCACCCCGGACAAGGCCCCGGGCGTCGTCACCCAGGTCGCCGCCGACCAGAACACCCTCGGCGTGATCGGGCTGCCGTTCTCCGGCGAGTCCAAGGCGACCGGCGGGATCTTCCAGCAGGCCCGTCTCACCCACATCACGCCCTCGGCCACGAACCCGGCGCTGACCAAGAACGGGTGGACGACGTTCTTCCGGGGCCTGGCCAACGACAACGTGCAGGGTCCGGCCGCGGCCAAGTTCATGACCGGCAAGCTCGGCGCCACCAAGGTCTGCGTGATCCAGGACGACTCCGACTACGGGATCGGCCTGGCCAAGGCCACCAACGACGCCCTCGGCCCGGTGGCCTCCGGCTGCCAGGACAAGGTGACCACCGGCCAGAAGGACTTCGCCTCGGTCGTCAACAAGGTCATCGCCGCGCAGCCTCAGGTCGTGTTCTACTCCGGCTACTACGCCGAGGGGGCCCCGCTCGACCAGCAGCTGTCCAACCGCGGCTTCACCGGCGTGTTCCTGGGTCCGGACGGGGTCAAGGACGCGGAGTTCATCAAGCTGGCCGGCGACGCGTCGCGCAACGCGTTCTTCACCTGCCCCTGCACCCCGGGTGAGCTGGTCCCGCAGTTCGCCGACGCCTACAAGGGCGTGAGCGGCGGCTCCGCACCCGGCACCTACTCGCTGGAGGGCTACGACGCCACGACGATCCTGCTCAAGGCGATCGACTCGGGCGCCAAGGACCGCGCCGCCGTGCAGAACTTCGTCAAGAGCTACGACGCGGCCGGTCTGAGCAAGCAGTTCAAGTGGGACGCCACCGGCGAGCTCGCCGCCACCAAGGTCTTCGGATACAAGGTGGAGAACGGACAGATCGTGCCCATCGGCGAGATCGGGTGAGAGACGAGCCGGCGGTGCTGAGAGAAGCTTGCGGAACGAACCAGCAGTGCTGAGAGCAGCTTGCGGAACGAACCGGCAGTGCTGAGAGAAGCCCGTCTCCGGTAGTCGACCACGGGCATGTCCGCCCGGGACCTCCGACGGTCCCGGCGGACATGCCCGTCTCGCGTGAGGATCTCCCGTGCTCGTGTCCCACCTGCTGGCCCAGGGCCAGGTGCTCGCCCAGGGGCCGGACTGGATCAGCTTCGACGTCACGTCGTTCGTCGACCAGTTCTGGTCCAACACCTTCGACGGCCTGACCTACGGGGCCATCTACGCGCTGATCGCCATGGGCTACACGATGGTCTACGGCGTGCTCCAGCTGATCAACTTCGCGCACTCCGAGGTGTTCATCGTCGGCGCGTACGCGCTGTTCTTCACGCTCGCCGCGCTGGGCTTCGGCCCGTCGGCACCCGATCTCAACGTGTTCGCGCTGATCGGGGACCTCGTGCTGGCCATGCTGGTGGCGATGCTGGCCGCCGGGGCGATCGCGATCGTCCTCGAACGGGTCGCCTACCGGCCGTTGCGACGGCGCAAGGCACCCCGGCTGGCCTTCCTGATCACCGCGATCGGGGCCTCGTTCGCCATCCAGTACGCGATCTTCGCCTGGCGCGGGCCGAACCCGGAGCCGGCGCTGATCATGTTCCGGCCGCAGCCGATGTTCGACGTCTTCGGCACGATCATCTACGACCAGCAGGTCGTGATCTTCGTGGCCGCGCTGGTGCTGATGGTGGTCGTGGACCAGTTCGTGAACCGGACCCGGCTCGGGCGGGGCCTGCGCGCGGTCGCCCAGGACCCCGACACCGCCACCCTGATGGGGGTGAACCGGGAACGGGTGATCACCCTGACGTTCCTGATCGGCGGCTTCCTGGCCGGCGCCGCGGCCCTGTTCTACGTGATGAAGGTGCCGTCGGGCGTGCAGTACAACGGCGGGTTCATCCTCGGTATCAAGGCGTTCGCGGCGGCGGTGCTCGGCGGGATCGGCAACATCCGCGGGGCGCTGCTGGGCGGCCTGCTGCTGGGCGTGCTCGGCAACTACGGCCAGACCCTGTTCGGCAACGCGCAGTGGACCGACGTCGTCGCGTTCGTGGTGCTGGTGGGCATCCTGATGGTCCGCCCGACCGGCCTGCTCGGCGAGTCCCTCGGGAAGGCACGGGTATGACGACGACGCAGAGCCCCACCCCGGCGGAGACCTCGTCGTCGCCGCGTGGCCGGCCGCTCGGCGCACTGCGGGACCGGTGGAACGGGCTGCCCCGGGCCCAGCAGTGGCTCTGGCTGATCCCGCTGGTGGTGCTGATCTACGCGCTGCCGGTGCTCAACCCGCCGCTGCTGACCACCGAGCCGGGCACGAACTTCCCGATCGCGATGTTCGACGCCGCGCGGTTCGCGCTGCTGGCGATCGGGTTGAACGTCGTCGTCGGCCAGGCCGGGCTGCTGGACCTGGGCTACGTCGGCTTCTTCGCCGTCGGCGCCTACACCGCGGCGTTGCTGACCAGCCCGGACTCGATGCTGACGAAGATCCCGTACCTGTGGACGTTGCCGATCGCGATGGTCGTGACGATGGTGGCCGGGTTGCTGCTCGGCGGGCCGACGCTCCGGTTGCGGGGCGACTACCTGGCGATCGTCACGCTCGGCTTCGGCGAGATCATCCGGCTGCTGGCCACGATCGTCGGGCCGCTCAAGGGCCAGGTCGGCTTCCAGGGCGTCGGGCGCCCGCCGGGCACCTCGGCCGACGGGCAGCCGCTGTTCACCACGTCCAACGGCACCACCTGGTACTGGCTGGTCGTGACGATCACGATCGTGATCCTGCTGCTGGTCGGCAACCTCGAGCGCAGCCGGGTCGGCCGGGCCTGGATCGCGATCCGCGAGGACGAGGACGCCGCGCAGATCATGGGCGTGCCGACGGTCCGGTTCAAGCTGTGGGCCTTCGTGATCGGTGCGGCGATCGGCGGGTTGTCCGGTGCGCTGTTCGCCGGGCAGGTCGGTTTCGTGAACAACCAGAAGTTCGACGTGCCGACGTCGGTGCTGTTCCTGGCCGCGGTCGTGCTCGGCGGGTCCGGCAACAAGGTCGGCGTGATCGTCGGGGCGTTCCTGGTCTCCTACATCCCGAACCGGTTCATCGAGCTGGCCGGCTACAAGTACCTGATCTTCGGCGTGGCGCTGATCGTGCTGATGGCGTTCCGCCCGCAGGGGCTGCTGGGGGCGCGCCAACGCCTGCTGGCCTACGGTCGGCAGGCCTACCGGCGGCTGGTCGGCAAACCCGAGCAGCTCAGCGCGGACAACCCCATGACCACCGGAACAGGGGGCCCGGCATGAGCACCCCGGAGGCGCCGCGCGCGGTCGAGGGGGGCATCGTCGCCGAGCTGGAGCAGATGACCCCGCAGGAGCGGGCCGAGCACGAGGCCGAGGTCGCCGAGGTCGTCGCGCCGGACCGGGAGATCGCGGTCGAGGTCGGCGACACGCTGCTGGCGATGGAGAGCGTGACGATGCGCTTCGGCGGTCTGGTCGCGCTCGACGACGTCTCGTTCGACATCCGCCGCGGTGAGATCCTCGGGCTGATCGGCCCCAACGGCGCCGGCAAGACGACCTGCTTCAACGCGCTCACCGGGGTCTACCGGCCCAGTTCCGGACGGGTGCTGCTGGAGGGCGCTCCGCTGGGACGTCGCCAGCGCTTCCAGATCACCCGGCTCGGGATCGCCCGGACGTTCCAGAACATCCGGCTCTTCTCCGAGATGACCGCGCTGGAGAACGTCGTGGTCGGCACGGACGCCCGGCACCGGACGTCGGTGATGGGCGCCCTGTTCCGGGTGCCCCGGCACACCCGCGAGGAGAAGCAGGCGATCGAGCGGGCGATGGCGCTGCTCGAGTTCGTCGGCATCGCCGACCGGGCCGCGGACAAGGCCCGCAACCTGCCCTACGGCTACCAGCGCCGCCTGGAGATCGCCCGGGCGCTGGCGACCGAGCCGAAGCTGCTCTGCCTGGACGAGCCCGCCGCGGGCTTCAACCCGGCCGAGAAGGACAACCTGATGGGGCTGATCCGCAAGATCCGCGACGACGGCTACACCGTGCTGCTGATCGAGCACGACATGCGGCTGGTGATGGGTGTGACCGACCGGATCGTCGTGCTGGAGTTCGGCAGGAAGATCGCCGAGGGGCTCCCCTCGGCGATCCGCGACGACCCGGCCGTGGTGGCGGCCTACCTGGGGGTCCCCGATGACGACGCTCCTTGAGCTGGACGGGGTCGGTGCCCACTACGGGCGCATCCAGGCCCTCGACGGCATCTCGCTGACCGTGCACGAGGGCGAGGTGGTGACCCTGATCGGCGCGAACGGCGCCGGGAAGACGACCACCATGCGCGCCATCTCCGGCGTGCGGCCGTTCTCGTCCGGGTCGATCACGTTCGACGGCGCCGACATCTCCACGCTGCGCGCCGACCTGCGGGTGGTGCGCGGGATCTCCCAGGCGCCGGAGGGCCGCGGGATCTTCCCCGGCATGACGGTGGCCGAGAACCTGGACATGGGCGCCTACTGCCGTAAGGACCGCAAGTCGATCCCGGCCGAGCTGGAGCGGATCTTCGAGCTGTTCCCCCGGCTGGCCGAACGCCGGGCCCAGGTCGGGGGCACGCTCTCCGGCGGCGAACAGCAGATGCTCGCGATCGGCCGGGCGCTGATGTCCAAGCCGCGGCTGCTGCTGCTCGACGAGCCGTCGATGGGCCTGGCACCGCAGTTCATCGCGCAGATCTTCCGGATCATCACAGAGATCAACAAGCAGGGGGTGACGGTGCTGCTGGTCGAGCAGAACGCCCAGCAGGCGCTGTCGAGGGCCGACCGGGCCTACGTCATCGAGACCGGGAGGATCACCCGCACCGGCACCGGCAAGGACCTGCTGGCCGACCCGGGAATCAGGGCGGCCTCCGTGGGGGGCGCGTGGGGGGGGGGCCGCGCCGGGCTGGCGCCCGGGGCCGGTGGGGGCGGGGGCTCGTGTGGTGCGCGGGTCGTGCGCGCGGGTCTCAGGCCTTCCCGGCGGTGGTGGTGGCCAGCCCGTCGATGACGGCGTCGGCGACGGCCCGCATCGTCGTGCGGCGGTCCATCGCGGTGCGCTGGATCCAGCGGAAGGCCTCGGGCTCGCTCATCTTCTGGTGGGTCATCAGCAGGCCCTTGGCCCGGTCGACGACCTTGCGGGTCTCGAACTGCTCGGTGAGCGAGGCGACCTCGTCCTCGAGCGCGCGCTTCTCGGCGAACCGGGACACCGCCAGCTCGATCGCGGGCACGAGCTCGTGCCGGGCGAACGGCTTGACCAGGTAGGCCATCGCGCCGGCGTCACGCGCGCGCTCGATCAGGTCGCGCTGGCTGAAGGCGGTCAGCATGACGACCGGGGAGATCCGCTCCCCCACGATCTCGGCGGCCGCGTCGATGCCGTCCTTCTTGGGCATCTTGACGTCCATGATGACCAGGTCCGGCTTCAGCTCGCGGGCCTGCTCCACGGCGGCCTCGCCGTCACCGGCCTCGCCCGCCACCTCGTAGCCCTCCTCGGCGAGCATCTCGGCGAGGTCCATCCGGATGAGAGCCTCGTCCTCGACGACCAGGACCCGCCATCCGGGGCGCGGACCGTCGCCGTCGTCCTGCGGTGGGTCTGCCGCAACGTCCTCGGCCACCGGGATCTCCTTCGTCGAGCGGGGGTGCTGGGCGAACGTCCAGGCTACCGGGCGGACGCCGTCCGGGTCGGTCCACTTCGGCACTTCGTGTGCGGAAACACGTCTCGAACCGGCGCTGCGGCGAGGGCCGCGCTCGGGTCCCGCGACGGCGCCGGGCCGCTCATCGGCGCGGGAGATCCAGAGGATGCGAGGACGGACTCGTCGTGGCCGGACGCCACCGACGATTCCTGTGCCCCCGGTGGGATTCGAACCCACACTTTATGGATTTTGAGACCATCTTCTCTGCCAGTTGGAATACAGGGGCGTACACCGTTCGGGCCACCGTGACGGGGCCTCACGATAGCGCGTGACGGGCCGCGCTCACGGCCGACCCCTGCCGCGCACGGTCGCGGCGCCCGTGGCGCTCCTCCCCCGCCTGCCGGCCGGCGACCGGCGCACCACGGGCCGTCGTGGACGGCACTCAGTGCCGGGGCGCGCCACCGCCGCCGCCGCGCTTGCGCAGCATGCCCTGGATCTTCTCCCGGTTCTTGGGGTCCGAGGCGTAGCGCTTGGCCTGGTCGGTCAGCTTGCGGCCCTGCGGGCTCTTGAGGAACTGGGAGATCTTGCTGAACAGGCCGGGCATGTCGGGGTCCTCCTGGGTCGCGCGGCGGGAACGCCCCGTCGCCGGACCACGGTACATCCGGACAACCCGGACATGCCCGGTGGGAACGGCGGTCGCCGGCTCAGCCGCGCTCGAGCAGCGCGACGGCCTCCATGTGGTGGGTCATCGGGAACGCGTCGAACGCGCGCAGCGCGCCGACCCGGTAGCCGTGGGTCGCGAACAGCGCCAGGTCACGGCCCAGCGACGCCGGGTCGCAGGCCACGTGCACGATCCGCGCGGGTCCGCGCGCGGCCAGCGCGGCGATCATCGCCCGGCCCAGCCCGGCCCGCGGCGGGTCGGTCACCACGACGTCCGGGGCACCGTCGAGCCGCGCGACCTCGCGTTCGGCCCGCCCGATCCGGAACTCCACCTGCGCGAGCCCGGCCAGCGCCCGGCGGCCGTCGGCGACGGCGTCGCGCGAGGACTCGACGACGGTCACCCGGCCGTCCGGTCCGACCTGCTCGGCGAGCACCGAGGCCAGCACGCCGACGCCGCCGTAGAGGTCCCACGCCAGGCCCCCGCTCGGGGCGCCCGCCCAGCCGGCGACGATCCCGGCCAGCGTCCCGGCCAGCGCCGGATGCACCTGCCAGAACACGCCCGGCCCCAGCTCCCACCGGTGACCGGCGGCGTGGGCGGCGACCGGCCCGTCCCCGGGCAGGTGCGCGGCGCCCGCCTCGTCGACGGTCACCTCGACGTCCTCGCCGGGCGGGAACGTGCGGTCCAGCACCGGCGCCAGCGACCCCGACGGCGCGAGCAGGCAGTCGGCGACCGGCAGCACGTCGTGGCTGCGGTGCGCGCGCAGGCCGGGCGTGCCCTCCTCGTCCACGGCCAGGCGGACGCGCGTGCGCCATCCCAGCGGGCCGCCGGGCAGCTCCTCGACCTCGACCGGGCCGAGGTGCTCGGTGGCCGGGCCGGCCAGGCGGGTGAGCTGCTCGCGCAGCACGTCGGTCTTCAGGGCGCGCTGGGCGGCCGGCGTGGCGTGCTGGAAGTCGCAGCCACCGCAGGCCCCGGGCCGGGCCCACTCGCACGGCGCGGGCACCCGGTCCGGTGACCCGCGCAGCACCGACACGGCGTCGGCGCGGCAGAACGCCCCACCCGGGTCCTCGGTGACCACGGCCCGGACCCGCTCACCGGGCAGCGCGTGCCGGACGAACACGACCCGCCCGTCGTCGCGGGGCTCGCCGTCGGCGCCGGCGCGGGCCACGCAGTGCCCGCCGTGCGCGACGGCACCGACCTCCAGCTCGAGCACCCGGTCGGTCCAGTCCAGGACCTCCCGCCCGGTCGGCGGTTCGGTCGCGGGCTCGCTCAACTGTCCTTCTTCCCGGTGCGCGGTGTCGTGGACGCGGTCCGGCCGGTGGAGCTCTTCCCGCCGGTCGCCGTCGCGGTGGCGGCCTTCTCCGGGGTGCTCGGCGCGTCCGGCCGCAGCCCCCCGCCGATCATCGACCCGCCACCGCGGCCCTCACCGGGCAGCGGCGCCGGCGACGAGGGGTACCCGCGGCGCGAGGCGCCCGGCGCGGCCAGCGGGCTGAGCATCCGGGCCCCCTCCGAGGAACGCAGCTGCCAGGGCACGCTGGTCACCATGACGCCGGGCTGGAACAGCAACCGGCTCTTCAGCCGCAGCGCGCTCTGGTTGTGCAGGACCTGCTCCCACCAGTGCCCGACCACGTACTCCGGGATGTAGACCGTCACCACGTTGCGCGGGGAGTCGCTGCGGATCCGCTTCACGTAGTCCAGCACCGGCTTGGTGATCTCCCGGTACGGCGACTCGACGACCTTGAGCGGCACCGGGATCGCCCGCCTGTCCCAGTCCCGGACCAGCTTCTTGGTGTCGGTGTCGTCCACGTTGACCGTGACCGCCTCCAGGATGTCCGGCCGGGTCGCGCGGGCGTAGGCCAGCGCCCGCAGCGTCGGCTTGTGCAGCGTGGAGACGAGCACGACGGCGTGGTTGCGGGAGGGCAGGACGTCGTCGGACTCGTCGGCCACGAGCTCGGCCGAGACCCGGTCGTAGTGCTTCTGGATGGTCTGCATGAGGACGAAGAACCCGGCCATGGCCACGATGGCGATCCAGGCCCCGAGCGTGAACTTCGTGATCAGGACGGTGATCAGCACGACGCCGGTCATCGCCGCGCCGAAACCGTTGATCGCCTGGCTGCGCCGCATCCGCGCCCGTTCCGGGGGCTCGGGCCCCTCGGCGAGTGCACGGTTCCAGTGCCGCACCATCCCGACCTGGGACAGCGTGAACGACACGAACACACCCACGGTGTAGAGCGGGATCAGCTTCGTGACCTCGGCCTGGAACCCGACGACGAGCAGCACGGCCAGGAACGCCAGCACCACGATGCCGTTGGAGTAGGCCAGCCGGTCGCCCCGGGTGTGCAGCTGGCGGGGCAGGTAGCGGTCCTGGGACAGGATCGAGCCCAGCACCGGGAACCCGTTGAACGCGGTGTTCGCCGCCAGCACCAGGATCAGCGCCGTCATCACGACCACGAAGTAGAACCCGGGCCGGAAGTCGGCGAACACCGCCTCGGCCAGCTGGGCGATCATCGTCTGCTGCTGGTAGCCCTCCGGCGCGGTCGGGAACTGCCGGGCGGGGTCCTCGGCGATCTTCGCGCCGGTCGACTGGGCCAGCGCGATCAGGCCCATGAACATCGTCACCGAGATCATGCCGAGCATCAGCAGCGTGGTGGCGGCGTTGCGCGACTTCGGCTTGCGGAACGCCGGGACGCCGTTGCTGATCGCCTCGACACCGGTCAGGGCCGCGGCGCCCTGGGTGAACGAGCGCAGGACCAGCAGCACCAGTGCCAGCCCGGTGAACTGGTCCCCCTCGGCCACCAGCTCGAGGTCCGCGCTCGCCGCCCGGACCTCGTCGCCGAAGATCAGGATCCGGGTGAAGCCCCAGATCAGCATGGCGGCGACGCCGAAGACGAACGCGTAGACCGGCACCGCGAACGTGGTGCCCGACTCCCGGATGCCGCGCAGGTTGACCGCGGTCAGCAGACCGATCGCGACGACCGCGAACAGGACCTTGTGCTCGCCGACGAACGGGACCAGAGCCCCGATGTTGGCCGCGGCCGAGGAGATCGAGACCGCGACGGTCAGCGTGTAGTCGACCAGTAGCGCGCTGGCCACCGTGAGCCCGGCCTTGCGGCCCAGGTTGACGGTGACGACCTCGTAGTCACCGCCGCCCGAGGGGTAGGCGTGCACGTTCTGCCGGTAGCTGGCCACCACCGTCAGCAGCACCACCACGACGGCCAGGCCGATCCACGGCGACAGCGCGTAGGAGGTCACACCCGCCACCGACAGCGTCAGGAAGATCTCTTCCGGGGCATAGGCGACCGACGACATCGCGTCCGAGGCGAACACCGGCAGGGCGATGCGTTTTCGCAGCAACGTGCTGCTCAGGCGGTCGCTGCGCTGCGGCCGTCCGACCACGAGCCGCTTCAGGGCGACGGCGAGCTTCGACACGGTACGCAGCCTATGCTCTCCCCTCCCGGAGCTCGCGATAGCGTGCGCGGCGGACGCGGGAACGCCGCCACCCCGAGCCCGCCCCGACTGAACCGTGGAAGGACCATGCACGCATGCACGTCGTGATCATGGGATGCGGCCGGGTCGGCTCGTCCCTGGCCGCCGGTCTCGAACGCCTCGGACACGAGGTCGCCGTCATCGACCGCGACCCCCAGTCCTTCCGCCGGCTGGGCCCGGACTTCCGCGGCCGCCAGGTCGTCGGGTTCGGGTTCCACCGCTCGGTGCTCGACGAGGCCGGGCTGCAGGGCGCGGACGCGTTCGCCGCCGTCTCCAACGGGGACAACTCCAACATCATCGCCGCCCGGGTGGCGCGCGAGAGCTACGGCGTGGAACGGGTCGTGGCCCGCATCTACGACGCCAAGCGGGCCGCGGTCTACGAGCGGCTCGGCATCCCGACCGTGGCCACCGTGCCGTGGACGACCGACCGGCTGCTGCGGATGTTGCTGCCCGACGGCGTCGCGACCGCCTGGCGCGAGCCCACCGGCACCGTGGCCGTGCTGCCGCTGCCGCTGCACGAGGAGTGGGCGGGCCAGCCGGTCGGCCGGCTCGAGCAGGCCACCGGCGCGCGCGTGGCGTTCATCGTGCGGTTCGGCACCGGCGTGCTGCCCGGCCCGGAGACCACGGTGCAGGCCGAGGACACCGTCTACGTGGCGGCCCGATCGGGCACCGTCTCGGACGTGACGGCGGCCGCCGCGGTGGCCCCCGAGGAGGAGTAGAACGCATGCGCGTCGCGATCGCCGGAGCCGGCGCGGTGGGCCGTTCCATCGCGCTCGAGCTCGTCGAGTCCGAGCACCAGGTGATGCTGATCGAGCGCGAGCTCGGCCAGATCGACCCGTCCGCGGTGGAGGACGCCGAGTGGGTGCACGCCGACGCCTGCGAGCTGAGCTCGCTGGAGGAGGCCGGCGTGGAGGGCTGCGACGTCGTCATCGCCGCGACCGGCGACGACAAGGTCAACCTCGTGGTGTCGCTGCTGGCCAAGACCGAGTTCGGGGTCCGCCGGGTGGTGGCCCGGGTCAACGACCCGCGCAACGAGTGGCTCTTCGGCGAGAACTGGGGCGTCGACGTCGCGGTGTCCACCCCGCGTCTGCTGGCCGCCCTGGTCGAGGAGGCGGTGGCGGTCGGCGACCTGGTCCGGCTGCTGACGCTGCGCCAGGGGCAGGCGAACCTGATGGAGGTCACGCTGCCGGACCCGACGCCGCTCTCCGGCCGTCCGGTCCGCTCGCTGGCGCTGCCGCCGGACTCGGCGCTGGTGGTGATCCTGCGCGGCGGCCGGGTGATCGTGCCGCAGCCCGACGACGCGATCGAGGCCGGCGACGAGCTGCTGTTCGTGGCCACCGCCGCCGTCGAGGAGGAGATCCGCTCGGCCCTCGACGTCTGAGGCGGGCCCGCCGCGGGCTCAGGTCGCCGCGGCCCCGGTCCGCTCGGCGCGGCGGACGATCAGGATCGTGGCCAGGATCGCGGCGCCGAACAGCGGGTAGCCCATCGCCAGCCGGGCGATCCCGAGCGCGTTCTCGGCGTTGGCGTCGTAGAGCAGCCCCTGCACGAGGACCCGCAGGCCGAACACGAGCGCCCAGATGCCGGTGGCCCACGTGTAGGCGCGCAGCAGCCGCCGGTCCGATCGCCACTCCTGGCCGTGCCCGTTGATGCCGTGCCAGATCACCCCGGCCAGCGGCCAGCGGACGATCACCGACACGAGCGCGACCAGGGCGAGGAAGCCGCTGTAGAGCAGGCCGGGCAGGTAGAAGCCGCGCGCCTCGCCGGTCCGGTTCGCCACCAGCGCGCAGATCCCGACCCCGATCAGCCCGGAGATCGCCGGTTGGACCGGGTCGCGCCGCAGCAGGCGCCACACCAGCACCACGACACCGGCCGCGATCGCCGCGTACAGCGCCGGGCGCAGCGAGGTGACGACGTTGACCACCACGAACACCGCCACCGGGACCGTCGAGGCGACGATCCCGGAGACCCCGCCCATCTGGTCCATCAGCGTCGGGCCGGTGGAGGTGCGGGCGGCCCCGGCAGCGTCGGGGCCGGGCGGGACGGGGTCCGTCGGCGCGGTCACCTCGGCCGAGGTGGGCGCCGCCACCGGACCGTCGGGACGGGCGCCGTCACGGTCCGGCCGCGGTTCCACCTCGATCCGGGGCAGGCGGGTGGTCGGAGCGCTGTCGGGGTGGCGTCGGCTCACTGGGCCTGGCAGATCTCGTAGTACGGGTTGTAGAGCACCTTCTGGCCGTCCCGGATCGAGAGCCGCCCGCGCACGCGCATGGTGCGGCCGGCCTCGATGCCGGGGATCCGGCGGCGCCCCATCCAGACCAGGGTCACCCCGTCGGTGCCGTCGAACAGCTCCGCCCGCAACGTCGCCTCGGCGCTCTGCGGGCACAGCTCCACGCTGCGGATGCGGCCGAGCATGATGACCTCCTCGCCGCAGGCGCAGTCCTTCGCGGCGCGCGCACCCGAGTCCTCGGCGTCCTCCGCGAGATCCCGCGCGTCGAGCTCGTCGACGTCACTGGTGAGCTTGCGAAGCATCCGGCGGAAAGCTCCGCCATCCGTGCTACCCATGTCTCTCCTCGGCCAGGCGCGGCCCCCGACGCGGGTCGGAGTCCCCTCGCTCGTGTCGCGATCCGACTCGTGTCGTGCTCTCGCGCTACCAGGGTAACGCCCGGGTGGCCGCGGATGTGCCCGCTCCCCGGGCTCCGTGGAGCACGTTCCCACCGGCGCCCGGCGGTCGCCCTCCGACGCCCGGCGGCCCGTCGATCGGCCGTTCGGC
>CBIHNM010000051.1:0-19722 GCA_966211265.1 uncultured Pseudonocardia sp.
GCGGCTGGTTGTTCGCCTGCTGGTGGTGGTCCGGGACGGGAGAGCCGCGCTCGGGTGTCGCCGGGGTCTCGGGCTGCGCGCCGGCGGGGTCGCCGCCGGTCGGTTCGGCGCGGCCCTCCCGCAGCTCGGTGAGCCGGTTCTCCATCAGCAGCACGACCGGCAGCCGGTTCGCGTGCTCCCGCTCGTAGCCCAGCAGCGTCTCCAGGCCGTCGGCGTCGAGCGTGCGGATGCGGTTCGCCAGTCCGTTCTCGGGCAGGTGGTCGTAGTCGGGAATCGGGAGCTGCGATCGTTCGGTCATCCGCGGGAGTACCTCACATGCGCGGTCCGAATCGTCGGATGCGCACCGGTCGGCCGCTGTGCAGAACGCGCTCGCCGCGTCCAGACTCGGTGTCAGGCGTCACATCGGGGTGACGCCCCGACCACGGAGCGACATGACCGACACACGCGATGACGCCCCTGACCTCGACGCCCTGATCGTGGGGGCCGGTTTCTCCGGCCTCTACATGCTGCACCGGCTGCGCGACACGCTCGGGATGCGTGCGCAGGTGATCGAGTCCGCCGACGACGTCGGCGGCACCTGGTACTGGAACCGCTACCCGGGTGCGCGCTGCGACTCGGAGAGCTACTTCTACAGCTTCTCCGACCGCCTGTCCGAGGACCTGCTGCAGGAGTGGACCTGGAGCGAGCGGTTCGCGGGCCAGCCGGAGATCCTGCGGTACCTGCAGCACGTGGCCCAGCGCTACGACCTGCGGCGCGACATCCGGTTCTCCACCACGGTGACGGCGGCGACCTGGGACCCCGACGGGGACCGGTGGCAGGTCGAGACCGGCGACGGCGCCCGGACCAGCGCGCGGTACCTCATCACCGCGGTGGGATGCCTGTCGACGACGAACCTGCCCGACTTCCCGGGACGGGACCGTTTCGGCGGCGACAGCTACCACACCGGGCGGTGGCCGCACGAGGGCGTGGACTTCACCGGCAAGCGGGTCGCGGTGATCGGTACCGGGGCGACGTCGGTGCAGGCCGTCCCGGAGATCGCGGAGCAGGCCGCGCACCTGGTCGTGTTCCAGCGGACGCCGAACTACGACATCACCGGCGGGAACCGGCCGATGACCGAGGAGGACGCCCGCGAGATCAAGGCGAACTACACCGACATCTGGGCGCGTACCCGCGAGACCGGCTTCGGCTTCCCCTACGACATCGCCGACCGCCCCGCGCTCTCGGTCGGGGAGGAGGAACGCCGGCAGATCTTCGAGGAGGCCTGGGCCCGCGGCGGGTTCCGGCTGGGCACCACGTTCAACGACCTGCTGCTCGACGGCGAGGCGAACGAGACCGCGGCCGAGTTCCTGCGCAGCAAGATCCGCGAGAAGGTGCGCGACCCCGAGGTCGCGGAGAAGCTCAGCCCGCGCAACCACCCGTTCTTCACCAAGCGCCCGCCGCTGGAGAACGGCTACTACGACACGTTCAACCGGGACGACGTGACCCTGGTCGACATCCGCGACACGCCGATCGAGGAGATCACCGAGCACGGCGTGCGGGTCGGTGGCACCGACCACGAGGTGGACGCCATCGTCTACGCGACCGGGTTCGACGCCATGACCGGCACGCTGTTCCGGCTGAACGTCACCGGGCGCGACGGCGTCGGTCTGTCGGACAAGTGGGCCGAGGGGCCCAGTACCTACATGGGCCTGACCACACGGGGCTTCCCGAACCTGTTCATGATCACCGGCCCGCAGAGCCCGTCGGTGATGAGCAACATGCCGGTCTCGATCGAGCAGCACGTGGACTGGGTCACCGGCTGCCTGCGCTGGATGCGTGAGAACGGTCTGGGCCGGATCGAGCCGACCGCCGAGGCCGAGGACGGGTGGGTGGCCCACCACACCGAGGTCGGCAACATGACCCTGCTCCCGCAGGCCGACTCGTGGTGGATGGGCGCGAACATCCCCGGCAAGCAACGCAGCGTCTACCCGTACATGGGTGGGGTCGGGGTGTACCGGGGGCTGTGCGACGAGGTGGCCGCGAAGGGCTACGAGGGCTTCGAGACGGCGACGTCAGGGGCGGCGTCGATGGCGTGAGGACGACCGGTGCGGCGGCGGGGCATCGTCGCCGCACCGGTCAGACCGTCAGGCCCAGCGACCGGGCGATCAGCAGACGTTGCACCTCCGAGGTGCCCTCGCCGATGGTGAGGATGCGGGCGTCCTGGTGGTGGCGTGTCGAGGCCGTCTCCTCGATGAAGCCGTAGCCGCCCTGCAGCTGGGTGGCCAGGTTCGCCGCCTCCACCGCCGCCTCGGACGCGACCAGCTTGGCCACCGCGGCCTCGTCCCGGAACGGCAGGCCGTGGTCGTACTTCCAGGCCCCGTCGTAGGTCATCAGGCGCGCGGTGGAGGCGAGCGCGGCGATCTGCGCGGTCGGGAACGCCACGCCCTGGTGCGAGCCCAGCGGCCGTCCGAAGGAGCTGCGGTCGGAGACGAACCGCAGGGTGTCCTCCAGGCAGCCGCGCGCCAGGCCCGCGCTCATCGCCGCGATCGGGAACCGGGCCCAGGTCAGGAACTCCAGCACGTCGCGGTAGCCGCGCCCGGGCTCGGACAGCAGCGCGTCGTCGCCGACCCGGACGCCGTCGAAGAACAGCGGGTGCGTGTCCGAGGAGCGCCAGCCGGCCTTCGGGTAGGCGGGGCCGACGGTGACCCCGGGCGCGTCGAGCGGGACCAGGAACGCCGAGACCGGTGGCCGCCCGGCCTCGCCGTCGCCGACGGCGGCCAGCAGGATCACCCAGCGGGAGAACGGGGTGCCGGAGTTGGTGATGAACTGCTTGGAGCCGTCGATCACCCAGCCGTCGCCGTCGCGGCGGGCGGAGGTGGCGATGTTGCCGGCGTCCGAGCCGCCGGAGGGTTCGGTCAGGCCGATCGAGATGAACACCTCTCCGGTGCTCGCGGCGGGCAGGATCTCCGCGCACAGCTCGGGGCGGTTCCGGGCCAGGTGGGCCAGCAGCGCGACGCAGATCGCCTGGACGTGCACGGTCACCGCCAGCGAGGAGTCGACGACGGCCAGCTCCTCGACGGTCAGGCAGTGCGTGCGCAGGTCCGCGCCGGCCCCGCCGAACTCCTCGGGCGCGAGCAGCCCGAACACCCCGAGCCGACCGGCCTCGCGGACCAGGTCGGGGTCGAAACGGGACTCGATGCTGCGCGTCGCCGCGCCGGGCTCGACGGCGTCGGCGACGAACCGGCGCATCGTGTCCCGCCAGTCCCGGTGCTCCTGCTCGAAGGCCCACGGCATCTCGTAGCCGGCGGCCAGGCCCCGGCCGGTGCGCGGATCGGTCGGTGCCGATGCTCGTTCCGCGTTCGCTGCTCTCGCGCTCATGTCAGGCTCCACTCACACGGTCGGCCCGGCCGGCCCAGTAGGGCTCGCGCAGCGCCTTGCGCTGCAGCTTCCCGACCACGGTCTTGGGCAGCGGCTCGGTGGTGAACTCGACTCCGCCGGGCTTCTTGTAGGAACCGAGCCGCTCCACCACGAGCCCGACGATCTCCGCTGCCGTCACCGCGGCGCCCTCGTCGACGCGGCAGACCGCCATCGGGGTCTCGCCCCAGCGCTCGTGCGGGATCGCGAACACCGCGACCTCGACGACGGCGGGATGGTCGGCGATCACGGTCTCCAGCTCGGCCGGCCAGATGTTGAACCCGCCGGAGACGATCATGTCGTCGGCCCGGTCGAGCACGTAGACGAAGCCGTTGGCGTCGATCCGGCCGATGTCGCGGGTGCGTACCCAGCCGTCGACCAGGCGGGTGGCGGTCAGTTCCTCGGCTCCCCAGAAGCCGCGCATCTGCCCCTCGACCTGTGCCCACAGCTCGCCGTCCGAGCCCAGCGGCAGGACCTGCCCGTCCTCGTCGCGCACCTCCATCCGGGCGAAGGGCAGCACCCGTCCGGCCGCGCGCATCGGCTGCGAGCCGGGGAACTGCCCGAACCACTCCTGCGGCGTCATCACGGTCAGCGGCACCGCCTCGGTCTGGCCGAACACCTGGTGCAGCACGTCGCCGAACGCCGCCCGCCCGGCCAGCGCGGTGGCGTCGGTGATCGGGGCGCCGCCGACGAGCATGCACCGCAGGGCCGGGAACTCCCGCCCGCCGATCGAGGGGTCGGAGCTGAGCATGGCCACCATCGACGGTGGCGCGAACATGTGCGTCACCGCGTGCTCGGCGAGCATGTCCAGCACCTTGCCCGGCTCGAACGCGCCGAAGAGCAGGTTCGTGCTGCCGTGCATCCAGGCCGGCAGGAACAGGTAGCCCGACGCGTGCGAGATCGGCCCGGCGTGCCCGACGACGCTGCCCCACGCCAGGTTGGGCAGGCGGTAGAACCAGTTGCGGCAGTTCACCAGCCAGTCGTGCTGGGTGTACCCCACCCCTTTCGAGGTGCCGGTGGTCCCGGCGGAGTGCCGGATGACGTACCAGTCGTCCGGGCCGACCTCGACCATCGGATCGACGTCGGACTGGTCGGCCAGCCACTTCTCGTAGCCGCCGTCGCGCACGATCACCTGCGTCACGCTGTCCACCCGCTCGTCCAGGCCGAGCACGGTGTCGGCGTAGGCGGCGTCGGAGAGCACGATCCGGGTGCCGGTCTGGGCGACCATGTGGGCGTGCGCCTCGAGCGAGTTGCGCGCGTAGAGCGGCACCCGCACGGCTCCGGCGATGGCCGCGCCGAGGAACAGGTCGGCCGCCCCGAGGTTGTTGTCCTCCAGGCCCGCGACCCGGTCGCCGGGGCGGATCCCGGCCTCGATCAGCGCGTTGGCCAGCCGGACGCCGCGCTCCCACATCTGCCCGAAGGTGAACCGGTCGTGCTCGGTGACGACCGCCGTCCGGTCCCGGTTGAACTCCATCGCCTGGCGCATCGCGCTGGGAACGTCCACGGTGGCTCCCGTCGGTGTCGGTCCCCGCGTCGGAGGGCGGGAGCCCGACGCTAGGAGCGCGGCCCCGCGGGGATCCACCCACGAACGTGGGTGGCGACGCCGGCCGTGCCGAACCCGTGACCGCCCGCGCGGCAGGGACGGTCAGGCCGCGGTGAGCCGCTCCAGCAGGGCGTCGATCGCCGGCCTCCGGGGCGTCTCGGCCAGCCACAACGCCTCGTAGTGGATGGTGACCGGCTCGCCGTCGCGGTGCACCGGGCGGGTGCCGGCACCGGGCTGGAACCGGGACAGCGGCAGCAGCGCCCCGCCCAGCCCCAGGTGGGCCCAGTCCTCCACGCTGCGGTAGCTGTCGGCCTCGCCCGGATAGGGCACCAGGCGTGCGCCGACGTCGGCGAACAGCCGCCGGGTCGTCGTGGCCAGCCCGCAGCCGTCACCGACCATGACCATCGAGCGTTCGGAGAGTTCGCGCAGCTCGACCGGCTCCCGGTCGCCCGTGCCGCCGTCGTCGGACAGGTAGTGCAGCGGCTCGGACGCGATCTCGCGCCGGCGCACCGGACCCTCGTCCGGGACGGCAGGCACCAGCAGCAGGTCCAGGCGCCGGGCGCGCAGCTCGCGGCGCAGCTCGACCAGGTTCTTCTCCTGCACCACCAGCGACGCCGGCAGGCCGCCGCGGGCCGCTTCGAACGCGCGCCCGACCAGGTCGGGGTGGATGATCGGGGACACCCCCAGCCGCAACGGTTCGGCCTCCGCCCTCGTCGCCGCCCGCGCCTCGGTCAGCAACGCGTCCAGCGAGCCGAGCACGGCGTGCAGATGCGGCAGGATCCGCCCGCACAGCGCGGTCGGGGTCACCCCGGTCGTGGCGCGGTCGAACAGCGTGCCACCCAGGGTCCGTTCCAACGCCGCGATGCCGTGCGACAACGCGGGCTGGGTGACCCCGAGAACGGTCGCGGCCCGCGAGAACGACCCGAGATCAGCGGCCGCGCGCGCGTAGTAGAGCTGCACGACCTTGATCCGGTCGCCATACATCGTGCTCATGTCGGTCATGCGCGGATCCCTGGTTCTGCCGGCGGCGAGCGTGGTCGACCATGGGTGCCGTCGACGAGTCACCCCGGAGCCGGTGTCCGAGGGTACTCAGTGCGTTTATCGCGACCGCGGTGGCGCGAGGGCGTGGGGAGAAGGAGGGACCGGACGGGATGCGAGCCGACGACGTCCACCACGACGCGGTGATCGTCGGCGCCGGGGTGTCCGGGCTGGCCTGTGCCCGGGCGCTGGCCGATGCCGGAGCCGCCGTGCTGGTCCTCGAGGCGCGCGAGCGCGTCGGTGGACGACTGCTGTCGGTACCCGCCGGGGGGCACGCCGCAGGCGCGGTGCTCGACCTCGGCGCGACGTGGTTCTGGCCGCACGAACAGCGGGTCACCGCCGCGCTGTCCCGCCACGGACTCGCGACCTTCGCCCAGCACACCGGCGGTGACGCCGTGGTCGAGGTCCCCGCGGAGGAGGCTGCCGGGGACCCGCCGCGCCCCCGCCGCGTCCGGGGCAACCCGATCGACGTCGACAGCGGCCGCATCACCGCGGGCGCCCAGTCACTGGCCGCGGCCCTGGCCGCAGGGTTGCCGGCCGGTGCGCTACGGCTCGGCACACCCGTCCGCGACGTCCACGCCACCGACGACACGATGCGGGTGCGGACCCTGTGCGGGGACGAGGTCACCGCCGCCCACGTCGTCCTCGCCGTTCCCCCGGCACTCGCCGCCGCGACGATCGAGCTCGTTCCGGCGCTGCCCGAGAAGCTGGCGACACTGGCCCGGGCGACCCCGATCTGGATGGCCGCGACGGTCAAGGTCGTGGCCCGCTACCGGCGCGCGTTCTGGCGCGACCGAGGCCTCGCCGGGGCCGCGGTCAGCTACGCGGGCCCGCTCCGCGAGATCCACGACATGTCCGGGCCGGGCGGGGACCCGGCCGCCCTGTTCGGGTTCGCCGCCCCGGCCCTGCCCGGCACACCGGACCCCGCGCTGCCCGGACGTGCCCTCGACCAGCTCGTCCGCCTGTTCGGCCACGAGGCCGCCGAGCCACTGCAGCTGCACGTGCAGGACTGGAGCTGCGAGCCCTACACCAGCCCACCCGGCCACACCCCCACCGGCGCGCACCACCTCTTCGGGCACCCGGCCTACCAGGAACCGGCGCTCGGCGGACGGCTGCACTGGGCCGGCACCGAGACCGCCACCACGCACGCCGGGCACATCGACGGCGCCCTGCAGGCCGGCGCCCGCGCCGCATCCGCCGTGCTGGCTCACCGCGACGCCCTCACCACCTGACCCACGGCTTCACCCGCCGACACCGATCCGGGAGACGACATGGTCGACCTCTCCGGGCTCCGTGCGGTCAGGGGAGCAGCCCGGCCCGGCGCGCGGTGTGCACGGCCTCGCCGCGGGTGTGGCTGTCCAGCTTGGACATCGCGCCCTTGAGGTAGGACTTCACGGTCTGCAGGGTGAGCCCGAGCCGTGCGGCGACCTCGTCGTTCGCGCACCCCACCGCGACCAGGGCCAGCACGTCGAGCTCACGCGGTGTCAGTGCCGGGGCGGTGTCGTTACCGTCCGGCGGCGGTTCGGACAGCCTCGCCAGCACCGCGCCGAGCCGCCGTCGCACGCCGGGGTCGGTCGTCGTCGCGGCGATCGCGCGCAGCTCCGCGTGCAGCTCACGGACCCGCGGTCCATCCCACGACGGCGCGGTCGGGCCCTCCACGGGGTCGGGGCCGGGCACCGTGCGCCGCCGGACGAAGGAGACGGTCCGGTCGACGAACCGGTCCCCGAACCCGCAGGTGCGGCGCGACCCGGCATAGACCACGGCGCGGACCACCCCGTCCTCGGTGACCGGCACCGCGATGATCGACCGCAGGCCCTCGCCGGCGACCGGGGCGTCGAACTGGTGGGAGATCCCGCGGGCACTGGCGTAGTCGCTGACGTAGGCGGGACGGCCCATCGCGATGCAGCGCCCGCCCAGGCCCACCCCGAACGGGCTGACCACCCCCTGCAGGCGCCGGGTGCGGGCCCCGTCGAAGCGGTCGAGCACGAAGGTGCGGGCCCGCGCGTCCACCGTGGCCGAGAACGCCACGTCGATCGGCCCGAACCCGCGGAGCTCGCGCAGCAGCGTGGACGGGCCGGTGCCCGGGCCTGCGTCTCGCGCCACCCTCGACCCCTCCCGCCGCGCTGCTGTGACCGCGATCACGGTACGCGCGACGGGCGTGGATCTCCAGGTCCGCCGCGACGGCGCGGTCCGCGCGCCACCGGCCGGGCGCACCAGGTCAGACGCAGTCCCGCGGGATGCTGGTGGACCAGTTCAGCGACAGCACGCGGTGCGCGGCGTGGTAGGCGTCGAGCTGGGCGTGCAGGTGGAACCGGTGCGCATCGGAGGTCATCACGGTGCGGGTGACCGCCGAGGCCTCCCAGTCCTCGCGGCTCATCCGCACCCGCGAGACGACCTCGCCGCGCACCGAGTCGAACTCGTCGGCGCGGAAGCTGTAGCGCTCCTCGACCCGCTCGTCGACCTCGAGCCCGATGTCGTCGAACCGGGACCCTCCGGAGTCCTTGACCACCTGCAGCTCGGACACGTCGTCGACCAGGTCCCGGGTGACCTGCCAGCGCTGCTCGCCGGCCCGGGTCGCGGTGGTGGGCAGCGCCGGCGCACCCTCCGGCGGGTCGAACGGGCGCACCGCGACCTCGTCGCGGTCGCCCGTGCGGCGCAGCGGGATCGTCAGCCGGCTGGCCCCGGTGAACACCGTCAGGCAGACCGGCTCGGGCGGGGTCCAGGCCAGTGGCCAGTACGAGGTGGACAGCGACAGCCGGATCCGGTGCCCGGCCGGGAACCGCTGCGCCGCGCCGTTGAGCGCGACCCGGACCCGGTAACGCCTGCCCGGCTCCATCGGCTGCGGTTCGGCGTGCCCGTCGCGGTGGGTGAGGTTGAGCAGCCCGTAGGTCACCCGGGTGGCTCCGCCGTCGGGGGCGACGTCGGAGATCCGGGCCGCGACCATCGCGACCGGTCGGTCCACCGAGCACTCCAGCTCGAGCTCGGGGGCGCCGAGCATCTCGTGCGCGTTCTCCAGCACGTCGCTGTCGAAGACCAGCGAGCCGCCGTCCTCCTCCCGCTGGTCGTAGGGCAGGTCCGGGGGAGCGTTGTAGGAGCACCACTTGCCGGCGAACTGCCCGACCGACAGGGGCGAGGCGACGGTGAGCTCGGCCTCGCGGGCCTGCTCGCCGTGCTCCCCGAGCTTGGTCGGGAGCAGCGGGAACGTCACCGTGTCCACGTGTGGCGAGGGCCAGGACGGCTCGCCGACCCAGCGCCCGGGGCGGTCCTCGTAGGAGGTCGAGGGCGGCACGCTGTCCTGCATGAACGTGCGCATCATCGGCTCGTCCATGATGCCGTTGTCGTCGTCCTTGAGCCAGCGGTCCCACCAGCGCACCAGCTCCTGCAGGAACCCGACGGCGGGGCCCGGCTCGCCCTGGTGCGGGTACT
Organism: uncultured Pseudonocardia sp.; assembly: GCA_966211265.1. Lineage (GTDB taxonomy): Bacteria > Actinomycetota > Actinomycetes > Mycobacteriales > Pseudonocardiaceae > Pseudonocardia. The sequence goes on from CBIHNM010000051.1 coordinate 9,401, forward strand.
TGTGCGACCACGGCCCGATCAGGCCCTTGCGCGGGACCTCGAGCCGCTCCATCAGCCGGAACACCGAGTTCGAGTAGCCGTCGGCCCAGCCGCTCACGGCCAGCACCGGGCACGCCACCGCGGAGTAGTCCTCGCAGATCGACCCGTGCCGCCAGTAGTCGTCGCGGCGCTGGTGGCGCAGCCACTTCTCGACCCAGAGGCCGCTGCCCCGCATCCGCTCGATCCACATGTCCAGCCAGCGGTCGCCGACCAGTGCGGGGTCCGGCGGGCAGGAGTTGAAGTTGAACATGGTCGAGGCCCAGCTCAGGTTGTCCCCGAGCAGGCAGCCGCCCATGTAGTGCACGTCGTCGGCGTAGCGGTCGTCGGTCGAGCACACGGTGGCGATCGCGCCGAGGCTCTCCGGTCGGCGGGCCGCGACCTGCAGGGCGTTGAAGCCGCCCCAGGAGATGCCCATCATCCCGGTCCGGCCGCTGCACCAGGGCTGCGCGGCCAGCCAGGCCAGCACCTCCTCGGCGTCGAGGAGCTCCTGCTCGAGGTACTCGTCGGTCAGCACCCCGTCGGACTCGCCGCTCCCGCGCAGGTCCACCCGCACGCCCGCGTAGCCGTGCCCGGCCAGGTAGGGGTGGTGCACGGAGTCGCGCACGGCGGTGTGGTCGCGCTTGCGGTACGGGATGAACTCCAGCACCGCCGGTACCGGCCCGGCCTCGTCGGGATCCGGTCGCCAGATCCGAGCGGCCAGGTGTGTGCCGTCGGAGAGCGGGATCGTCGTGTGCTCGGTCTCGTGCACCTCGTAGGGCAGCGCCGTCACCGTGCGCACCGGGTGGACCTCCTCGTCGTTCGTGTTCGGCGCCCGGTGGCGCCCGACCGGTCGCGGGATCAGGTGGTGAACTCGAACGGCAGCATGGCGATGCACCGGTCGAACTTCTCGTCGATGTCCTCGGCATCCCTGCCGCCGACGTAGATGTTGGCGATCTTGTAGCTGTAGCTGTCCTGGTCGGGGAGCTCGGAGAGCCGGTCACCCTCGTCCACGATGACGTCGACGGTCACCCCGGGCACCTCGGCCTCGGCGGCGGCGATCTCGGCCGCGGTGGGCACGCGGGTCGCCCGCCCGTCCTCCAGCCGGCGCAGGAACCGCTTCGCCGCCATCGCGTGTCGCCCCTTCCGGCGCGGCATCGCCGGGTCGCGGCCCAGTGCGAGCCGCAGCATCGCCTGGTGGTTGGGCGCGCCGTCGACGTCGGCGAACAGCTCGGCGTGGGACTGCGAGTGGCGCGGGTTCACCTCCAGCACGCGCACCGTGTCGGCGTCCTCGTCCCAGAAGAACTCGATGTTGAACGTGGTGTGGTCGAGGCCGACCTGTCGCACGATCCGCCGGGAGATCTCGGCCATCCGCTCGGCCGTCCGCTCCGGCAGCGACGACGGGTACTGGAAGCGGTCCTGGCTGGGGACGTCGTCGCGGTTGATCGTGTCGACGACGCCGAAGATGTGCACCTCCTCACCGCGCACGTAGCCCTCGAGGGTCACCTGCCGGCCGGTCATCGTCTCCTCGACCAGGCAGGCCCGGCCGCCCATCTCCGCGACCTCGGCCGGCAGGTCGAGCTTGTTCAGCAGGATCTCGAACGGTTCGCCCACCCGTCCGATCCCCTTGCTGATCTCGGTCATGGCCTCGCGGAACTCGTCGTCGTCGCGCACCCCGAAGGCCAGGTCGGAGGAGAAGGACTTCACCGGCTTGACCCACATCGGATAGTCGACGCCGGCCGGTGGGCTCTGGGCGTGGTCGGGGTCGACCAGGCCGAAGGCCGGGTACTCGTCGATCACCTTCTGCTGCTCGAGCCGGCTCCAGTACTTGTGCTCGCACTTGACCACCGACTCCAGGTCGGCGCAGTGGCCGGACACGTGCCCGCACAGCAGCGGGACCATCGTGCTCACCGGGAAGTCCCAGAACCCGATGACGGCATCGACCGTGCCCTCGAACGCGTCCAGCTGCCGTGTCGCCTTGTCCAGCAGCTCGTCGACCGGGATCTGGTCGCCGTACTGCAGCTCGTCGATCGTGAGCAGCCCGTGGAACCGGTACTCGTCGGAGTCCGACAGCGACTCCAGCACTTCCCGGTTGTGATCGTCCAGGCCCAGCACGAACACGTTCGCGCTCCTCGACTCCTGCACCTCGCGCACACTCCCTCGACGGTCGGACGGACGTCCTCGCCCGTGCGTGCCCCGCAGCGACGGCGGTAAACCCCCGCGCGCTACCGGGCTCCGGTGACCAGGAACCGAGCCAGGACCGCAGCCAGGGCGTCCGGGTGGGTCAGCGGGATCATGTGCGCGCTCGAGGCCACGGTGGACGTGGTCGCGTGACCGGACCGCGCGGCCAGCCGGTCGAGCCAGGCCGAGGGGCAGATGTGGTCGTGCGCGCCGCGTACGAGCAGCACCGGGCACCGGACGTCGGCCAGGACGTCGTCGAGCCGGTGGTGGCGCGCGGCCGCGATCGCCCGGGCGAAGCCGGCCAGACCGCTGTAGGTGTAGTCCCGCAGCAGCAGCGGGACCTGCCACAGGGGCTCCCGGCGGACCGTGCGTACCCAGCGGCGCGCGAGCCGGCCCCACGCCCGGGCGTCGGGGTCGGTGGTCGGCCCGACCAGCACCAACGCGCTCACCCGCTCCGGTGCCCTGCGCGCGACCTCGGCGACGACCTGGCAACTGGCCGAGTGCCCGAGCAGCGCCACGCGCCCGAGACCGAGCTCGTCGAGCCGGTCGATCGCCCGTTCCGCCGACGCGCCGGGGTCCAGGGCGGTGCCCCCACCGGCCCGCATGCCGAACGCGGGCAACGCCATCGCGACGCCGGCCGAGGGCGAGGTCATGCGGGACAGGGTCGGTGACCACCCGTGGACCGACAGGCCCAGACCCGGCACCGCCACCCGTTCCACCGGCGATCGGCCGGGCGCGCGCAGCAGGTCCGGTGGCGCGAACCGGTCGGGCAGCCTCACGTGTCCGTCCCACCTCCGGTGCCGAGACCGCTCGTCGAGGCCGGGGCGACCGGCTCCGGCGGCGTCATCCTCGCACCGGTCATCGGGAGCGGCACCCGCCGGTCGATCGTGGGGAGCCGGTGGTGGCGCCTCTCGGTCGGCCCGCTAGCGATCCCTCGCCGGGACCGTTGTCGCAGGTCGCCGTCGGAACCCGAACCGTGGGCCCGGTGCGACCTCGCCGTCGGCGCCGACCGCGCCCGACGCGACGCGGTCGCCGCCACCGGACGGCAGGGCACCGAAGGGCCGGTCCTCCGGTCCCGTGGGCCGCCACCGGGAGCGGACCGGCCCGTCCGGGAGCACCGACAACAGGCGGCCCGCTCCGCGGCAGGCCTGCCAGGCGAGCACCCCGACCACCAGGCAGGCCAGCACCACCACCGGTCCGGGCAGGCGCGCGTGCAGCGCCCCGAGTACGGCGTAGTGCGTCAGGTAGATCGTCAACGATGCGCCCGCCACCAGGGCCGTCATCCCGGCGAGCGGCGTGGGGAGCCGCACCTGGTGCACGGCCAGCAGCAGCACCGTCCCGGCGATCAGCACGATGGTGCGGAACGGGTCGGCGAAGAATCCGGGCACGAGCAGCGGGAGCAGGCCCAGCACGAGCAGTCGGCGTCCCGGGGTGTCGGCGCGCTGCGCCAGCCAGCCCAGCACGAAGATCCAGAACACCTGCTGCGGGGCGAACGGGCCGACGGTGAAACCGTCCGGCGGACCGGTCCACGACCGCACCAGCAGCCCGGCGCCCAGCGCCGCGGCGGCGACCCCGAACGGCCACCGCCGCTCTGCCCGGCGCACGGGAGGCAGCGCGAACAGCAGGGCGAGCACCAGCAGGACATGCAGCAGCGACTCGACGAACCAGTAGCCGGTCAGCTCCGGGTCCAGCACCACGTTGAGCAGCAGCAGGTTGTGCAGCCCGACGTCCGGGTCGACCGCGGCCCGCCAGCCGAGCCAGAGCACGGTGGGCACCGCGATCCGCGCCACGGTGCCGAGCAGCTGCCGGGAGCGCACGCCGCCGGACGGGGTGAGCCGGGCGAACGTCCAGCCGGCCACGGCCAACAGCAGGTGCGCCCCGCCCAGCACGGCCGCCGGGCCCACGTGCGCCACCAGCACCAGCACGATCCCGACCGCGCGCAGCAGCACCGGCATCTCCACCGGCCGGAGCGGGCGGCGTCGCCGGGCGTCGGCCCGCAGGGCCTCCAGCTCGGCGACCGGGCGTCCCGGCCAGTCCGCGGGCGGGTCGCCGAGGATCCTGGTCAGCGCCGCGGACATCTGCACGTAGCGCAGCGAGTCGCCGCCGAGGTCGCGGAAGCTCGCGTCGCCGGGCACCTCGCTCAGCCCGAGCACCCGGGCGAACGCCGCGCGCACCGACCCGTGTCCGGAACCACCGGATCCACCCGTCGCGCCGGGCTCCCCGGATTCGGCGGCCGGCGAGGCCTCCCGGGCGAGCCGGAGCACGGCCGGACGGTCGAGCTTGCCGGTGTCGGTCCGGGGCAGCGCGTCGAGCCCGACCCCGAGCACGCTCGCGCGCGGCAGGCCCAGCCGGTCCGCGGTGTCCGCGGCGACGCCGTCCGGGCCGGCCCCGACGACGCCCAGTACCAGCCGGTCGTCGTCCCCGGTGGCGACCGCGGCGACGCCGCGCGCGGCGAGGGCGCGCTCGACCTCGTCGAGGTCGATCCGCAACCCGTAGGGCTTGACGAACCGGCTGCGCCGTCCGACCAGCTCGTAGAGCCCGTCCGCGCCGCACCGGGCCAGGTCGCCGGTCGCCAGAGCGCCGATCTCCCGGCCGCGGGCCAGGTCGGCCGGGCCGGTGGCGTAGCCGAGCATCACGTTCGGGCCCCGGTAGACCAGCTCGCCGCAGCCGGGCCCGGCCTCCGGCACCGGTGCCAGCTCGAACGAGCCGCCGGGGACGGGCACGCCGACCGCACCGGGCCGGGACTCCGCCAGCTCCGGCGGCAGGTACGCCATCCGCGCGGTGGCCTCGGTCTGGCCGTACATCACGAACAGTCGCCAGCCCTCCGCGCGGCCGCGCCGGGCCACTGCGCGTACCCGCTCCGGGGCCAGCCGCCCGCCTGCCTGGGTGACGTAGCGCAGCGACGGCAGTCGCGGCCACTCCAGCGCGTCGAGCTGGTCGAACGTGTAGGGCACCCCCTGCAGGCTGGTCACCCCGTGGACGCGGGCGGTGTCCCAGAACCGGGGTTCGGTCACCGGGGCGTCGGGCAGCACCAGGGCCGCCCCGCGGAGCAGGGTCGTGTGCAGCACGGACAGGCCATAGCAGTAGTGCAGCGGGAGCATCGCCGGGGCCCGGTCGGTGTCCCGGACGCCGAGGTACTCCGCGATCGCCTCCGCGTTGGCCTGCACGGCACCGGCCGGCAGCCGGACCAGCTTGGGCGATCCGGTCGAACCGGAGGTGGGCAGCAGCAGGGCCAGCTCGGGATGCAGCTCGTGCGCGCTGCCGGCGCGGCGGGCGTGCAGCCGCCACCCGGCACCGTCCGGGGCGAGCACGACGTCCGGGTCGTAGGCCGCGGTCAGCGCCGCCGTCCGCGCCGGGTCGGGGGAGGTGAGCAGCACCGGGTGCCTGCCGCGCACCGCCCCCAGGTAGGTCACCAGCGGCTCGATCCCGGTCCCGGCCGCGACCAGCACGAGCCGCCGTCGTGGGCCGAGCCGGTCGGCGACCTCGTCGACCCGGTCCGCGAGCGCGCGGTAGTCGAGCGCGGTCCCGTCGGCGGCGAGCAGGGCGGGCCGGTCTCCGTGGGCCCGCAGGTCCCGGACGAACCGGACGGACTCGACAGGTCCCGCCGTCTCGTCCGGCGCCGTGCCCCGGACGCCGGTACCGGCCGTTCCGCCGAATTCGGACATGCTCTTATTGCATAAGGGCAGCCTCACTGCAGCTACCCCCGAACGAGTGAACGCCTTGTCAGGGGAGGAGGGCCGGGGTGCGACCCTCGGCGATCCGGGCCACCACCCGGTCGCCGATCCGCAGCCCGACCGTGTCCGGCAGCAACGCGCGCACCGTGCGCCCGGACCCCAGGCGCACCGAGTAGAGCGCGAACCCGCCGCGGAACTCCCGGTCGGTGACCACGGCGTCGGCGTCCGGGGCGGCCTGCAGCGCGACGTCGTGCGGGCGCAGCACCACCTCGCGGCCGTCGTCGTGCCGGTCGGCGCCGGGGACCGGTCCGATCTCGCCGGGCCGGCCCGGGCCGCCGGCGGGCAGGAAGTCGGCCTCGCCGAGGAAGGTCGCCACGAACCGGCTGCGCGGGGCGTGGAACACCTCCGGCGGCGTGCCGACCTGCTCGACCCGCCCGGCCCGCAGCACCGCCACCCGGTCCCCGACGGCCAGGGCCTCGTGCTGGTCGTGGGTCACCAGCACCGCGGTGGTGCCGGTGCGGCGCAGGATGGCCACGGTCTCGGCCCGGACCTGGTCGCGCAGCCCGCGGTCCAGGTGCGCGAACGGCTCGTCCAGCAACAGCAGCGACGGCTCCGGGGCCAGCGCCCGGGCGAGCGCGACCCGCTGCTGCTCACCGCCGGAGAGCTCGTGCGGGTAGCGCCCGGCCAGATCGGCGAGGTCGACCAGCCCCAGTGCGGCGTGCACCCGTTCCCGGCGCTCGGCGGCCGGGCGCTCGGCGAGCCCGAACGCGATGTTGCCGGCCACATCCAGGTGCGGGAACAGGGCGTGGTCCTGGAACACCACGCCGACCGGGCGGCGTTCCGGCGGCACCCAGGTGCGCGCGCCGGCCACGGTGGACCCGTCCAGCCGGACCGTGCCCGAGTCCGGGCGCTCCAGGCCGGCGGCCAGTCGCAGCGCGGTGGACTTGCCGCAGCCGGACGGCCCGACCACCGCGAGCAGCTCGCCCGCGTCGACGTGCAGGTCCAGCCCGCACACCGCGTGTACGGACCCGTAGCGGAGGCCGACCCCGTCCAGGGCCAGCACCTCGCGGCTCACCGGCCCGCCCTCACGACGGGACCCGGGTGCGGGGTACCAGCATCAGCACCGGGACGGCGGCGACCAGCACGATCGTCAGCGCGGGCAGGGCGGCGGCCTGCCAGAAGTTCTCCGAGGCCAGCGTCCATACCCGGACCGCGAGGGTGTCGAAGCCGAGCGGGCGCAGCAGCAGCACGATCGGGAGCTCCTTGAGCACGTCGGCGATCACCAGCACGAGCGCCACCCCGATCCCGGCCCGGACCTGGGGCAGATGTACCCGGGTCAGCACCCGGCGGGGCGGGGCGCCGAGACAGAGCGCCGAGCGGGTGGTCGCGGGTCCCAGCCCGGCCAGGCTCGCGTCGATGCTCTGGTGGCCGAGGGCGAGGAAGCGGACCAGGTAGGCGTAGAGGATCCCGGCCACCGAGCCGGTGGCCAGCAGCCCGGTGCCGCCGGGTACGCCGAGCGCCTCCAGCCCGTCGTCCAGTCCGGCGGTCACCACCAGCACCCCGATCCCGAGCACGACGCCGGGCACGGCGTAGCCGACGGTGGTCAGCGGCGCGGCGAACCGGACCAGCGGGCCGGGGGCCATCCGCCGCCCGTGCACCACGACCAGCGCGATCGCCGTGCAGCCCGCCGCGGTCAGTACGGCCAGCAGCAGGCCGTTGCCCAGGTGCTCGGCGAACGCGGCGCCCCCGCCGGTGCCGCGGCCCGCGTCCGCGACTGCCCAGGTGATCAGCCGCAGCATCGGCAGGCCGAACGCCGCGGCCAGCACCGCGGTGCAGGCGGCGGTGGCCGCGCCGGCGCGCCGGCCGCGCAGCGCGACCGTCGGCAACCCGCGGCCGGTGCCGCCGTTGCGGTGGAACCGGGCGCGTCCGCGCAGCCGCCGCTCGGCGGCCAGCACCAGCAGCGCGAACACCAGCACCACGGTTGCCAGTCCGGCCGCGGCCTGCCGGTCGAAGGTGCCCTTCCACACCTGGTAGACCCCCACCGAGACGGTCTGCAGGTCGAAGTACTGCACGGTGGCGAAGTCGGTCAGGGTCTCCATCAGCACCAGCGCGACGCCGGCGGCCAGGGCGGGGCGGGTCAGCGGCGCGACCACCCGGAGCCCGGCCCGGGTGTGCCCGGCGCCGAGGACGCGGGCCGCCTCGTACCCGGCCGGGGCCTGCTCGGCCAGCGCGGCGCGGGCGAGCAGGTAGACGTAGGGGTACAGGCACAGCGTCAGCACCACGACCCCACCGGCGAGCGAGCGCGGCTCGGGGAACCAGGCCCCGGCGCCGAACAGCGACCGCCACGCGGTCTGCACCGGGCCGGTGTAGTCGACCACGGACAGGAACGTGAAGCCCAGCACGTAGGCCGGCATCGCCAGCGGGAGCACCAGCAGCCAGGAGAACAGCCGCCGGCCCGGGAACCGGTGCGCCGCCACCAGCCAGGCCAGCCCGCCGCCGAGCAGCAGCGTGCCGGTGCCGACGCCGACCAGCAGCGCGAGCGTGCTGCCGAGCATCCGCAGCATCGCGTCGGTGCCGAGCGCGTTCCAGGCGTCCGGCACCCGCAGCAGCCCGTCGGCGCCGACGCTGAGCACCGGCAGTAGCGCCAGCGCCGCGGCGAGCACGACCGCCAGCCGCCAGCTGCGCCGCTCGCCGGAGCCGGACCACCGCGGCCACCGGCGCGCCGGGGCGGCGGGGCGGGGACCGCCGGTGCCGGCGGCGGTCCCCGGCCGGGTCCCGGCCGCGGTGGCCGGTCTGCTCACCGGTACCCGGCCTCGGCCATCAGCCGGACCGCCTCGGCGTTGCTGCCGCCGTAGTCCTCGGCGTCGATCGGCGCGTAGTCGAACCCGCCCCAGGCCGCGATGGCCGGCTCCGGTTCGACCGCCGGGTTGACCGGGAACTCGTGGTTGCCCTCGACGAACGGGCGCTGCCCGGTGGTGGCCAGCCACTCCAGGAACCGACGGGCCAGCGGCGGGTTGTCCGAGCTGGCGACCAGCCCGGCGCCGGAGATGTTGACGTGCACCCCGCGGCCCTGCTGGTTGGCCCAGTAGGGCGCGACCGGCAGGTCCGGGCGGTCCTCCTGCAGCCGGGCCAGGTAGTAGTGGTTGGTGATCCCCACGTCGCAGCCGCCGGCCGCGATCTCCTCGAGGATCTGCACGTCGTTGTCCCGGATCCGGACGTCGTTGGCCACCCAGCCGCGCACGATCTGCGCGGCCCGTTCCCGGCCCAGCTCGCCGATCATGCTCGCGACCAGGGCCTGGGTGTAGGAGCTGCTCGCGGTGCGCATGCACACCCGGCCCCGCCACTGCGGCTCGGCCAGCGCGGCGTAGGTGTTCACCGGGTCGAACGCGCCCGGCTGCACCCGCTGCGGGTTGTACATCACGGTGCGCACCCGCACGCTCAGGCCGTACCAGTGGCCCTGCGGGTCTCTCAGGTCGTCCGGGACGGCGTCGTCGAGCACCGGGGAGCCGACAGGCGCGAGCAGGCCCTCCTGCTCGGACAGCCACAGGTTGCCCGCGTCGACGGTGAGGAACACGTCGGCCGGGGTGTCCTCGCCCTCGGCCTTGAGCCGTTCGCGAAGCTCGGCGTCGCTGCCGTTGAGTACCTCGACCGGGATCCCGGTCTCGTCGGTGAACTGCTGGAAGGCCCGCTCCAGGTCGTAGTGCCGCCCGGAGTAGACCTGGACGGTGTCGACGTCGGCCCCGCCGATGCCGCATCCCGCGAGGAGTGCCATCAGCGTGCCGACGGCTGCGAGCGCGGCTGTGCGCATGGCCTTCTCCTGCCCACCGCCTGTGAATAAGTGAGCCTAACCATTGCCGCGTCCGGAATGCCTGTCAAGGGGTGATCGTCCCGATCTCGGGAGCCGCGGGACGGTCGGGGCGAACGACGCGACCCGCAGCGTGCGCAGCCCGGATCCGGTCGCGAGTGAGCATCGGTTCAGGTGCGCGGTGTGGCCGGCGCCCGGTGTCGATTCACGCCGGGTTCCGAGCCCGCGGCCCCGTCCCAGATCCGGACCGGTCGATCGGGAACCTGGTCACCACGGTGGACCCGAGGATGGCCACATCGACTCCCCGGCGCGGGGTCCGTGAGCCTCCGTCAGGGCGTGTTCGATATCGCCGGGTCCGGCGCGATGCGCGAGATCCCCGGCCTGATCAAGGACTTCCAGGGCGCGAGGTGCGGAGCGGGTGGTGCTCAGGGAGACCCGCGTAGCTCCGGGCAGGCGGTGCACTGGTCCCGAGCCGCCCGACCTCGCTGGGCGTGGACGTGCTCCCCGCCGCGTCCGTGAGGTCCCCGCCGTCGGTGTGTCAAGCCGCTAACATCTGGCCCGCGGTGCCGTGCTGTGGATCAGTGACGGGGTCGCCTGGGTGCCCGGACGACGACACGCCCGGCACTCAGCGGGGCGGTAGCTCAGCT
>CBIHNM010000052.1:0-19471 GCA_966211265.1 uncultured Pseudonocardia sp.
GCGTCCGCGCCGCCGGCCTGCTCGGCCAGTGCGGCCGCGACCTCCTCGGCGTGCCGGCGCGGCACGACCGCGACGCCGTCGGGGTCGCCGACCACGACGTCACCGGGGGAGACGACGACACCGCCGCAGCTCACCGGCACGTTCACCTCGCCGGTGTCGCGCTTGGCCGGGGAGAACGGGGTGGCGCAGCGGCCGAACAGCGAGAACCCGTTCGCCGCGATGTCCTCGACGTCGCGCCAGGCGCCGTCGATCACCACGCCGCTCAGCCCGCGGGCGACCGCGGGCAGCAGGGCCTTCTCCCCGCCGCCGCAGCTGCCGGTGTGCCCGCGCCAGTCCACCACCAGCACCGAGCCGGGAAACGCGCGGCGGAGGCCGCCGAACACGGCCCAGTTGTCCCCGGGCGGCGCCTTCACCGTGATCGCGACCCCGGCCAGGTGCGGCATCGCGGGGTGCAGCGGCCCGATCACCGGCTCCATCGTCCACAGCCGACCGACCTTGTCGCTGACCGCGGCGGCCGGGGTGGCCCGGTAGATCGCCAGGATCTCCTCGGGCAGCGGGTCCGGGTCCGGGCCGATCCGGGGCGGGACGAGCGCCCGGTGCCCGAGCGGAGCGGTGGCCCCCGGCGGGGACGCGTCGCGGGTGTCGGCCATCGGTGCCCCCTGGGTGTCGGTCGCGACGACGGCGAGGGCGCGCGGGCCGAGAGGCTCGGCCCGGATCCTCGGCGTCGAGGCATGGCGTGGACGTCGCCAACAACATAACATGTTATTTCTGCATCACGTCCCGACGAGGCCCCGGCGACGACGCCGGGCCACGACGCAGCGCCAGGAGGGCCCCATGACGACGCTCGCGACCCCACCACCGGCACCGGCCGCCGAGGAGGAGACCCGGATCCCGGTCGTCGACGTCGACGTCCACCCGACCGTCGTCGTCTCCGACTCCGCGATCCGGGAGCGGCTGAGCCGGCGTTGGCTCGACCACCTCGACCTGATCGGCCTGCGCGACACCTCGACCGAGTCGCGGATCGTGCCGCAGCGCCAGTTCACCCACCGCCTCGACGCGATCGACCCGAGCGGGCGCCCCGGCGTCGTCCCGGACTTCACCCGCAGGCAGCTGATCGACACGTTCGACATGAGCGGGGTGGTGCTCGGCGACGCGACCGCGCTGAACCTGTGCAAGGGCAACTCGAACTTCCCCGCCCAGCTCGGGGTCGAGCTCATCCGCGCGTTCAACGACGTGCACCGCGACCTGTGGCTGGCCGACGACCCGCGCTTCTACTCCTCGATCAACGTGCTGGTCGAGGACCCGGCCGAGGCCGTCCGCGAGATCACCCGCTGCAAGGAGGGACCGCGCGGGAACAGGTTCGTGCAGGTCCTGCTCGAACCGCGTACCGAGCACGCAATCGGGCACCCGAAGTACTGGCCGATCCTCGAGGCCTGCCAGCACTACGGCCTGCCGCTGGGTTTCCACACCTCGCCCGGGCGCCGGATGACCGCCAACGGAACGGTCAACTACTACTTCGAGTGGCACACCGGCTTCCCGTTGCGCAACTACACGCTGGCCTCGAGCCTGATCTTCGAGGGCGCGTTCGACGAGTTCCCCGGGCTGAAGGTCGCGCTGATCGAGCAGGCCTGGTCCTGGGCGATGCCGTTCTCCTGGCGCCTGGACCGGAGCTGGCAGATGCTCCGCGCCGAGGTCCCGCACCTGCGGCGCAAGCCCTCGGAGTACCTGGCCGAGCACTTCTGGTTCGCCACCCAGCCGATGGAGGAGCCGGAGAACGGGGAGGAGTTCGGACCGCTGCTGGACATGTTCCACTCCGTGTTCGGCACCGGCCACATGATGTTCTCCTCGGACTACCCGCACTGGGACTCCGACTCCCCCTACGAGTCGGTGCCCGGCCACCTGCCCCCCGACGTCCGCCGCAAGATCCTCGGTGAGAACGCGAGCGCGCTCTACGGCATCCCGCTGCTGGCCGGCACCGGGGTGCGCGCGTCCGGCATCGCCGCGTGAGCACCGCGCCGGCGGGTCGGCCGCGGGCGGGGCGGCACCCACCGGCGCGCATCCGGCGCACGGCCCGGCCGGTAACCTGGCCGCTGCGATGACCACCTACCCGGACCCCGCGCTCGACGTCGGCTACGGCCGCGCCGGGGACCGGGTGACGGCCGCGCTGCGCGAGATGATCGCCAACGGCCAGCTGTCCCCCGGCGAGCACCTGCGCCAGGACGAGCTCGCCACCCGCCTGGGCAGCACCCGCGTCCCGGTCCGTGAGGCGTTCAAGACACTCGCCGCCGAGGGCGTGCTGCGTCACCGCCGCAACCACGGCCACTACGTCGCGAAGCTGACCGCCGCCGAGCTGGCCGAGATCTGCTGGCTGCGCGACGCCTGCGAGAACCGCCTGGCCGCGACGGCCCGCCGTCCCGGCGCGGACGAGATCGCCGGCCTGCACGCCAGCAACGACGCCATGCACGCCCTGATCGGCCGCAGCGCCTACGAGATCGTGCAGGCCGACCGCCTGTTCCACGAGCGGTTCTGGGTGCTGTCCCCGATGCGGATCGTGGCCGGCGAGACGGCCCGGATGTGGGCGCTGATCCAGCCCTACCGCTCGTTCATGGACTACGGCGAGGCGGTGGTCTCGCGCATGCACGGCGAGCACGCCGAGATCGTCGACGCCCTGGCCGCCGGCGACACCGCCCGCTACTGCACCGCCGTCGAGCGGCACCAGCGCCACATCTACGACGTCATCGACGACCTCGCCGCCCGGGAGGCCGACGGCGTCGTCACCTGACCCCGCCCATGATCGACCCACTCTGATCGATCATGAACGCCTGACGACGCACGGGCGGGCGGCGGGTCCGGTCAGAGCCGGTACCAGCGCCGCGCCGTCTCCGACATCACGTTGGCCCGCATGGGTTCGGGCAGGACCTGCAGGAACTCGGCGATGTCGTCGTCGTGGCGGTGCGGGTAGTCGGTGCCGAACATCAGCAGGTCCTCGGACCCGAGCCATTCGACGATCTTGGCCATGTGCTCCGGCGGGCCGGCGTCGAGCGGGGCCACGGAGAACCGGAAGTGCTCGCGCACCAGGTCCATCGGGGGGCGGTCCACCCACGGGATCTCGCGGCGCAGCCCCTTCCACTCCTTGTTCATCCGCCATCCCCAGGTGGGGATCCAGGTGAAGCCGCAGTCGAGCATCGAGACCCGCAGCTCCGGGAACTTCCGCACCACGCCCTCGGCGATCATCGAGATCACCTGCGCGGCATAGACCTGGGTCTCGGCCGCGTACTCCTCGACGTACCAGGACGGGAACCCGCTGGTCGACGGCGCGCCGTCCGGGGTGCCGCCCCAGTGCATGCCGACGACCAGGTCGTTGCGCACCGCGGCGGCGAAGAACGGCCACCACACCCGCTGCCCGTAGAGGGTCTCCGAGCGGACCGGCAGCATGACCTGCCGGAACCCGGGGTGCCCGCCGATCCGGTCGATCTCGTCGGCGGCGGCCTGCGGGTCCCGCGCCGGCACGACCATCGAGCCGACCAGGCGCGGGTCGCGGTCGAGCCACTGGTCGACCAGCCAGTCGTTGACCGAGCGGGCCAGCGCCGCGGCCCAGTCCGGGTGGCGCAGCGAGTCGATCGCGTAGTAGCAGTTCAGGACGGCCTTCTCGACCTGCCACGGGTCGAGGATGTGACGCTGCAGCGCACCGAGGTCCGACGCGGGCGGGGCGTCGGGCAGGCGCCACTCGTCGCGGGCGGTGGTGGGGGCGTTGGGCGGGTAGGCGATCGTGAGCCCGGCCGGGCCCGCCCACCCGCGCTCCCGGGCCCACTGCACCCAGACCCGCTCCTGGTAGTGCTGCAACGTCTCCAGGGACGGGACGTTCGCGTGCACGTCGGCGTCGATCACCGACCCGGGCCACAGCTCGGCGCGGGTCGTGTTCTCCAGCAGTACGGTGGTCATCGCTCGGTTCCTCTCACCTGCCGGCGCGGGCGGCCGGTGTCGACCACGACGTAGTCCTGTGCCCTCGCCCCGTCGGCTCCCGCCGGCACCCGCTCGACGGCGACCTCGAACGTCTCGGCGGTGTAGGGGCCGGGGATGCGGCCGTCGGGCCCGGGGGCCGCGCCGGTGCCGGCGTCCGGGGACCCGGGCGCGCCGGGGACGTCGGAGGGGACGGCCGCGGCGTCGGCTCCGCTGCGGACCTCGACCGGGAACCGCCTGGCCTTCACCCGCTCCGGGTCGAAGTAGGACCGGCCGGTGTGCACGTCGAACTCCCAGCCGTGCAACGGGCAGGTCAGGAACTTGCGGCTCTCGTCGAGCCGCACGTCACCGGGCCCGGACGACTCGACGAGCCCGATCACCGCGCCCTCGCACAGCGGCCCGGACATGTGCGGGCAGCGGTGCAGGAACGCGACGTACTCGCCGTCGATGTTGAAGATCCCGATCTGGCGCCCGTCCAGCTCCACGATCCGGCGCGACCCGGGCGGGATCTCGTCGGTCCGGGCGACGACGTGCCTGCCCGCGCGCGGGCGTTCGGTCGGTGAGGTCATGTCGGTCCTTCCCACGACGGCGGTCACGCCTCGCGCAGCGCGCGCTGGTTCATCTCCGGCGCGAACCAGGCCGCGCCGGCGCTGAGCAGGCAGACCACGAGCATGAACACCGCCACGTAGAGGTAGTTCGGGGCGCCACCGGCCGCGACCAGCAGCGACGTGGCGATCAGAGGTCCGAATCCGCCGCCGATCGCGCCCGCGACCTGGTAGCCCAGCGACGCGCCGGTGTAGCGGGTACCGGTGGTGAACAGCTCGGCCAGGAACGCGCCCATCGGGCCGTACATCATCCCGTGCGCGACGTAGGTGAACAGGAACGCGACCAGCAGCACCGGCCAGGACCCGCTGCCGAACGCCGCGAACAGCGGGAACGCGCTGATCCCGAGCAGGGCACCGCCCCAGTAGTAGATCTTCCGGCGTCCGATGCGGTCGGAGAGCAGGCCGAACAGCGGCATCGCGATCAGCTCGACGACGTTGGCGATGCTCTGCGCGGTGAGCACCTCGGCCCGGGAGAACCCGACCCGGGTCCCGTAGGACGCGCCGAAGGTGATGAACACGGCGCTGGCCGCGAACGGCCCGATCACCAGCAGCACACCGACCAGGACGTTGCGCCAGTCCCTGGTCATGATCTCCACGAGCGGGGCCTTGCGCGGCCGTGCCGCGCCCTCCGCGCGCGCCTTCTGGAACACGGGGCTCTCGTCGACCCCCAGGCGGACCCACAGACCGACCGCGACCAGCACGATCGAGGCCAGGAACGGCACCCGCCAGCCCCAGGACAGCAGGTCCTCCTGCGGCAGCAGCGAGAGCAATGCGAACACCCCGGTGGACAGCGTCACGCCGGTGGGGACGCCCATCATCCCGACGCTGCCCCACAGGCCGCGCCGCCGGTCGTCGAAGTGCTCGATCGCCATCAGCACGCCGCCGCCCCACTCCCCGCCGGCCGCCAGCCCCTGGATGATGCGGGCGACGACCAGCAGGATCGGGGCCCAGATCCCGATCTGGGCATAGGTCGGCAGGAGGCCGACGACGACCGTCCCGACGCCCATCAGGACGATCGAGGCGACGAGCATCTTCTTGCGGCCGATCCGGTCCCCGAAGTGGCCCGCGATGATCCCGCCGATCGGACGGGCCAGGAACCCGCTGGCCAGCGTGCCGAACGCGGCGAGGGTGCCGATCAGCGAGTCGACCTCGGGGAAGAACAGGACGTTGAAGACGATCGCCGCCGCGGTCCCGTAGATGTAGAAGTCGAACCACTCGATGACCGTGCCGATGTAGGTCGAGGTGAGGATGCGGCGCTTGGAGTTGCGCCGCCTGCTGCCGGTCGGGGACGGCCCGTCATGGGTGTCTGCCGAAAGTGCCACGCTGCACTCCTGGGGTGTGGTGGGGGAAGGGGCCGGTGCCTAGCCGGCGTTCTCGACGATGGCGTGCGCGGGACATCCCGCGATGGCCCGCCGGGCCGCGGCCTGCCGGTCCTCGGGGACGGTGCCGTCGCCCTTCTCGGTGGCGTAGCCGTCGTCGTCGAGGTCGAACAGGTCCGGCGCGTGGCCGTCGCAGAGACCGAACCCGTCGCACAGATCGGGATCGACGGTGATCCTCATGTCGGCTACCTCCAGGCGTCACCGGACCCGGACAGCGCTGCCCGGGCCCTCGTTCGAGTGGCGAGAACATAACCTGTTCTTTTCGAGGAGCGCACCCCTCCGACGCACGATCCACGGGGCCCGCCCGGAGGGGTCAGCGCACCCGCAGTCCGCTGAGCAGCGTGTCCGCGTAGGCCTCGCCGATCTCGCGCGGCGGGACCGCGGTGTCCCCGGGGCGGTACCAGCGGTTACTCCAGGCGACCATGCCGATGATCCCGTACGCGATCACCCAGGGCTGCGTCCCGACGGCGAACGTCCCCTCGTCCGCCCCGGCCTGCACGGTCGCCACCACGGCGGCCTCGTAGCGCTCGTGGTACCCGCGCATCCGTTGCGCCCACGGCGAGCCCTCCGGCGAGACCGCGCCCAGGTGCTCCTGGATGTAGACGTAGAGGAACGGGTAGTTCTCGGCGTAGGACACCATCAGCTCGACGACCAGCCGGCGCAGCTTCTCCGGAGCCGTCCCGGGCCCGGAGGCGATCTCCTCGGCGGTGAGCGCGTTGCGCTCCACGGCCCCGCCGACGACGGCCTGGAACAGCTCCTGCTTGCCACCGACGTAGTAGTAGAGCGACGCGCGGTCCATCGACAGCGCCTCGGCGACGTCGGCCAGCGAGGTACCGGCGTAGCCGTGGTCCTTGAACAGCGTGCCCGCGGCGGCGACGATCTCGGCCCGCTTCTCCCGGTAGGCGGCCGTGCCCTCGTCCTGGGCGGACTTGCGCCGCCTGCCGATCCCGCTGGTCATGACCGTCAGCGTCCAGATCCCGTCCACTCGAAGAAGCCCTGCCCGGTCTTGCGCCCGAGCTCGCCCGCCGCGACCTTCTGTTCCAGGATCGAGGGCGGGGCGTAGCGCTCGCCGTAGACGCCGTGCAGGTGACGGGCGATGTCGAGCCGGACGTCGAGGCCGACCACGTCGGACAGGCACAGCGGCCCCATCGGGTGCCCGTAGGCGAGGACCGCGGCCCGGTCGATGTCCTCGGCGTCGGCGACGCCCTCCTCCAGCATCCGCATCGCCTCGAGCGCCGAGATGCAGTCCAGCCGGCTGGTCGCGAAGCCCGGCACGTTCGCCACCACGATCGACTCCTTGCCGATCGCGTCGGCCGTGGCCCGCGCGGCGGCGATCGTGTCGTCGCCGGTGGCCTTCCCGCGCACGATCTCGACCAGCGCGATCGACCAGACCGGGTTGAAGAAGTGCATGCCGCAGAACCGTTGCGGCTCCGGCAGCTGCGCGGCCAGGTCGTCGATCGAGTAGGAGCTGGTGTTCGAGGCCAGCAGCACCGGGCGTCGCTCGGCCGCGGCGGCGAGCACCCTGCACTTGAGGTCGCGTCGTTCCGGAACGGTCTCGACGACCACGTCCAGCCCGACCCGCATCTCCTCCACCGAGCCGACCACCGAGACCAGGCCGGGCAGCGCGTCCGCGGCGTCCGGGTCGAGCAGGCCGCGGTCCACCCCGGCCTGGGCCCGGCCCTCCAGCAGGGCGAGCAGCCCGGCGCGACGCTCGCCGTCGGACTCGACCACGGTCGTCACGTGTCCGCAGGAGGCGAGCACGTAGGCGATGCCGAGCCCCATCGTCCCGGCCCCGATCACCGCCGCCCTCACGGCCGTACCGCCCGGCGCAGGCCGGCCCGCTCCCGCACGACCTGCCCGGTGACGGCCCCGTCGTCTCCGACGTGCACGAGTCCGGCCGCGCCGTGCGAGGCGACCCTGACCTCGAGGCCCCCGGTGCCCGGCGGGCGGGTCTGCGGTGCCACTCCGCACCTCCTTCAACGGCTGCGTTGACGCTATCGCCGGGTCGGTGACCGGTCAACGAAGCTGCCGGCCGGCGCAGCGTCCGGCGTCCGCGCGCGTTCCTGCCCGTCGCGCCTCGGCGATGCACGGCGCGCCGGCGGCGCGGGTCAGGCGGAACGGGCGGGGCGGCGCAGCCGGACCAGGCCGTCGATGGCCAGCGCGTACCCGGTCACCCCGAACCCGACCACGATCCCGGCCGCGACCGGCGAGACGAACGAGTGGTGCCGGAACTCCTCGCGCCCGTGCACGTTCGAGATGTGCACCTCGATCGTCGGCAGCTCGGCGCCCTCGACGGCGTCGTGCAGCGCGACCGAGGTGTGGGTGTAGGCGGCGGCGTTGAGCACCGCACCGAGCGCGGTCCCCTGCCTGACCGCGACACCGGCCTCCTGGATCCAGTCGACGAGGGTGCCCTCGTGGTTGGTCTGGCGGAAGTCCAGGGCCAGCCCGTGACGGGCGGCCTCCGCGCGGCACAGCGCCTCGACGTCGGCCAGGATCGTGGTGCCGTAGACGTCCGGGCGACGGGTGCCGAGCAGGTTCAGGTTCGGGCCGTTGAACACGAACACGGTCGGGTCCGGCATCGGTGGCACTCCTCGGGGTCGACGGACGGTCACGGCGATCCTGCCCGATCGTCGCCGCGCGGTGGACCGGCCGCGCGGTCAGACGGTCCAGCCGGGACGCACCAGGCCGCTCTCGTAGGCCAGCACGACCAGCTGCGCCCGGTCCCGCGCGCCGAGCTTGGTCATCGACCGGCTGACATGGGTCTTCGCCGTGGTCGGGCTCATGAACAGGCGACCGGCGATCTCGTCGTTGGACAGCCCCGCCGCGACCTGGACGACGACCTCGCGCTCGCGGTCGGTCAGCGCGTCCAGGTGCGTCGCGGCGGTGCCCGGGCGGGAGCGGGCCGCGAACTCCGCGATCAGGGTGCGGGTCACGGCCGGTGCGAGCAGCGCCTCGCCGCCGTGCACCACCCGGATCGCCTTGATCAGGTCGGCCGGTTCGGCGTCCTTGACCAGGAAGCCGCTGGCCCCGAACCGGATCGCGTCGAACACGTAGGAGTCCTCGGTGAACGTGGTCAGCACGATCACCCGGACACCGGCCAGTGCCGGGTCGGCGGTGATGTCGCGGGTGGCGGCGAGCCCGTCGTGGCCCGGCATCCGGATGTCCATCAGCACGACGTCCGGGCGCAGCTCGCGGACCTTCGCGACCGCCTCCGCGCCGTCCGCGGCCTCGGCCACGACGTCCAGGTCGGCCTGGGACCCGAGCAGGGCGCGGAAGCCGGAACGGACCAGGGCCTGGTCGTCGGCGATCAGGACCCGGATCATCGGCGCACCGTATCGGGGCCGTCGCCGGGGGCGGGGTCGGCAGCCGGGCCGGCATCGGGGTCGAGCGGCAGCCACGCCCGGACGCAGAACCCACCGCCCGGGGCGGGCCCGGCGTGCAGCGACCCGCCCAGCGCCTGGGCCCGCTCGCGCATCCCGACCAGGCCGTTGCCGGCCCGGACCTCGCCGGACGGGCCGGCGCCGTCGTCGTCCACGCGGATCTCCAGCGCGTCACCGCAGAGCCGGAGCAGCACCGACGCGGTCGCCGGACCGGCGTGGCGCCGGGTGTTGGTCAGCGACTCCTGGACGATCCGGTAGGCCGCCAGGTCGGTGCGGGTCGGGATGGCCCGGGGCAGGCCCTCGGTGTGCAGGGTGACCGGCAGGCCGGCCGCGCGGACGTCGCCGAGCAGGGCCTCCAGCCGGTCCAGGCCGGGTGTCGGATGGTGCGGGGCCTGCTCGTCGACCCCGCGCAGCACCCCGAGGGTGGAGCGCATCTCGCGCAGCAGGTCGCGGCTGGAGCGCTTGATCTCGGTCAGCGCGGTGCGGGCCTGCTCCGGGTCCTCGTCCATCAGGAACAGCGCCACCCCGGCCTGCACGTTGATCAGTGAGACGTGGTGGCCGAGCACGTCGTGCAGCTCCCGGGCGATCCGCAGACGCTCCTCGCCCGCCCGGCGGCGCTGCTCCTCGGCGAGCACGGCGGCGGCCTGCGCGAGCCGCTCGCGCCGGGCCCGCCACAACGCCCCGGCCGCGGCGGACGCGGCCGGCCAGGCCGGCCACAGCACCGCGTCCGACCACGGGATCGGCCGCCCGAGCAGCAGCAACGTCGCGCCGAGCAGCACCATCGCGGTGACCACGATCGCCGCCGCCCGCCGGTGCCATCCGGACACGACCGCGGTGAACACCGCGACAAGGGTCGCGAGCGGGACCGGCCCGAACGGGTAGCCCGCCACGACGTAGGCCCCCAGCGCGAGCACGCAGACGGCCAGCGTCAGCGGGGGCCGGACCCGGCGCACCACGAGCGCGGCCGGGCCTGCCAGCAGCAACACCACCGCGAGCGCGTCCAGCGGCCGGGCGGCGGGCTGGAAGGCCCCGGCGAACCGGGTCCCGACCAGGGTCACGGCCGCCACCACGGCGGGCGCGACGATCGTCGGGACCGCCCCGCCCCACCAGCTCGGACGGGTCGCGGCGGGCACCCGACCACGGTAGGGCAGCGACACCCCCGGCGGCGTCGTCCCGGCGGAGGCGGGCCGGGTACACCCGGCGGAGTACCCCGCGCGGCCCGGCTGCACCGGCGGCGGCAGCGGATCCGACACCCGGGAACGGACGCGCGCGGGCCGCGCCCGGCGGAGTCTCGACTCCCATGACCGACACCCAGATCACCCCGGAACCGACGCCACGGACCTTCACCGCCCCGCGCACCGTCGCGCCGGGCGGCTCGGACCTGCTGGCCTCCGACACCGAACGCGAGCGTGTCGCCGACCGGCTGCGCGCCGCCGCCGCGGCCGGGCGCCTGACGCTCTCCGAGGCCGACGAACGCCAGGCCGCGGTCTACGCCGCCCGGACCCGCGCCGAGCTCGTCCCGCTGGTCTCCGACCTTCCCGGACCCCCGCGGCCGACCGGCCGACCGCCCCGCGCCCCGATGACCGACCGTGCCCGGCGACGCTTCGGCGTGCACGTCGCGGTCGTCGCGGTGCTGTTCGTGGTGCTGGTGACGGCCTGGGCGCTGGGCTCCGCGCCGTTCTTCTGGCCCGCCTGGCCCTCGTTCTGGCTCGGGCTGAGCCTGTTCGTGCACGCCCGGCGGGCCGAACGCGAGCCGTCCGAGCAGCTGCCGGAGGAGCTGCGGTGAACACCGTCGGCCTCGCGGTGCCGGAGCACGGGGCCGCACGGCCGTTGACAGGCAACCAAATGGTTGCATAATTGGGTCATGGCCGACGTCGACGCCGTGTTCCGGGCGCTTGCCGACCCGACCCGGCGGCTGATCCTCGACCGGTTGTACGAGCACAACGGACAGACGCTCGCCGACCTGTGCGCCGGGCTGGAGATGAGCCGACAGGCCGTCTCCAAGCACCTGGCGCTGCTGGAGGCCGCCGGGCTGGTGTCCACCGTCCGCCGGGGCCGGGAGAAGCTCCACCATCTCGACCCGGTGCCCATCCAGGAGATCCACGACCGGTGGATCGGCAAGTTCGAGCAGGCCCGGGTGCAGGCGATCACCGCCCTGCGCACCGCGCTGGAGGATTCCCATGGCACAGACCGAGATCAGTGACCGGACCTACGTCTACACGACCTACATCGCGACGACACCGGAGAAGGTGTTCGAGGCGCTCACCACGCCGGAGTTCACGATGCAGTACTGGGGTGGTGCGGAGATCCGGTCGGACTGGACGGTCGGCAGCCCGGTCGAGGCCCACCACCCCGACCGCGACGACTTCCTCGGCGAGGTGCTCGCCGTGGAACCGCCGCACCGGCTGTCCTACACCTTCACCGGGAAGGCCGAGCGGGAGGCGGGCCGGCCGGCCACGACCGTCGAGTTCGAGATCTCGATGTTCGGCGACGAGGCCGTGAAGCTGACCGTGGTGCACACCGGGTTCACCGCGGACGCCCTGGGCGAGCAGGACGCCCGCGACGTCGGCGAGGGCTGGCCGGCGATCTTCGCGGCGCTCAAGACGCTGCTGGAGACCGGCTCACCGATGCCCTCGCCCGGTCACTTCGCGCCGCGGGCCCCGGCCCGCGCCTGACCGGCGGGGCTCAGTCGCGCCGGAGGCGCTCGGCACGCCACCGGGCCACGACCCGGTCCGGGTCCTGCCGGCGGATCGGCACCCGTGGCCCGGACGGGACCCGGATGTGCTCGACGATCCGGGCGTTGAGCTCCTCGACGGCGTCGCGTACCCGTTGCTCGTCGCGCAGCGCGCGGACCGTCTCGGGCAGCCGGTCGATCTCCTTGCGCAGCTGCACCGACGGCGGTAACAGCGCGTCGGTGGACAGGCCCTCGCGGCGCAGGAAGCCGCGGACCCACCAGTTCTCGTCGAGCTTCTCGTCCAGGCCGGGCAGGGGCTTGCCCTTGCCCGGCAGGTCGTCGAAGCAGCCCCGCTCCTGGGCCTCGCGGATCTGGCGGTCGACCGCGCTCTCGAATCTCGGGTCCGGTGCGTGCATCTGCCCTCCCACCAGCACGATAGCAACGCCGGGACGTCGGTTCCCGGTTCTCGGGCGCCGAGGACTGTCGGTGGTCGGGGCCACACTCGCGCCATGGACGACACCACGACGTACCCCGGAACCAGGGACCTGGCCGCGCACTACCCCGGCCGCCGGGTCGGTCACGAGGCCGCTCGACGCCGGGCCGAGCTGGGTCCGGGAGCCGACCGCACCTGGCGGCTCGGAGCCGACGGCGAGGAACGCACCGCACACCTTCTGGAGTCGCTGACCGGGCGCACCCGGCGGGACCGGCTGCTGCACCGGCCACCGAGCTGGCGGGTGCTGCACTCGGTACCGCTCGACGGGGGCGCGGCCGACATCGACCACGTCCTGATCGGCCCGCCCGGCGTGTGCGTGATCAACACCCGGCACCACCGCGGCGGCCGGGTGCTGCTCGACGGGGACGCGCTCGTGGTCGACGGGTTCCGGACCGACGCGGTGGGCCGGGCCCGGGCCGAGGGCGCACTCGCCCGCGCGCTGCTGCTGCCCCGCCTCGGTGCGGAGCCCGGGCCGGTCCCGGTCCGGCCGGTGATCGCGATCGTCGGCGCGGCCATGCAGGTCCGCCGCTGGCCGGACGACGTGATCGTCGCGACCGAGGGGGCACTGGTCGCGGCGCTGCGCGGTCTGAGCCCGGTCCTGGACGCACGCCGGGTGGAACAGGTGCACGAGGTCGCGCGCCGGGCGGACAGCTGGAGCGACTGAGACGCCCCGGCGCCCGGGTGCACTTCGCCACCGGGACCTTCCGGTGTCCGGCGCCGGTCACGATGATCGCCGGTGTGACTCCTCGTCGTGGTGCCGACAGACCGGCCGCGGAGCTGTTCGCGGTCCCGCTGACGGCCGAGCTCGACGTGGCCGGGGTGGTCCGCCGGCTCGCGCACCGCGAACGGGTCACGGCCTGGGCCGGCAGCTGGTCGCGCGGTGCGCTGGTCACCTGCGACCCGGTGCGGGAGATGACGGCCGACTCGGACCCGTTCGACGTGCTCGGCTCGGTGCCCGATCTCGGGCCGGACCCCCGGTTCCCGGACGCGGTGGGCGGTGGCTGGTTCGGCTACCTGGGGTTCGCCGCACCCGGGCACCGGCCGCGGGCGAGCCTGGCCTGGTACCGCGACGTGCTCCGGCACGACGGCGCGCGCTGGTGGTACGAGGCGCTGCTCGGCCCCGACGGCGACGCGGCGAGCGCGCGCGCACGCTGCGCCGCGCTGTGCGCCGACCTGGCCCGGCCGGTACCGGCCGCGGACGCCCGGATCACCGTCGAGCGATGGCCGGACCGGGACGCGCACCTGGCCGCCGTCGAGGCGTGCATCGGCGAGATCCGGCGCGGCGAGATCTACCAGGCCAACATCGCCTGCGAGGTGGGTCTGCGGCTGGCCGGTGGGGTGCACGAGGCCTGGGCGCGCATCGTCGGGGCCCGTTCCGGCGCCGGGACCCCGGCGCGGGCGGCCCTGGTGGCGGACCCGCGGCTGGCGGCGGTCAGCGCGGGCCCGGAGCTGTTCCTGCACCGCGACGGGCGCGGCGTGCGCACCGACCCGATCAAGGGCACCCGGCCGCGGACCGACGCCGACCCCCACGGCGACACCGACGCCGAGGAGCAGCGGCGGCTCGCCGGCTCGGCCAAGGACTCGGCGGAGAACGTCATGATCGTCGACCTGATGCGCAACGACCTGGCGCGGGTCTGCGCGACCGGCAGCGTCCGGGTCGCCGGCCTGCTCTCGGTGCAGCCGCACCCCGGGGTGTGGCACCTGGTCTCCCGGGTCCACGGCCGGCTGCCGGACGGGGTCGACGACGGCGCGCTGCTGCGGGCCACGTTCCCGCCGGGCTCGGTGACCGGCGCTCCGAAGGCACGGGCGGTGCAGGTGATCGAGTCGCTGGAGGCGCAGCCGCGCCGGCTGTTCACCGGCGCGCTCGGGTACGCGAGCCCGCTGGCCGGGCTGGAGCTCAGCGTCGCGATCCGCACCCTGGAGGTGGACGCGCCCGGCCCCGACGGCACGGCCGCCGCACGGCTGGCCGTCGGCGGCGGCATCACCGTGGACTCCGACCCCGCCGAGGAGTGGGCCGAGTGCCTGACCAAGGCCGCACCCGTGCTGTCGGCCCTGGGCGGCGACCCGGTCCCGGTCCCGGCGGCCACGGCCCGCCCGGCCCGGCGCGCGGACGGGCTGTTCGAGACGCTCGCGGCCGTCGACGGCCGCGTGGGCGGCCTCGGTGAGCACGCGGCCCGTCTGCGCCGCTCCTACCTGGCCTGCACCGGTGAGCCGCTGACCGCCGACGTCGAGACCGCGGTCCTGGAGCGGACGACCGGACTGCGCGGCCCGCACCGGATCCGGGTCCTGGCACACCCCGCGACGCCCGGCCGCGTCGAGGTCCGCGCCACACCGTGGCCGGGCCCGGTCCCGCCGGCCGACCAGCCGGGCCTGCTGCTGCGGGTGTGCCGCACCGGGGAGGGCGAGTCGCACAAGTTCGCCGACCGGCGGTGGCTCGACGCGCACGAGGCCGCCGTCGGCGAGGACGAGACCCCCCTGCTGACCGACCCGCACGGAGCCGTCCTGGAGTCCACCCGCTCGTCGGTGTTCGCCGTGCTCGGCGGCGCCGTGCGGACCCCGCCGCTGGACGGGCGGATCCTGGCCGGCACGGCGCGGCGCGCCGTGCTGGACCTGTTCGACCCGGACCCGGCCACGACCGTCCCGATCCGGGTCGGCGACGTCGCAGGCGCGGACGGGATGTTCCTGACCAACGCGCTGCGCGGCGTGCAGTGGGTGCGCGAGGTTCGCGACGGCGCCACCGTGCTGGCCCGCTGGGCCGCCCCCGACCCGCTCACCCTCCGCGTCGCCGCCGGCCTGGCCCGCATCACCGCGTGATCACCCGGCCAGGCCCAGCAGGATCTCCGCCAGCTCGCCCGGGCGGTTCTGCGGGACCATGTGGGTGGTCTCGATCTCGTGGTAACGCCAGGCCGGGGACGTCCGCGCGTGGGCGGCGGCGGCCTCGAACGCGCCGCCGGTGACGTCCTCGGAGGTGGCCCGGACGTAGGTCCGGCCGAGAGGGCGCCGGTCCACCGGGACCGCGGTGCGGACCCGCTCGGAGAACGTCGCGACCGGTTGGCCGGAGCGGCGCGCGGCCGACCACCGGCCCTCGGCCGGGTCGTCGTAGTGCCGCTCCCGGCCGGGGACCAGCCAGGGGGCGCCCAGCCCGGCCTCCCCGCCCGGGGGCACGGCCGCGGCCATCGCCGGGGCCAGGTCGGCGGCGCTCTGCCCGTCGGCCGGGAGGAACGCGTCGAGGTAGACCAGCTCCCGCACCCGGTCGCCGATCTCGTCGAGCGCTCCGGTGATCACCATCCCGCCGTAGGAGAACCCGAGCAGCACGATGTCGCGCAGGTCCTCGTAGAGGACCGTGTTCACCACGTCGCGCACGTGCAGCCCGAGACCGACGTGCGGGCCGGTCAGGTGCGAGCGCTCGCCGATGCCGGTCAGGGACGGGGTGAACACCTCATGCCCGGCCGCGCGCAACCGCGGCCGCAGCAGGTGGAAGCCGTGCGCGCCGCCCCAGGCGCCATGGACGAGGACGTAGGTCGCCATGCGGCGATCGTGCCGCACCCGCGGCCCGCGCGGCGCCGGGCCGCACCCGCCCACCGGCCTGCGACGAGGGTCACACCCCGTCCGACGTGCGGTTCGGTCGCCACGGAACAGTCAGGATTGACCGTCGATACGGTGTGGCGCAGGATCGGAAATCCCCGGGGCCGACGTCCGCGTCCGGCCGAGCACACACCCACACCACGGCGGTGAATCCCGATGACGACGTCGGCGCAGACCCACTCGAGCTTCACCGTGACCGGCCGGGACGGCACCGTCGTCACCGCCTACCGCTGGCTGCCCGACGGCCCGGTGCGCGGGATCGTGCAGCTCACCCACGGCATGGGCGAGCACCTGCTGCGCTACGCACCGCTGGCCACGACGCTGACCGGGGCCGGGTTCGCCGTCTACGGCCAGGACCACCGCGGGCACGGCGCCACCGCCGGGTCGCCGCAGCGGCACGGGATCCTCGGCGAGACCGGCTGGGCCGGGCTCGTCGACGACATCGACGTCCTGGTCGACCACGTCCGCGCCGAGCACCCGGACGTGCCGCTGGTGCTGCTCGGGCACAGCATGGGCTCGTTCGCGGTGCAGCAGTACCTGCCGGCGCACTCGGACCGGGTCGACGCCGTCGCGCTGTCCGGGACCGGCCTGCTGGACCTGCTCGAGCCCGCACTCGACCTGTCCGCGCCGCTGGACCTGTCCGCGTTCAACGCGCCGTTCGAGAACCGCACCGGCTACGAGTGGCTCTCGCGCGACCCCGCCCAGGTCGACCTCTACGTCGCCGACCCGGACTGCGGGTTCGGCCTGGAC
The DNA here is from genome assembly GCA_966211265.1 of uncultured Pseudonocardia sp. Lineage (GTDB taxonomy): Bacteria > Actinomycetota > Actinomycetes > Mycobacteriales > Pseudonocardiaceae > Pseudonocardia. Next base: position 16,827 of record CBIHNM010000052.1, read on the forward strand.
CAGCCGGGCACGATCGCGATGTTCACCGGTGCCCGCGCGCTGGCCGAGCCGGACACCCTCGCCGCGATCCGCGACGACCTGCCCCTCTACGTCACCGTGGGCGACGCGGACCCGGTCAACGCCGGGCTCGCCCTGGTCACGCCGATGGTGGAGCGCTACCGCGCGGCCGGGCTCACCGACGTCACGCTGACCGTGTGGCCGGGTGCGCGGCACGAGGTGTTCAACGAGACCAACCGGGACGAGATCGTCGCGGACCTGACGGCCTGGCTGGACCGGGTCGTCCCCGAGGGAAAGTAGGGCCGGCGTGCACGTCGACACCACCGGAAGCTTCACCGCGACCCCGCTGGAGACCGAGCGGGTCGCGGTCGAGGCGGAGAAGCAGGGCTACGACGGGGTCTCGGTGCCCGAGACGGCACACGACGCGTTCGTCGCGCTGGGCGTGGCCGCACGCGCGACGAGCAGGATCCGGCTGCAGTCCGGGATCGCGGTCGCGTTCGCCCGCAACCCGATGACGCTGGCCTACCAGGCCAACGACGTCACGCTGCTCTCCGAGGGCCGCTTCGACCTGGGCATCGGCTCGCAGGTCAAGCCGCACATCGAGCGCCGGTTCGCCATGCCGTGGAGCCGGCCCGCGGCGCGGATGGAGGACTTCGTCCGCGCGGTGCGCGCGATCTGGTCGGCCTGGGAGACCGGGGACCGGCTGCGCTACGAGGGCGAGTTCTACTCGCACACGCTGATGACCGAGTTCTTCTCCCCGGGACCGAACCCGCACGGCAACCCGCCGATCATGCTGGCCGCCGTGGGCGAGCGGATGACCGAGGTCGCGGGCCGGGTCACCGACGGGGTCCTCGCGCACTCGCTCACCACGCCGTCCTACATGAAGGACGTGACGATCCCGGCGCTGGAACGGGGCCGCGGTCGTGACCTCGACGGGTTCGACGTGTGCCTGCCGGTCTTCGTGGTGCTCGGGGCCGACGAGAAGGCCCGCGCCGCCGCCGAGCAGGGCGTCCGCCGTCAGATCGCGTTCTACTCCTCGACGCCGCCCTACCGCCCGGTGCTCGAGCACCACGGCTGGGGCGAGCTGGCCGACACGCTGAACGGGCTGTCCCGGCAGCAGGCCTGGGACGAGATGGCCGGCCTGGTCACCGACGACGTGCTGGACGCGTTCGCCGTCGCCGGCACCCCGGACGAGGTCGCCGGGGGGATGCTGGCCCGCTACGGCGACATGGTCGACCGGATCTCGCTCTACACCCCCTACGAGGCCGACCCGCAGCTCGTCCTGGACACCACGGCCCGGCTGCGCGCGGCGTAGGCCCGGCGATGTCGAGCAGCGGGCACGTCCACGACCCGCACGAGGACATCCGCAGGGGCGTGCGCGACGTCTGCCGGGCCTTCGGCCCGGAGTACTGGCGGCGCCACGACCGTGCGCACGAGTTCCCGTGGGAGTTCTACCGCGCGATGGCCGACGGCGGCTGGATCGGCATCGCGATCCCCGAGCACTACGGGGGCGGGGGCAGCGGGATCGGCGAGGCCGCCGTCCTGATGGAGGAGGTCGCCGCGTCCGGGGCGGCGATGAACGGCGCCAGCTCGATCCACCTGTCGGTGTTCGGGATGAACCCGGTCGTGAAGTACGGCAGCGACGAGATGCGGCAGAAGTACCTGCCGCGCGTCGCGGACGGCAGCCTGCACGTCGCGTTCGGGGTGACCGAGCCCGACGCCGGCCTGGACACCACGTCGATCTCGACCACGGCCCGGCGCGACGGGGACCGCTACCTGGTGCGCGGGCGCAAGGTCTGGACGTCGAAGGCGCCGTTGTGCGAGAAGGTCCTGCTGCTGGTGCGCACCACGCCGGTCGAGGAGTGCGCCCGGCGCACGGACGGGCTCACGCTGCTGCTCGCCGACCTGCAGCGCCCCGAGGTCACGATCACCCCGATCGACAAGCTGGGCCGCAACGCCGTGGTGTCCTGCGAGGTGGTCTACGACGACCTGCCGGTCGAGATCTCCGACCGCGTCGGCGAGGAGGGCAGGGGCTTCACCTACATCCTGGACGGCCTGAACCCGGAGCGGATCCTGATCGCCGCCGAGGCGCTGGGCGTCGGGCGGGCCGCGCTGGACGCGGCCGTGGCCTACGCGGGCGAGCGGGTCGTGTTCGGCCGCTCGATCGGCCAGAACCAGGGGATCGCGTTCCCGCTGGCCGAGGCGCACATGCGGCTGCACGCCGCGAGCCTGGTCGTCGCCGAGGCCGCGGCGCGCTACGACGCGGGCCTGCCCTGCGGGGAGCAGGCCAACACCGCCAAGTTCCTGGCCGCCGACGCCGGGCACTTCGCCGCCGACCGGGCCATGCAGACCCTGGGCGGATTCGGCTACGCGACCGAGTACGACGTCACCCGGTACTTCACCGAGTCCCGGCTGATGAAGCTCGCGCCGCTGCCGCAGGAGATGGTGCTCAACTACGTCGCCGAGCACGTGCTCGGCCTCCCGCGGTCCTACTGATCGCCGCGCCCGCCCGGCACCGGCCCGGACGGCAGTGCGGGCGGGGACCCCCCCCGGGGGCCCCGCCCGCCCCGGCCGTGGTGCCCCGCCGCCGCCGGCCCCGGCGCGCGTGGGCGCCCCCGGGGGGCCGGGGCCCCCGCCCCGCGCCTGGC
>CBIHNM010000053.1:0-19342 GCA_966211265.1 uncultured Pseudonocardia sp.
GCGCGGGCGCCCGCCCCCCCCCGCCCCCCCCCCCCCCCCTGCCCATCGGTGGGGGAGGCCGCCCCGTGGGGCGGCGTCAGCTGGCGTAGGCGCGCAGCTTGTCGGCGCGGTCGCCGACCCGCAGCTTCGCCATCACCTCGCGCTCGATCTGGCGCACCCGCTCGCGGGAGAGCCCGAAGCGCTTGCCGATCTGGTCCAGCGTGCGCGGCTGGCCGTCGTCGAGGCCGAACCGCATCCGGATCACCGCCTGCTCGCGGTCCTCCAGCGTGCCCAGGACCCGGCGCAGGTCGTCGTGGAGCAGGTGCGAGATCACCGTGTTCTCGGCGTCGGTCGCCTCGGCGTCCTCGATGAAGTCCCCGAGCGGGGCCTCCTCCTCGGAGCCGACCGGCATGTCCAGGCTCACCGGGTCACGCGCGTGGTCGAGCAGGTCGGAGATCTTGTGCTCCGGGATGCCCGACTCCTCGGCGAGCTCGGCGTCGACCGGCTCGCGTCCCAGACGCTGGTGCAGGTCGCGCTTGATCCGGGCCAGCTTGTTCACCTGCTCCACCAGGTGCACCGGGAGCCGGATCGTGCGGGCCTGGTCGGCCATCCCGCGGGTGATCGCCTGCCGGATCCACCACGTGGCGTAGGTGGAGAACTTGAACCCCTTGGCGTAGTCGAACTTCTCCACCGCGCGGATCAGGCCCAGGTTGCCCTCCTGGATCAGGTCCAGGAACGCCATCCCGCGGCCGGTGTAGCGCTTGGCCAGCGAGACGACCAGCCGCAGGTTCGCCTCCAGCAGGTGGTTCTTGGCGCGCTCGCCGTCCCGCACGACCGCGCGCAGGTCGCGTCGGTACTGCAGCTCCAGCGTGGTCCCCTCGGCGTCCGCGGTGTCCAGCCGGTGCTGGGCGAAGACGCCGGCCTCGACCCGCTTGGCCAGCTCGACCTCCTCGGCGGCGGTCAGCAGCGCGCGCTTGCCGATGCCGTTGAGGTAGACCCGTACCAGGTCGGCGGCCGGGCTCTGGGCGTCCAGATCCTCGGCCACCGAGGCGAGTGCACCCGGTACGGTGGACTCGAAGCCGTCCTTGCCGTCCGCCGCGGCGGCGCGGCGGGAGCGCTCGGTCGTCGGGCGCGGTCCGGGGATGGCCCGGGGTGCCGCGGCCACGTCGGTGGTCGGGGTGTCGGCCTGGGTCTCGGCCGGGGCGGTCATGGTCACCGTCATCTGCGTTCCTCCCCTACTCGGGCGCGAGCGACACCAGGTGCGTGCCGTTCGCCGTGCCCTACTGAGGGGTCAACGCCGCGCGGTCGACGATCGTTCCCGCTTACCCCCTCCGACCGCGGTCGGGCCACGGCCGGAGGGGGTGATGCTGGTCACGTCGACGCGGTGGCCCGGTCAGGGCGCGGGAACCCGCGGGGTCCCGGCCGGGTCGGCGACCGAGCGCACGCTGCTGCGACGGCGTCCGGACGCCTTGCCGGCCGGCTTCGGCGTCGAGTGCGCGTAGACCTCCTCCATCAGCGGCGGCCAGTCGTGGCGCAGGGCGTCGCGGCCCATGAACAGGCCCAGGTGCCCGCCGGTGGCGGTGCGCCGGGTGATGTCGCGCTCCGGGGTGCCCACGGCGTCCGCGGCCGCGAACAGCTGCGGTGGCGGCGTGATGTGGTCGGCGGAGCCGGCCAGCAGCAGCAGCGGGCAGGTGATCGCGGCCATGTCCACCTTCCGGCCCCCGATCTCCAGGTCACCGGTGATCAGCTTGTTCTTCCAGAACAGGTTCTCCACCAGCCACAGGTAGAAGGCCCCCGGGATGTCCTGGGTGTGCTTGAACCAGTCCTCGAACACGCGGTAGCGCTCCACGTGCATCGGGTCGTCGATGTTCTCCAGCAGCTGCAGCTGGCGCGAGACCTCGGACTGGGGCTGGATGCTGATGAAGTTGCTCAGCACCGCCCGGCCGGGCATGTTCCCGCCGCCCATCGCGACCAGCGCCTTGTACGGCGCCAGGCCCATCGTCCCGGCCATCAGCTTCGTCGACGCCGAGATCACCGACTCCCCGGCGTGGAAGTCGATCGGGGCGCCGGCCAGGGTGAGGGTGTTGACCCGCTCCGGGTACAGAGCGGCGAAGATGGTGGCCAGCCAGCCGCCCTGGCAGTCGCCGACCACGTTCGCCGTACCGCCCATCCGGCGGATCGAGCGGTCGATGACGGTCAGGTAGTCCTCGATCGAGACGTTGCGGGTCGCCGACGTGGCCGGCTTCCACTCCAGCGCGTAGACCCGGGTCAGGCCGGCCGCGCGGATCATCGCCAGCTGGCTCTGCTGCGGCGAGTAGTCGATCACGGTGGAGGAGTGCCCGGCCTGCGGCGGCAGCACGATCGTCGGGACGACCTCGTCGTCGCGGTGGCCCTCGGCGGTGAAGTCGCGCAGCGTGGCGAACGGGGTCGAGAGGACGACCTCGCTGTCCAGGTGCCACACCGGCTCGCGGCGGTCGGCCATCGTGGAGAACCACAGGAGGTTGCGACGGGCGGCGTCACCGGGGCTCGCGATGCGCTGCAGCGAGTCGATCCAGGCGGTGCGGGTGGCTCGCCCGACCTCGGAGACGACCTTGCCCATGTTCTTCACGTTGTAGGAGAGCAGGTACCGCAGGGGGTCGGGCCGGGCGGGGGTCGCCTGCGTGGTGGTGGCCGGAGCGTCCACGGCACGCGGGCCGCGGCCGGTGGTCGAGCTCGAGCCGATCGCCGTACTCATAGCCGTACTCCCATCGACGTTGATGCACCGGACTCGCCGGGTTACCGGACGGTAAGCGCTGTTCGGTATGTCAAGCAACCCGGGGGGCTACCCGCGAGTACCGCTTGCTCGACCAAGCGCAGGTGAGAGGGCTTACAGAGACCGATACGTCTCTGACGATGCCTACCCGCGAGTACACCGTCACGATGTGTGAAGCACGACGGCGTGCGCTCCGACCTGGGCCCGTCGTCAGGCACGGACAATCCGACCGGCCGACATCAGGAGATCCACCAGTGTCCAGCGAGCCTGCACCGACCACCCCCGCCGTCGAGACGACCGAGGCCACCGAGACGCTGCGCCGGCAGGCGCTGAGTCTCGTGGAGGACCTGCGGGAGCTGGCCAGTCCGGCCGGCATCGGCGCCAAGGTGGACCCGGTCGGCTTCGGCGACGCCCTCGGCGAGGCCGCGCGGGCGCTGCTGCGCCACCCCGGCCCGGTCCTGCGCAGCGGTCTCGGTCTGGGGACCGACTCGGCCCGCGCGGTGCTGGCCGCCGCCTCGCGCGCCGTCGGCGGGACGACCGCCGGGCCGGCGACGCTGCCGGAGAACGACAAGCGCTACGCGGACCCGGCGTGGGAGAACAACGCCTGGTACTACCTGTGCCGCCAGGAGCACCGGCTCCTCGCCGACCGCCTCGAGGAGCTCTCGGCGTCGGCGAGCGTCTCCCCGGTCGCCCGCCGGAAGCTGGACTTCCTGGTCACGCAGATCACCGAGGCGCTGGCCCCGACCAACACCATGGTCACCAACCCGGCGTGGGCGAAGAAGATCGTCGAGACCGGCGGGCTGAACGTGGTGCGCGGCGCGCGCAACATGCTGCGCGACACGGTGCAGAACCGGGGCATGCCGCGCCAGACCACGCCCGGGCAGTACGTGGTGGGCAAGGACCTGGGCGTGACGCCGGGACAGGTGGTGTTCCGGAACCGGCTGATCGAGCTCATCCAGTACGAGCCGCAGACCGACAAGGTCCACGAGATCCCGCTGCTGATGTCGCCGCCGTGGATCAACAAGTACTACATCATGGATCTCGCGCCGGAGAAGTCGCTGGTGGAGTGGGCGGTGCAGCACGGCCACACCGTCTTCATGATCAGCTACCGGAACCCGGACTCGTCGCTGCGCGACGTCACGATGAGCGACTACCTGCGGGAGGGCCCGCTCGCGGCGCTCGACACCGTGCAGGAGATCACCGGCGCGGACAAGGTCAACCTGGCCGGGCTGTGCCTGGGCGGCACGCTGGCCGCGGCGACGACCGCGTGGCTCTCGGCGCGGGGCGACACCCGGATCAACTCGCTGACGCTGATGAACACGTTGCTCGACTTCACCGGGCCCGGTCAGCTCGGGGTGTTCACCGACGAGAAGACGGTGGACCGGATGGAGCGCTCGATGCGCAAGGACGGCTACCTGCCGGCCTCGAGCATGAAGACCACGTTCGACCTGCTGCGCGCCACCGACCTGGTGTGGAACTACGTGGTCAACGACTGGATGCTCGGCGAGGAGCCGAAGCCGTTCGACATGCTCAGCTGGAACGCCGACTCGACCCGGATGCCGGCGGCCATGCAGGTCGAGTACCTGCGTGACCTCTACCTGGAGAACAAGTTCGCCGAGGGCAAGCTGGAGCTGGCCGGCGAGCGCCTCGACGTCTCCGACGTGCGTCAGGACGCCTACGTCATCACCGCCGAGTCCGACCACATCGCGCCGTGGCGCGGCGTCTACACCGGTGCGGCCAAGCTCGGCGGCAAGGTCCGGTTCGTGCTGTCGAACTCCGGGCACATCGCCGGCGTGGTCAACCCGCCCTCGCCCAAGTCGCGGCACTGGTTCGGCGAGTCGGAGGAGCTGCCCGCCCGGGCCGACGACTGGCGCGACGACGCCGGCGAGCACAAGGCCAGCTGGTGGGAGGACTGGTCGCCGTGGGTCGAGGCGCACGCGGGCAAGAAGGTCGCCGCGCCCGAGCAGGTCGGCAGCGCCGCGAACCCGCCGCTCGAGCCCGCGCCGGGGCGCTACGTCCGCACCGGCTGAACGCGCCGCGCGCGCCGCGCCGCGCGCCGGTCCCGGGTGCGGCCCGGCCCGCAGCCGGACCGGGGCGCGGACCGGCGCGGACACCCGTCGTGGCGGTGGCCGATCGCGCGCGGGGACGGCCGGCCCGGCACGGACTTGCCCGTGCCGGGACAATGCGGCTCCATGAGCACTTGTGCGCGCGACCGTTCGACTCCGGGGCACCGGCCGTGAGCGCGTCGCCCGGCCACGACGCGGCTCCCGGCGGCGGTACCGAGGACGGCCCGACCCGCGGCGGGGCGCGGGGGGCCGCCGAGCAGGCGTGGAGCGCGCAGGTCAACGCGCTCGGCGGGTTCATCCGCGCGCAGCGCCAGATGGCCAAGCTGTCGCTGCGGGAGATGGCCGCGATGACGAGCGTGTCCAACGCCTACCTGAGCCAGGTCGAGCGCGGCCTGCACCAGCCGTCGTTGAAGGTGCTGCGGTCGATCGCCGACGCGCTGCACCTCAACACCGACCAGATGCTGAGCCAGGCGGGCTGGTCCACGGGGACGGGTGAGGAGCCGGTCGAGGACGCCGAGGACCACGCCGCGCCGCCCGCGGGTGACACCGAGGCCGTGATCCGGTCCGACCCGCGGCTGTCCGAGGAGCAGAAGACCGCCCTGATCGGGGTCTACCGCAGCTTCGTCGACCGCCCGTGAGCGGGGCCACCCGCGTACTGCTTGACATACTTATCAAGCGTGCGTAGTTTTTCAGTCAAGCGGCACGGGCGACCGTCCGATGCCGGGAGACCTCTCTGAAAGGGGATGGCCGATGACCGCCTCCACCGACCAGTTCGTCGACATCGCCAAGCGCTCGCAGGATGCGGTGGCGGACTCGCTGCGGACCTGGACCGAGACCGTGCAGGGCTTCGCCGGGCAGTTCGCCGGTGGCACCCGCCCGCAGCTGCCGGACACCACGGTGGCCGTCGACCGCGTGTTCGACCTCGCCGAGCAGATGCTCGCCCAGCAGCGTGAGCTCACCAAGACCCTGGTCGGCGCGAGCCGCAACGCGGTCGACACGGTGACCGAGCAGGCCGCGAAGGCCGCCGAGTCGGTCACCGAGCACACGCTGCACAGCACCGAGCGCGTGGCCGGGACCGCCGACAAGGCCGCCGGCGCCGCCCGTTCGACCCGCGCGTCGAACGGCAAGTAGGCACGCCTCGCCGCCTCCCGCGGCACACACGAGGGCCCCGCCCGGGCGAGTCCGGGCGGGGCCCTCGTGCGTGCGCACCGCCGGGGACGGCGGCTAGACCTCCACGAGCACGGTGAACGGGCCGTCGTTGACCGACTCGACGGCCATCGTCGTGCCGAACTCGCCGGTGCCGACGCGTGCGCCGCGCTCGCGCAGGCGGGCCACCACCGCCTCGACGACCGGTGCCGCGGCCTCCGGTCGCGCGGCGGCCGACCAGGACGGGCGGCGGCCCTTGCGGGTGTCGCCGTAGAGCGTGAACTGGCTGATCACCAGCAGCGGGTCGCCGGTCTCGGCGCAGGAGCGTTCCTCGCGCAGCAGCCGGAGCTCGTGCAGCTTGCGGGCCATCGTGTCCACCCGGGGACCGGTCACCGCCGGGTCGTCGACGTCGTCGGCGTGCACGCCGAGCAGCACCAGCAGCCCCGCGCCGATCTCGCCGGTCACCTCGCACGTCCCGTCGGGGCGCTCGACCGTGACCGCCGCCCGCCGGACCCGCGTCACCACCGCCCTCATCGCGGCCCGCTCACCCGACCGGCCCGGCCGTGGTGACCCCGCCCGGGGTCGCGGCGTCCCAGCCGTCGACCGGGATCAGCAGCCCGTGCCGGATCAGCTCGCGCACCGCCGGGAGCACGGCGGTGACCAGGCCGTCGGAGGGCACGTCGTGGGCGAACGAGAGCAGCGCGACCAGCTCGGAGAGCGGCAGGTCGCCGCGGCAGCCGGCGAGCAGCGACGCGGCGAGGTCGTCCACCTCGTGCTCCCAGGACGGGGTGCCCCAGCGGCGCAGGGTCGTCCGGATGGCCGCCCAGCCCGCGACGTCGGGGTCGTGCGCCACCGAGGCCCGTTCCAGCAGGGCTTCCGGGGCCAGCCGCAGGCGCGCACCCAGCAGGTCGTCGTCGGCGGGGTGCTCGCGCAGCCAGCCGGTGCGGTCGAGCCAGCCGGCCATCTCCGGGCCGAGGCCGTCGGTCAGCTCCCCGGGCAGGTCCTCCACCACGACGGTCGGGCTCAGGCCCGGGCGGTGGTGCCGGCGCAGCAGCAGGAACCCGAACCCGACGCCCTCGACGTCCTGCGACTCCATCCAGTCCAGCCAGGCCGCGGCCTGCGTCCGGGCGTGCGGCGAGGACGGGACGAGCCCGGCGTCGCGCTGCCAGGTGCCGACGTGCATCGCCGGGTCGACGGTCTCGCGCTGCAGCACCCAGGCGTCGCAGCCGGGCGGGATCCAGGACCGCACCCGCTCGGGCCAGTCGTGGCCGCGCACGTGCAGCCACGACCCGAGCAGCTGGGCGATCCCGCCCGGGTTGAGCAGCCCCGGCAGGTCGGCGAGCAGCGCGGCGAGCGCGGTGTCCCCGGCCTGCCCGGAGTCGCGGTAGACGTAGTCGACACGCGCCGGCCCGGGCACGAACGGCGGGTTGGACACGATCTGGTCGAACCGCTCGCCGGCCACCGGGGAGAACCAGGGCCCCTCGCGCAGGTCCACCTCGACGTCCGAGAGCAGGCACGACATCCCGGCCAGGGCCAGCGCGCGCGGTGCCACGTCGGTGCCCACGACCCGGCGCGCGTGCCGGGAGGCGTGCAGGGCCTGCACGCCGCAGCCGGTGCCCAGGTCGAGCACGCTCCCGGCCGGGCGCCGGACCATCGCCGCGGCCAGGCTCAGCGACGCCCCGCCGACGCCGGTGACGTGGTCGCGGTCCTGGCGCGCGGCCGGGGTGTCGAGGTCGGACACGACCCACCAGTCCGCGCCGGGGTCCCCGTCCCCGGCGGTGCCGGGAGCGCCGCCGCCGGCCTCGCCGTAGGGCCGGATGTCCAGCGCGGCGCGCAGGCCGTCCGGGGTGCCGGTCAGCAGGCCGCCCTCGACGAGCGGGGCCGGGTCTCCGAGGGCCGCGGTGACCGCCGCCTGCGGCTCCGTGCTCTCCAGCAGCAGCAGCCGGACCAGCGTGCCGAGCTCGCCGCCGTCGCGGGTGGCCCGGGCCGCGGGCTCGGGTTCACCGCGGGTCAGGGCGTCGTGCGCGCTGCCGCCGAGCAGGGCCCGGACGCCGTCGGGGGTGTAGCCGATCTCGCGGAAGCGCTCGCGCAGCGCGGCGGCTCGGTCGGGCGGCAGGTGGGGGAGCACGTCCCCATCCTCGCGAACGCCCGGTCGCGGCGTCGCGCCCGGGCGCTCAGGCGCCGTCGAGGAGCCGGTTCATGACCGTGATCTGGGCCTGCTGGACCGAGACCACGTTCTGCGCGGTGTTCCGCGCGCCGCGCTGGACGCCGGCGTCGAGCTCGGCGCGGGCCATCGCGACGGCGCCCTCGTGGTGGTCGACCATCGCCCGCAGCCAGAGCCGGTCGAACGCCTCGCCGCGGGTCCCGCGCAGCCGCGCGAGCGTCTGCGGCGAGGCCATCCCGGCCATCGACATGCCGGTCGCCGGGTCGGGTGGCGCGACGCCCCAGGTCGTCAGCTGACCGCGCAGCTGCCCGATCTCCACGCCCTGCTGCCGGTCGATCAGGGCGGCGATGTCAGCGACCGCCGGGTCCGCGCCGCGGCCGGGCACGAGGCGGGACAGCTCCACCCCCTGCGCGTGGTGGGTGATCATGTCCCGGACGAACCTCACGTCCGCGTCGTTGTGCGCGTTGACCTGTGCCAGGACCCGGGCCGCGGCGGCGGGGTCGCCGTCGGCCGGGCGCGCCGGCGTGCCGCAGCCGGCCGAGGCGATGATCGCCGCGGCCGTGAGTCCGGCGGCGGTCGCGTGTCGCACCACCGGCCTCCTCGACGTCGATGCCCTCACGGAACGCGGTGGCGGGTCGAGGCTATCCGGTCTCAGAACGGGATCAGCGGCACGACCACCACCCGCAGCACGACCACGAGCAGGAACACGACCAGGACCGAGAGGTCCAGGCCGACGTTGCCCATCCGCACCGTGCCCATGACCCGGCGGACCGGGGCGACGACGGGTTCGGTGAGGGCGTGGGTGACCCGGCGAGCGGTGCCCAGCGCGGCACCGCCGCGACCGGACCCGAGCACCTCGACCCAGTCGACGACCACGCGGACGATCAGGACGAACTGGAACAGCAGCAGGAGCAGGCCGAGCAGCGACGCGACCACGGTGGACACCTTCCGACGTTTCGTTCCGATCCTGCCCGTTCGCGCCGGGGAGGCGGTGGGAGGAGCGTGCGCCACGAGGATCGGCGCCGGGGCAGCCCGCGAAACGTCCGCCGGGTGCCGGGGCCGCGTTGTGCCATCCTGTTCCCCATGACCAGCCTGTGCATCGCCCAGGACCCGGACGCCGACGCGCTGCTCGAGCGCGAGCCGCTGGCGTTGCTGCTCGGGATGCTGCTCGACCAGCAGATCCAGATGGAGATCGCGTTCAAGGGCCCGCAGAAGCTCTACGAGCGCCTCGGCGGCCTGGACGTCCGGGTGATCGCCGACTACGACCCCGACGAGTTCGCGACGCTGGCCACCACGCCCCCGGCCATCCACCGCTACGGGGGCTCGATGGCCAAGCGCGTGCAGGCCCTGTGCCGGTACCTGGTCGAGCACTACGACGGCGACGTCGAGGCGATCTGGACCCGGGACAAGCCGACCGGTGCGGAGGTCCTGCGCCGGCTCCGGGCGCTGCCCGGCTACGGCGAGCAGAAGGCCAAGATCTTCCTGGCGCTGCTGGGCAAGCAGCGCGGCGTGCAGCCCTACGGGTGGCGCAAGGCGGCGGGCGACTACGGCCGGGCGAACACCCGCCTCTCGGCCGCGGACGTGGTCGACGCGACGTCGCTGCTGGAGGTGCGCAACACGAAGAAGGCGAACAAGGCGGCGGCCAGGGCCGCCTCCTCCGGCTAGATCGCGGCGGGCAGGGCTAGCATCGGGAACGTGCACAAGGTCCCGGAGGCCCTCAGCGGCGCGCGTGTCATCGACCCGGACCAGGTCTGCGACGCCGTCGCGGTGCTGTCCGACGTCGACAAGGTCGCCCATGCCGCGACGGTGCTCGACGTGCTGGGGGAGTCCAACCGCCTGTCGATCCTGCTCGCGCTGCACCACGCCGGGGACCTGTGCGTCTCGGACCTGGCCGTGGCCGTGGGGATGAGCGACAGCGCCGTGTCGCACGCGCTGCGGCTGCTGCGTGCGCACGGCATGGTCACCGCGCACCGGGAGGGCCGGCTGGTCCGCTACCGGACGGCGGGCGGGCTGGCGCGAAGGCTGCTCGAGGTCGTCTCCGCCGAGGCGGTGACGGCGGGCTCGCTGCACGCGCACGGACACGACGACGCCCCCGGCGCGTGAGTGAGCAGCGCCTCGTCGGGCCGGCGGACCGCTCGGTCGTCGAGCAGGCCCCGGGAACGCTCACCGGCACCGCCCGCACCGAGGCGGTGACCCGCCTGCTCGACGCGCTCGACGCCGTCTACCGCGACGGCTGGTACCCCGCCGTGGACGTGCTGCGGCCCTGGTCCCGGCACAACCCGCGGATCAGCGGCGAGTTCGCCCGGCCCGGCGCGGTCCGCCGCTACCTGCAGCGGGAGCTGACCGCGCTGCTCGGTGCCGGGGCCACGGTCACCGTGCGCGCCTCGCGCCCGGCGGTCGCCTTCGACGACCCGGACTTCTTCGCCGCACTCGACGAGGACCGGTTCGACCTGCGGGTGAAGAAGCTGTTCCTGTTCGGCCCGGAGCGGATGGCGCTGTCGCTGGACCGCCTCTCGCACTACTGCGGGACACCGGCGGAGTCGTTCGAGCGGCACGTGCTGTTCACCAACTACGCGATGCACGTCGAGTCCTTCCGGGAGCTGTTCGGGGCGGGCGGGGACGGCACCCTCGAGGGCCCGGAGCGCGACGGCGTGCAGATGCCGGCCTGGCACCACCGGCGCCCGGACGGCGACGGGGTGAGCCTGGTCAACATCGGGGTGGGCCCGGCGAACGCGAAGACGGTGACCGACCACCTGGCCGTCCTGCGGCCCGACACGATGATCATGATCGGGCACTGCGGTGGCCTGCGGAACCGTCAGGAGCTGGGCGACTTCGTGCTGGCCACGGCCTACCAGCGGGCCGACCACGTCCTCGACGAGGTGCTGCCCCGCGACGTCCCGGTGATCCCGAACCACCGCCTCAACACCTACCTGCTCGACGCGCTGGAGTCGGTGGGGTCGACCTTCCGGCTCGGCGTCGTGCACACCACCGACAACCGCAACTGGGAGTTCAACCAGTCCTCGACGCTGGCCCGGATGCGGGCCTCGCGCAGCGTCGCGGTGGACATGGAGTCGGCGACGATCGCGGCGAACGGGTTCCGGTACCGGATCCCGAACGCGACGCTGCTGTGCGTGTCGGACAAGCCGCTGCACGCGGCCCCGAAGCTCGCCGGCGGGGCGCGGGACTTCTACGAGGCCAGCAAGCGCCGCCATCTCGGCATCGCGCTGGCGGCGCTGGAGCGGGTGCGTCGCGAGCACCCGGGCGGGCTGCCCGGACACGACCTGCGCTCCTCCGACGAGCCGTTGCTCGGTGCCACCTCCGATTCGCCCTGACCGCGGGGCGCACCGTGGCCGTGGTCGGGGCGCGCCGTCGCGGCGGGGGTGACACGATGGAGGCGGAGGTGGTCATGTGACCGACCAGCGGCGAGAGCCGGATCCCGTGCTGATCACGGATGCGCCGATGTCCTACGATGAGGAGCTGGCGGTCCGGAAGCGACGCTACAAGATCATGATGGGGATGCGGATCCCGTGCATGATCCTTGCGGTGGTCTTCTACCAGATCCCGTGGCTGGCGGTCACCCTGCTGATCGTCTCCATCCCGTTGCCCTGGATCGCGGTGCTCATCGCGAACGACCGCCTGCCGCGCAGGTCCGAGAAGGTGAGCCGGTACCGCGGCGATCGCAAGGAGCTCGAGGCGACCGAGCACCCGGTCATCGAGAGCTGAGCGTCCCCCCACGTCACGGGCCCGGCCGGCGCCCACCGCCCGGGCCCGCGGCACGTGCGGCGACGCGGTCGCCCGGGCCGCGGGGGATGGGGCATCATGGGGTCATGTCCACCCAGACGCTGCCCGAGGTCGACACACGGCCGGAGGAGACGGAGAGCACCGGCGACGACACGCCGAAGATGTTCCACTACGTCCAGAAGTCCAAGATCGCCGAGAGCGCGGTCCTGGGCAACATGGTGGTGGCGCTGTGCGGCGAGACGTTCCCGGTCACCCAGTCCCCGAAGCCCGGCTCCCCGGTCTGCCCGGAGTGCAAGGAGATCTTCGAGGGCCTGCCCAAGGAACCGCCGGAGGAGTAGGCCTACCGCCGGTCGCGGTACCGGGCGAGGATGACCAGCGCGACCGGGCCGTCCGGATCGCCGGGTGAGGCGGGCAGCTCGGCCTCCCGTACGAAGCCCTCGCTCGTGTAGAGCGCCAGTGCCCGGGCGTTGCCCGGTTTCACGTCCAGCCAGACGCGGTCACCGGCGTCGAGGACGCGGTCGAGGACCGCGCGCAGCGTGGCCCGGCCCAGGCCGCGGCGTCGGTACTCCGCGGCGATCACGATCCGCCGCAGCTCGACGCCCTCCTCGGTCCCGCGCGGGCCCGCCAGCACGACGAACCCGGCCGTGCGGCCGTCGTGGAGCACGAGCAGGTGCTCCCGCCCCGGGTCGTCGAGCGCCTCCCGGTGCCAGCGTCGCGAGGTGCCCCCGAGCCATTCCGGCGTGTCCGGCCCGGTCTCGATCTCCAGCACCCGGTCCAGGTCGCCGGGCCCGGTGCGCCGCAGCGACACCGCCCCGGGCCTGGTCACCCGGTCAGGAAGCCGTCGATGAGCGGGGCGAATCGTTCCGGGTCGACGAGCAGCTCCAGGTGACCACCGTGGTAGGTCTCCAGGCGGGAGTCCCGGATCCCGCGCGCCAGCAGCGTCGCGTTGCCGTTGGGCACGATCGGGTCGTCGTCACCGGCGAGGATCAGGGTCGGGGCGCGGATCGAGCCGAGCATCGGCAGGCTGGTCCAGCCGGAGAGGGCGAGCAGCTGGTAGTAGTAGCCGCGCATCGGCCCGCGGCGCTCGCCGGAGCCCAGCACGTGCGCGGCCGCCTCGGGCCGGTCGCGCATCGAGCCGCCGTAGACCGTCGACGCGACGCTCTCGATGTAGGCGGGGTCCTGGTGCCGGCGCGGGGTGGACATCGCGGCCACCACCCGCGGCGAGGCCGGGATCATCAGCGCGCCGGTGCCGGTCGCGGCCAGCACCAGACGCCGCAGCCGGCGGCGGCGGGACAGGGCGAACTGCTGGGCGAGCATGCCGCCCCAGGAGAAGCCCATGACGTCGACCTCGCGCACACCCAGCCGGGTCAGCACCTGTCCGAGGCGGTGCGCCATCCAGGTGAGGTGGTAGGGCATCCACGGCATCGCCGAGCCGCCGATCCCGGGCGGGTCGAAGCGGATCACGTCCAGGTTCGCCGGGAGCGCGTGCACCAGCGGGTCCAGCACGTCGGTCGCCGCCCCGATGCCGTTGCAGATCAGCAGCGGCGTGCGCCGCGGCCCCGGCCCGGAGGCCGGCCGGACGACGACGCGCAGGCTGCGCCCGCCCACCTCGACGTCGTGCTCCTCGACGTGGCGGGACGCGGCGGGCGTGTGCGCGAGCGGAGTGGCCATCGGTGAGGAGGGTAGATCGACCCGGGCGGCGGGGACAGCCGGAGGCGCCCCGGCGGAGGCGGGGGACGCGCGGTGGCGACCCGCTGACCTGCGCCGCGCGGCGCGGCGCGTGCACCTGCACACATCCCGGCCGCGCGGCGCGGGAGCCCTCAACGGGTCAGGTAGGTCCCGGGGGCCGGGAACAGCGGGTGCAGCCGGCGTCCGCCGAGCTCGGGCGGCGCCTCGCGCAGCGTCCCCGACCGGGTGCCCAGCCATTCGGTGAGGTCGTCCCACCAGGACCCGGGCCGCTCGAGGCTGCGGTCGAACCAGTCGTCGGGACCGGCGTACGCGCCGGCGGCGACCGGTTCGGGCCCGACCCGGAACGAGGCCGCCTGCGCGCGGTCCGGCGGGACGAGCATCGCGCCCGCCTGGTCGCCGTCGGCCAGCACCATCCGGCAGGGCCCGCCGAGCAGCTGCGCGGTGCGGTAGCCGGCACTCCAGCGCTGGACCGGGTCGTGTGCGGCGGTGACCAGGTAGGCGTCGCGGTCCAGCCGGTGCGGCTCGAGGCGGGTGCCCAGGACCGTCGTGTCCGGGCGATCGGCGTCGGCCGAGGCGAGCGCGACCAGGTCCGAGTGCAGCGCCGCGGGCATCCGCAGCAGGTCCCCGGACCAGTGCCGCAGGGCCTCGCGTGCCCGCTCCGAGATCCGGCCGGGGTCCTCGACGGGGGTGACCTCGAAGGGCCGTACCTGCTGGCCGCCGTTGCGCCAGGTCCAGGAGCGCGCCGCGACCGGACCCGGGAGCACGCCCTCGCGGGCGGCGAGCTCGGTCGCGGTGCGGGTGACGCCGGGGTCGAGCCGGAACCCCGGCAGCGCCGCGGCCTGGTCGAGCACCGTGGCCAGGTAGACCGACGCGGCGATCCGGTCCGCGGAGCCGATCGCGGCCAGGTGCGACTGCACGGCCGCGGCGAGCAGCCCGCCGGTGCGCACGCCGAGCAGCGCGATCCGCGGTCGCCGGGTGATCCGCGTGCACGCGTCCACGGCGTCCAGCACGGCCGCGACGTAGGCGTCGAGGTCGCGGTCCCGCTCGGCCGGCCCGGGATCGGGCCAGGACAGCGCGAACACCTGGTGCCGCGCCCGGACCAGGTGCTCGACCAGGGAGTGCCGCGGCGCCAGGTCGGCCAGGTAGTAGCGGTGCACCAGCGGTCCGACGACGAGCACGGCCACGTCGTAGACCTCGTCGGTCTGCGGCAGGTACTGCAGCAGCTCGCACATCGGGGTGCGCAGCACGACCGCGCCCGGGGTGGCGGCGATGTCGCGGCCGGGCACCGGCCCCTCACCCGCGCGGTGCCGGCTGCCGGTGTCGAACGGGGCCCCGGGCCCGGCCGGGTCCGGCCCGGTGAACACCGGGGTCCCCTCGTCGGCCGCCGGCGGGCCCGGCGCGGGTGCGGGCGCGGCCCGGGCCGGGCAGATCAGGTCCGAGACGATGGCGAGGATCTCCCGCATCCGGGCCTCGTCCTCGGCGCCGAGGCGGGGGCCGCACGAGCCCGTGCCGGCGTCCCCGGCGGTGACGTCGTCGAGCAGACCGGCGAGCGCGCCGGCGGTGACCAGGTAGGCCTGCATCGCGCGCCGCCGCAGCGGGTCGGTGAGCCAGGCGGGCTCGGAGAACCGGTGGTCGGCGCGGTGCGGGGCGACCGTGGAGGTGCCGAGGCCGACCTGACCGAGCTCGGCCACCAGCCCGGCCCCCCGGCGCAGCACCGACCCCGGCCGGCCCGCCAGGGACGCGACCAGGTGCAGGGTGGCGCGCGGGGCGAGTACCCGGCGCAGCCCGCCCGCGGGCGGCCCGGCGCCCGCCGGTGCGCGGTCCCGATCGATCATGTCGCCACCCTGCCGCATCCTCTCGCCCCCGATCCGCCCGGCCGCCGGGTGCGGGCCCGCCGCGCCGCGCACCCCGGGGGCCACGCCGACCGTCACGATAGGGCGGCAACGTTCACCCGGCGGACACCGGCAGGTCAGGGCCGTCGGCCAGGGTGGCGGCGGGGTGAGCGCGCCGGAGGTTCCGGGCGCCCGGCGAGAGGCGGATCATGGCGACCAGGTCCCGGACCGGCGGCGAGGCGGCGGAGCGGGCGCGTTTCCTCGGCGAGTTCCTGCGCGACCCGGCCCGCACTGCGGCTCCGGCGCCGAGCTCGCGGGCGCTGGCCGAGGTCGTCTGCGCGCCGGTGCCCGACACCGGCGACCCGGTCGTGGTGGAGCTCGGGCCGGGGACCGGGGCGTTCAGCGACCTCGTGCAGGAGCGCCTGGGCGGGCGCGGGCAGCACCTGGCCGTCGAGCTCAACCCCCGCCTGGCCGGGCTCCTGCGCCGCCGGCACCCCTCGATCGACGTGGCGGTGGCCGGTGCCGCGCAGCTGCCCGCCCTGCTGGCCGAGCGCGGGCTGGGCGGCGCCGACGTGGTGCTCTCGGGCCTGCCCTGGGCCGCCTACCCGGTGACCGGCCCCCGGCTGACCGACGTGATCGCCGGGTCGCTGCGCCCCGACGGCGCGTTCACCCAGTTCACCTACGTCTGGTCGCGGTGGGCGCCGCCGGCCCGTCGTCAGCACCGCTGGCTGCACGAGGCGTTCGAGGAGGTGGTGGCCAGCCGCACGATCTGGCCGAACCTGCCCCCGGCCCTGGTCTACCTGGCGCGACGCCCGGTGGCGGTGGGCCCGCCCCGGTAGCGCCGGGCGCGCGGCTACCCTGATCGACGCCCCGGATGCCGGTTCGCCGGCTCACGAGCGGGGCGGCCGGAGCTGACTCCGGCCCGCCCGGCATCGTCGCGGGGCGTACCGGTTCCGCCCGCGCGTGTGTCCGTGCGGGGCGGACAGGACCGCGGACCAGGGGAGACGTGTGTCGCAGGCCCAACTCGCCTCGCCGGAGACCCGGCCGCTGCGCGCGTGGCAGCGCAGCGCGCTGGCGCGCTATCTGGCCACGCAGCCGCAGGACTTCCTCGCCGTCGCGACGCCCGGCGCCGGCAAGACGACGTTCGCCCTGCGGGTGGCCGCCGAGCTGCTCGCGGACCGGACGATCGACGCGGTCACCGTCGTCACGCCGACCGAGCACCTGAAGTACCAGTGGTCCGACGCGGCCACCCAGGCCGGGATCGCGCTGGACCCGGAGTTCCGCAACTCCACGGGCGGCACCTCCAGCGACTACCACGGCATCGCGGTGACCTACGCCGGCGTCGCGGCGCACCCGATGCTGCACCGGGCCCGGTCGGAGAACCGCCGGATGCTGGTGATCCTCGACGAGATCCACCACGCCGGCGACGCCCGTTCCTGGGGCGAGGCGGTCTCCGAGGCGTTCGACCCGGCCGTGCGGCGGCTGGCGCTGACCGGGACCCCGTTCCGCTCCGACGACAACCCGATCCCGTTCGTCGAGTACGTCCCCGACGCCGAGGGCGCCCCGCGCAGCCGGGCCGACCACTCCTACGGCTACGCCGAGGCACTGGCCGACAACGTGGTCCGGCCGGTGGTGTTCCTGGCCTACTCCGGGACCTCGAACTGGCGCACCAGCGCGGGCGAGGAGATCTCGGCGCGCCTCGGCGAGCCGATGACCAGGGAACAGACCGGGATGGCCTGGCGCACCGCGCTGGACCCGGCCGGGGAGTGGATGCCGGCGGTGCTCGCGGCCGCGGACCGGCGCCTGCAGAGCCACCGCGAGGGCGGGATGCCCGACGCCGGCGGCCTGGTGATCGCCTCCGACCAGACCGCGGCCCGCTCCTACGCCGCGCTCCTGCGCACCGTCACCGGGACGATGCCCACCCTCGTGCTCTCCGACGAGGCCGGCAGCTCGGACCGGATCGCCGAGTTCGCGCGGTCGCAGGACCGCTGGATGGTCGCGGTCCGGATGGTGTCCGAGGGCGTCGACGTGCCCCGCCTGGCGGTCGGGGTCTACGCGACCTCGGCGTCCACCCCGCTGTACTTCGCGCAGGCGATCGGCCGGTTCGTGCGGTCCCGGCGGTCCGGGGAGACGGCGTCGGTGTTCGTGCCCAGCGTGCCGGTGCTGCTCGCGCTGGCCAGCGAGCTGGAGGCCCAGCGCGACCACGTGCTCGGCAAGCCGCACAAGCCCGAGGAGACCTGGGACGACGAGGAGCTCGACCAGGCCAACCGGCAGGAGGACGAGCCGGGCGAGCAGGAGAAGGCGTTCACCTCGCTGGGCGCCGACGCCGAGCTCGACCAGCTGATCTACGAGGGCACCTCGTTCTCCGCCGACGAGGAGGACTACCTCGGGCTGCCCGGGCTGCTCGAACCCGACCAGGTGCGCACGCTGCTGTCCAAGCGCCAGCAGGAGTGGATCGCCAAGGGCTCCCCCCGCACCGGCGCCCAGGCCCGCGCCACCCCGGCCACCTCGCCGACCCCTCCGCCGCCGGCCGAGCGCGCCCCGCAGAGCACCCGGGAGCGGCTGGCGACGCTGCGCAAGGAGCTCAACACGCTCGTCGCGCTGCACAACCACAAGACCCGCAAGCCGCACGGCGTGATCCACAACGAGCTGCGCAGGCACTGCGGCGGTCCGCCGACCGCCATGGCGAACATGGACCAGTTGGAGGAACGGATCGCCACCCTCCGGTCCTGGCGCTGAGCCTCACCGCATCGGGTGGCCGGAGCGGGCGGTGCCCCCGGTGCGTCGCGCACCGGTCGGTCCGGGTGGCGCGTGTGTCCGACCTCACCCACCCGGCCGGTCGTGCGCCGAACGGCCGTCGGTGACGCTGGGTGACGATCCGGACTCGGGCGGCGGTTCGTCGCCGTCGCGCGAGCGGAGCGTGACCGCGACGACGACGGCCCCGATCCCGAGCGCCTCCAGCATCCCGGGCCGCTGCCCGAGGCCGACCAGCCCGACCACGGTGGCGGTGGCCGGCAGCAGGGCCAGCAGGACGGCGAACCGGGCCCGGCCGACCCGTCGCAGCACGATCTGGTCGAGCACGTAGGGCACGACCGAGGACAGCACGCCGAGCCCGACCGCGAGCAGCAGGACCTGCGGTTGGCCCAGTGCGGCCAGCCCGATCCGGGGCCCGCTGCCGGCCCCGCCGTTCCCGGCGGTCAGCAGCAGCGGCGAGAGCAGCACCGCCGCCGCGGTGAACCCCACGGCCAGGTCGTCGATGCCGTTGCCGCCGCGCGCGGCCCGCTTGCCGAGCACGATGTAGAGCGCCCACATCCCCGCCGCGGCGAGCGCCCACGCCACCCCCGCCGGGCTCCCCGACCAGCGCACATCCGCGATCAACAGCACGCCGGCGGCGGCCAGCACGACGGCCCCGACGTCACGGGGCCGCCGCGAGGCCAGGGCCGCGACCGCCACCGGGCCGCAGAACTCGATCGCCACCGCCGTGCCGAGCGGAAGGCGCGCGATCGCCTCGTAGTAGGCGACGTTCATCATCGCCGTGGCCAGGCCGAACGCGGCCGGACACAGCAGCCGGCGCGGGCGCCACGCGGCGCGTCCGGGCCGCCGCCATGCCAGCAGGACCAGTGCCGCACCGATCAGCCGCAGCTCGGCGACGGCGGCCGGGGCGAGCCGGTCGAACAGGCCGACCGCCAGCGCCGCGCCGACGTACATCGACGTCCCGCCGAGCCCGAACAGCACCGGTGCCGGGATCCGGGCGGCGATCGATGCCGCGCCGTGCGAACGTCCCATGGTTGCGCTCCGTAGTCACGACACGCGGGGTGGACCGGTCCGAGGTTGCACGGGTGACCACCGGCCCCGCATGATTCACCCGTAGTCAACTTCATACGAATCCGGTCACCGCGGGTACGGCGCGGCGTCACCGCATCGACGTTCGAAGATCGAACGTGATGCATGTCGCGACTCGCCCCGGGAACAC
>CBIHNM010000054.1:0-19083 GCA_966211265.1 uncultured Pseudonocardia sp.
GTGGGCCCGGGCGCCCCGCCGCCGCCCCTGGGCGGCCCGCCCGGTGGCGGCGGCCGACGCGGGGTGCTCGCCGTGGCCGCGGTCGTGGTGCTGGTCCTGCTCGCGGGGGCCGCCTACATCGGGGCCCGCACCTACGGCCTGCTCGCCGGGGGCGACGCCGCGTCCCCCGACGCGGCCCCGTCGTCCGTCGCGGCCGGCCCGACCCCGACCGAGGAGCCCGCCGCGGCCGTCCCGATCCCGAGCATCGGCACACCGATCCCGGCCGGGCCGACCTCGGGGTTCGTCGCCGTCTCCCCGAACGGGCGGCTCGCCTACGTGGCCAACCGCGCCGCCGGGTTCGTCACCGTGATCGATACCGCCGTGAACCGGTCGACCGCCACGATCCCCATCCCCGCGGGCCCGCCGCAGTACCTGGCGTTCGCTCCGGACGGGAGCCGGGTCTACGTCAGCGTGTTCAACGAGCAGCGCACGATCGCCGCGGTCGCGGTCCTCGACACCTCGGACAACTCGGTGGTGGCCACGATCCCGGTCCGCACCCGCCCGTACGCCCTGGCCGTCACCCCGGACGGCGGCAAGGTCTACGTCCCCAACCACGACTCGGGCACGGTCTCGGTGATCGACACCGCGACGAACCGGGTCTCCGGCGAGATCCAGGTGGCGCCGAACCCGCACTGGATCGCCTTCTCCCCCGACGGCAGCCGCGCCTACGCGGCCAACCACGAGTCGAACGTGATCACCGTCCTGGATCCCACCGACAACGCGGTCCTGGCCGAGGTGCCGGTCGGGAGGAGCCCGCACAGCGTGGCGGTGAACCCGGCCAGACCGCTGGTGGCGAACGTGAACTACGACGGCGCGTCGGTCTCGATGATCGACAGCGGGACGAACCGGGTGGTCGCGACGGTGCCGGTCGGGGCCAACCCGCAGGCCGTCGCCTGGTCGACCGACGGGCGTTTCGCCTACACGGCCAACCTCACCGACAGCACGGTGTCGGTGATCAGCGCCGACTCCTTCGCCGTGACCGCCACGATCCCGACCGGGAAGTCCCCCACCAGCATCGGGGTCCTGCCGAACGGCACCCAGGCGTTCGTCACCAACCTCAACAGCGGGACGGTGACGGTCCTCGACGTCTCCGGGTGAGGCTCAGCCCCCGGCGAACGGGGGCAGCACGTCCAGGGCGGTGGCCCCGTCGACCCGGGTGCCGCGGTCGCGGACCGCGACCTCGTCGAGCAGGAAGCTGCAGCGGTCGAGCACCCGGGACAGCTCGGCGCCGTGCCGGGAGCGCACGGCGTCCAGGACCGTGGCCACGGTCGCCCCGGACGGGATCTCCAGCTTCTCCTGCGGCACGCCGGCCGCGGCCTTCGCGGCGGCGAAGTAGCGGACCTCGATCGTGGTCAGTGTCGGGGCACTCATCGCACTCTCCATTGTCAGCGCCGGTATTCGTTTCGCGGTGGCTCTCAGCCGCCGATCGCGCTCATCGGACGGTCCGGCTGCAGGAAGCTGGGGTCGTTGATGCCGTGGCCGGCGAGCTTGGCCCACATGGCGTCGCGCCAGACGTCGGCGATCTCCCGGTCGGACGCGCCGCCGCGGACCATCGCCCGCAGGTCGGTCTCGGTGTTGGCGAACAGGCACGACCGGACCTGGCCGTCGGCGGTCAGCCGGGTGCGGTCGCACGCCCCGCAGAACGGGCGGGTGACCGAGGCGATCACCCCGACCACCGAGGGCCCGCCGTCGACGAGCCAGCGCTCGGCCGGCGCGCCGCCGCGTTCCTCGGAGTCCGGGGTCAGTGTGAAGCGCTTCCCGAGCAGGTCCAGGATCTCCCCGGCCGTGATCATCTCGGTGCGTGCCCAGCCGTGCTGGGCGTCGAGCGGCATCTGCTCGATGAACCGCTGCTGGTAGCCGTTCTCGACGGCGAAGGCCAGCAGGTCGGCCGCCTCGTCGTCGTTCACGCCGCGCAGCAGCACGCTGTTGATCTTTACCGGGGCCAGGCCGGCGTCCCGGGCGGCGGCCAGGCCGTCGAGCACGTCGGAGAGGCGGTCGCGGCGGGTGATGGTCTCGAACCGGTCCTGGCGCAGGGTGTCGAGCGAGACGTTGAGCCGGTTCACCCCGGCCGCGGCCAGGGCCTCGGCGCGGCGGGCCAGGCCGATGCCGTTGGTGGTCAGCGAGATGTCCGGGCGCGGGAGCATCGCGGCCGAGGCGGACAGGACGTTCTCGAGCCCCTTGCGCAGCAGCGGCTCGCCGCCGGTGAAGCGCAGCTCCTCGATGCCCAGCTCGGAGACCGCGACGCCGATCAGGCGGATCAGCTCGTCGTCGGTGAGCTGCTCGTCGCGCGGCATCCAGTCCAGCCCCTCGGCCGGCATGCAGTACGTGCAGCGCAGGTTGCACCGGTCGGTCAGCGAGATCCGGAGATCGGTGGCGACCCGGCCGAACGAGTCGACGAGCCGGGGGTCGTCGGGCCGGGCGGTGGCCCCCGCCGGGCCACCGCGCAGGGCGGGGAGGCCGAGTTCGGTGGTCGTCATGGGCCCACGCTAACCGTGCCCCCACCTCCCCGCCCAGGGGGGATATTCGCAGCTCAGAGGACACTCCCGCGTCTGCGGACCGGGTGATCCACGTCCGTCCGCAGACGCGGGAGTGGTCACCGTGTACCTAGACTAAAGGATAGGTACACGGCCACTACTAACGCTTGAACTCCTGGCGGGCGACGGTGCGGATGTGGACCTCGTCCGGGCCGTCGGCGAAGCGCAGCGCGCGGGCCCAGGCGTAGAAGTAGGCCAGCGGGGTGTCGTCGCTCATCGCGGCGCCGCCGTGGATCTGCATCGCCCGGTCGATCACCGTGCAGGCCATCCGCGGGACCACGACCTTGATCGCCGCGATCTCGGTCGCGGCACCCTTGGCCCCGTGGTTGTCGATCAGCCAGGCGGTCTTGAGGGTCAGCAGCCGGGCCTGCTCGATCTCGATCCGGCACAACGCGACCTGGTCGCGGACCACGCCCTGCTCGGCCAGCGGCCTGCCGAAGGCGACCCGGTCGCGGGCGCGCGAGACCGCCAGCGAGAGCGCGCGCTCGGCCATCCCGATCAGGCGCATGCAGTGGTGGATCCGGCCCGGGCCCAGCCGGGCCTGGGCGATGGCGAACCCGCCGCCCTCCTCGCCGAGCAGGTTCGTCGCGGGCACGCGCACGCCGCGCAGCCGCAGCTCGGAGTGTCCGTGCTGGTCCTGGTAGCCGAACGTCGGCAGGTGCCGGGTGATCTCCAGCCCGGGGGTGTCGCGCGGGACCAGGATCATCGACTGCCGGCGGTGGGCGGGCACCGTGTCGTCCTCGTCGGCGGCGGTCTTGCCCATCACGATGAAGATCTGGCAGCGCGGGTCGGCGGCGCCGGAGATCCACCACTTGCGGCCGTCGATCACGTAGTCGTCGCCGTCGCGCACGATCCGGGTCTGGATGTTGGTCGCGTCCGAGGACGCGACGTCGGGCTCGGTCATCGCGAACGCCGACCGGATCTCACCGGCGAGCAGCGGCTCCAGCCACTGCTCCTTCTGTTCGGGCGTCCCGAACAGGTGCAGCGTCTCCATGTTGCCGGTGTCGGGGGCCTGGCAGTTGATCGCCTCCGGCGCGATCACCGGCGACCATCCCGACACCTCGGCGATCGGCGCGTACTCCAGGTTCGACAGCCCCGAGACGTCGGGGAGGAACAGGTTCCAGAGCTTGCGCGAGCGGGCCTCGGCCTTGAGCTCCTCCACCACCGGCGGGTGGTCCCACTCCTGGGGGGTGCCGCGCCGCTCGGCGCGCCAGGCGTCGTACACCGACTCGGCCGGAATGATCTTCTCGTCGAGGAGGGCGCGCATGCGGTCGGTGTAGTCGGCCGCCACGGCGCTGGGTGCGAAGTCCACGACCTGATTCGACCACACCCGTGCGGGGCCGCGGGGAGGGATCGGACGAGCCCTCGAAACAGATCTGCGACGTTCACGCCATGGCGTTCCCGCACCGGCGATCATAGTATCCGGAATGTGCCGCACTTCAGGATCTCCGAGGCAGCCCGGCTGCTCGGCGTCAGCGACGACACCGTCCGCAGGTGGGTGGACGCCGGGACGCTCCCGGCGCAGAGCGACGTGTCCAACCGCAAGGTCGTCGACGGGGCCGCGCTCGCGGAGTTCGCCCGCCACCACGCCACCGTCCCCGCCGACCCCTCGGTGATCCAGCGATCGGCCCGCAACCGGATGGTCGGGCTCGTGACCTCGGTCGTCGCCGACACGGTGATGGCCCAGGTGGAGATGCAGTGCGGGCCGCACCGGGTGGTGTCGCTGATGAGCAGCGAGGCCGTGCGCGAGCTGGGCCTGGAACCCGGGTCGCTGGCGGTCGCAGTGATCAAATCCACGAACGTCGTGGTCGAGACCCCAGGAGGACATCTGTGATGCAGCGTCGCCGGAGGACGGGCACGGTGGCCGGTTCGGTCGCGGTCGCCGCCGCAGCGCTGGTGGTGCTGGCCGGGTGCGGCGGCTCCGCCGGACCGGGCGCCGGGACCGGTGACGACGCTCCGCAGACGCTGACCGTGTTCGCCGCCGCCTCGCTCAAGGACACCTTCACCACGATCGAGAAGCGGTTCGAGCAGGAGAACCCGGGCACCGACGTCACCCTGACCTTCGCCGGCTCGTCGGACCTGGCCACCCAGATCACCAACGGCGCGCCCGCCGACGTGTTCGCCTCGGCCGACGAGAAGAACATGGCCAAGGTGACCGGGCCGGGCCTGAACCAGGGCGAACCGCAGGTCTTCGCCACGAACGTCCTGCAGATCGCCGTCGCGCCGAACGACCCGAAGCGCATCACCTCCCTCGCCGACCTGGCGAAGCCGGGGAACACGACCGTGGTCTGCGCCCCGCAGGTGCCGTGCGGCTCGGCCGCCCGCAAGGTCGAGCAGGCCGCGGGCGTCGAGATCAGGCCGGTCAGCGAGGAGCAGGACGTCAAGTCCGTGCTGAGCAAGGTGACCAGTGGTAACGCCGACGCCGGGCTCGTCTACGTCACCGACGTGGCCGCGGCCGGGACCGCGGTCAAGGGCGTGAGCTTCCCGGAGTCGTCGGCGGCCGTGAACAACTACCCGATCGTCGCGCTGAAGGATGCGGAGAACGCCGAGCTCGCCACCAGGTGGATCCGGGCCGTCACCGGACCGGCCGGCCGGCAGACGCTGCAGGCCGCCGGCTTCGGGGCCCCGTGACGGGCCGCCCGTGACGGCGCCGACCAGGACCCGGCACGAGTCCGGCGTCGGCCTGCCGTGGTGGATGTGGATCCCGGCGGCGGCCGGCTTCCTGCTGATCGCGCTGCCGGTCGCCGGGCTGCTGCTCGAGGCCGACTGGGTGCAGATGCCCTCGTTGCTGCTCAGCGACGCGGCGCTGGAGGCGCTGCGACTCTCGCTGGTCACGGCGGCGGTGTCGACGGGGCTGTGCCTGCTGTTCGGCGGGCCGCTGGCGGTGGTCCTGGCCCGTGGGCGGCTGGAGCGGCGGCCGCGGCTGCTCGGCTCGGTCCGCTCGGTCGTGCTGCTTCCGCTGGTGCTGCCGCCGGTCGTCGGCGGGCTGGCGCTGCTGTTCCTGCTCGGGCGCACCGGCCTGGTCGGGCGCGGGCTCGACCTGGCCTTCGGGATCACCATCCCGTTCACCACCGCCGCGGTGGTCCTGGCCCAGACGTTCGTCGCGATGCCGTTCCTGGTCGTGTCGGTGGAGGGCGCACTGCGCACCGCGGGGGAGCGCTACGAGGCGGTCGCGGCCACCCTCGGCGCCTCGCCCGCGCTGGCGTTCCGCCGGGTGACGGTGCCGCTGGTGCTGCCGGGCCTGGCGTCCGGACTGGTGCTGGCGTTCGCCCGGTGCATGGGCGAGTTCGGCGCGACGATCTCGTTCGCCGGGAGCCTGGAGGGCACCACCCGGACCCTGCCGTTGCTGGTCTACCTGCAGCGCGAGTCGGACGAGGCCGGCGCCGTTGCGCTGTCGTTGCTGCTGGTCGTGGTGTCGCTGGTCGTGATCGTGGTCGGGCGTCCGCGCGGGATGGACGGCCGGGGATGAGCGAGTCGGTCGGGCTGTCGCTGCAGGCCACCCTGCACCGCGCCGGGTTCACGCTCGAGGTCGCCCTGGACGTCGCGCCCGGCGAGGTGGTGGCGGTGCTCGGCCCGAACGGGGCGGGCAAGTCCACGTTGCTGGGCATCCTGTCCGGGCTGCTGCGCCCCGACTCGGGGCACCTGCAGGTCGGTGAGCACACCCTGGTCGACGTCGCGGCCGGGGAGTTCGTGCCGGTGCACCGGCGCGGCGTGGGCCTGCTCGCCCAGCAGGCACTGCTGTTCCCGCACCTGTCCGCGGCGGCCAACGTCGCGTTCGGCCCGCGCGCGCAGGGCGTGCCGCGCGCCGAGGCCGACGAGCGGGCGCGCGAGCTGCTCACCCAGGTCGGCGTCGGCGAGCTCGCTGAACGCAGGCCGGCACAGCTCTCCGGTGGTCAGCAGCAACGCGTGGCGCTGGCCCGCGCGCTGGCCCCGCAACCCGGCCTGCTGCTGCTCGACGAGCCGCTCGCGGCACTCGACGTCGACGCCACCCCGGCCATGCGCACGCTGCTGCGCCGGGTGATCCGCGACGGCAAGCAGACCGCCCTGCTGGTCACCCACGACGCGCTCGACGCCCTGGTGCTCGCCGACCGGGTGGTCGTGCTCTCCGAGGGGCGGATCGCCGAGCACGGCCCGACCCGCGACGTGCTGGCCCGCCCGCGCAGCTCGTTCTCGGCCCGGATCGCCGGGCTGGACCTGATCCCCGGCATCGCGGCGCCCGGGGCCCTGCACACCGCCGACGGCGTCGAGATCCTCGGCTCCACCGTCGAGGTCGCCGACGGCGAACGGGCGGTGGCGGTGTTCCCGCCCTCGGCCGTCGCGGTGCACACCGAGCGGCCCTCCGGCAGCCCGCGCAACGTGTTCCGGGTGCGCCTGGCCGCCCTCGAGCCGCGCGGTGACACCGTCCGCCTGCGCGCCGCCGCCCCGGAGGGGGCACCCGCCTGGGTGGACGGGCTGGCCGCCGACGTCACCCCCGCCGCGGTCGCCGAGTTGGGTGTCGATCCCGGCGACGACGTGTGGTTCGCCGTCAAGGCGTCCGAGGTCGCGGTGCACGGCACCCACTCCTGAGCGTCACACCATCGGTCCCAGAAGTCACCCGCAGCACCATCGTGTCTCTGGCCACTCGCGTCACAGACGCCTACCGTCACGTTTCGTGATCCGCATGCTCCTTCGTGTCGTCCTGCTGATGACGGTCGGCGCCGTGACCGTCGCGCTCTGTGTGCCGGCCGCGTCCGCCTCCCCGCTGAGCTCCGGCTACATCGTCCAGACCAGGTCGGCCGAGGCGACCAGGTCGGCGGCGGAGTCGGTCGGGGTGACCCCGAGCAGCACGTTCGACCAGGCCGTGCACGGGTTCGTCGCGAAGCTCGACCGCGTGCAGGCGGCCCGGATGCGGGCCCATCCCGGCGTCCTCGGTGTCGAGGCGGACCGCGAGATCAGCCCGCTGGAGCCGCGCGGTGCCGTCCACCAGGACGCCCCGGCGGTCGAGGGGACCCAGCAGAAGCCGGTGAACTGGGGCCTGGACCGGATCGACCAGCGCAACCTGCCGCTGGACGGCTCGTACACGACCGAGGCCACCGGAGCCGGCGTCGACGTCTACGTGCTCGACACCGGGGTCGATCCGAGCCACCCCGACTTCGGTGGCCGCGCCTCGCTGGACACGAACACGATCGACCAGCAGAACGCCGACTGCGACGGGCACGGCACCGTCGTCGCCGGGATCGCGGCCTCGAACACCTACGGCGTCGCCAAGGGGGCCCGCGTGCACGGGGTGAAGGTGCTCGACTGCCAGGGCACCGGCACGCTGTCCTCGCTGATCGCCGGCATCGACTGGGTGATGAAGAACAAGAAGGGTCCGTCGGTGGCGGTCATGTCCTGGAGCTACGCCGAATCGCCGACCCTGAAGGCCGCGCTCGAGCGGATGGTGGAGTCCGGCGTGTTCGCCACCTCCTCGGCCGGCAACACCGGTGGCAACGACTGCTCCGCCCTGCCCCGCGCGTCGAAGGAGGTCCTGGTGGTCGCGAACTCCATGATCGACGACCAGCGCGCCCCGAACTCCTCCACCGGCCCGTGCGTGTCGCTCTACGCGCCGGGCAGCCGGATCATCTCGACCGTGCCCGGCGGCGGCACCGCCTCCTACAGCGGCACGTCGATGGCGGCGCCGTTCGCGGCGGGCGTGGCGGCGCTCTACAAGCAGGCCAAGGGGGACGCCCCGGCCGCGACGATCCGCGGCTGGATCACCGACAAGGCGGTCCCCGGCGTGGTCAAGGGCGGTGCGGTGGACGGCACCGTGGACAGGCTGCTCAACACCGGCGGGCTGTGAGGCCCCCGGGCCCGGCGGTCACGCGGTGGAGGCCATCAGGTCGGGAAGCAGCGCCGCGAGTGCGAGATCGATGTCGAGGGGTTCGCCTCCCCGGTCGGGGGTGATCGTCCGGTCGTCGATCGGGTGGTCGTGCCCGGCCAGCGTGCCGGGGTCGCCGGTGGTCGGGGCCCCGGTGACCGGCACCGGCACGCCGTCGCGCCCGGTGAAGGCGAACCGGCCCGGCCCGTCGGGGACCAGCCGGTAGCCGCTGTCGTGGATCAGGGTGTGGTGGTGGCCGCAGACCAGCGCGAGGTTGTCGAGATCGGTCGGGCCTCCGAAGCGCCACCAGCGGACGTGGTGGGCCCTAGGTGACGGGTGGCCTCGCAGCCGGGTGCGACGCAACGGTCGCGGTCGCGGACCCGCAGCGCGCGGAGCTGGGCGCGGGAGACGGTACGCCGCCGTCGGCCGAGGTGGAGGGGGTTGCCCCGCCGGTCGACCAGCATGGCCTGGGCGGCGGCGGTGCAGGTCAGCCGGGCCGCGGTGCCGGTCGCGAGGGCCGGACCGTTCTCGATCCAGGCGTGCGGCCGGGGCGTCGGGACGCGGATGTCGGTGACGCGGGCCTCGTCGTCGAGGGCGGCGTCGACGGCGGCGAGGACCTCGTGTGCGCGCTCGGCGGGCAGCCGCAGCCGGATGGTGATCGAGCCGTCCTCGTTGCTGTCGTGGTGCAGCCCGCGCCGGGTGTGCGGGGTGCGGGGGTCGATCACCGCCCGGGTCGCCTTCACCATGCTCTCCAGGTGGGCGGTCGTGCCGTGCAGTGCGATGACCAGCAGGTGGTGCTCGGTCTCCGGGGTGGCGATGCGGGTCAGGGCGCGGACCTTCGAGTAGGAGACCCGCCCGGCGGCGAAGGCCTCGGTGGTGGCGGGCAGGTCGGTGAGGGCGCGGGCGACGCGCAGGTGGTCGCGGGCGGTGCGGACAGGAGCGCAGCCCGGGGCCGGCCCACGACCCCCGGCGGTCGAACTCGGCGAGCAGCTGCAGGAAGCGGCAGGTGCCCGCGGCGAGGTGCCCGGCGAGCGTGACGAGCTCGGCCTCCACCCGGTCGTCGGCGAGGGTGTCGAGGCATTCCGGTGATACGAACATGTGTTCGATGATGCCGAGGACGTCCGACATTCCCGGCCCGGTCGTCCCGGCCCGGGGCCGGCCGGACCGACGCTCGACGACCTCGCCGGCCGGTACCTGGTGCCGGGGTCAGGCGGGCTCGAGGCGGTCGAAGCCGCAGTAGGGGACGAGGACCTCGGGGATCCGCACGCTGCCGTCGGGCTGCTGGCCCTGCTCGAGCAGGGCCACGAGCGTGCGGCCGACCGGCAGTCCGGAGCTGTTCAGCGTGGCCGCGAAGCCGCGGGTGCCGTCCTTGGCCCTGGTCCGGATCCCGGCGCGACGGGCCTGGAACTGCCCGAAGTCCGAGGCCGAGGCGATCTCCCGGTACGCCGCCTGCCCGGGCAGCCACACCTCGATGTCGTAGGTCATCTCGGCGGAGAAGCCGATGTCGCCGGCGGCCAGCTTCACCACGCGGTAGGCCAGGCCCAGCTCCTGCATGACGGTCTCGGCGTGGCCGAGCAGCACCTCCAGCTCCGCACGCGAGTCCTCCGGGCGGACCAGCCGGACGAGCTCGACCTTGGAGAACTCGTGCAGCCTGATCAGGCCCTTGGTGTCGCGGCCGTAGCTGCCGGCCTCGGAGCGGAAGCACGGGGTGTGCGCGGTGTAGGCCAGCGGCAGGTCCTCCGCGGCGAGGGTCTCGCGCGCGTGCAGGTTGGTCAGCGGGACCTCGGCGGTCGGGATCAGGAACAGGTCCCGGTCGGCGACGCCGGTGCGGAACAGGTCCTGCTCGAACTTGGGCAGCTGCCCGGTGCCGGTCATCGTCTCGCGGTTGACCAGGGTCGGCACCGAGAACTCGGTGTAGCCGTGCCGGCCGGTGGCCACGTCGAGGAAGTAGCGCGACAGGGCCCGCTCGAGAGCGGGACCGCGCCCGCGCAGCACGGCGAAGCGCGGCCCGGACAGCTTCGTGGCGCGGGCCAGGTCCAGGATGCCGAGGCTCTCGCCCAGCTCGACGTGGTCCCGTGCGCCCGCGGCCGGCAGCGGCTCGCCCCAGGTGCGGACGAGCTCGGCGTCGGTGTCGCTGGCGCCGTCGGGCAGCTCGTCGGCGGGCAGGTTGGGCACACCCAGCAGGAACTCGGTGAGCTCGGCGTCGAGGCGCTTCTGCTCCTCGTCGGCCTCGGCGACGGTCGTCTTGAGGTCGCGCGAGGCCTGGACCAGCGCCGGGCGCTCCTCCGGGGACGCGCCCTTCACCGAGGTGGAGAGCCGCTTGGACTCCGCGCGCGCCTGGTCCCCGCGTCCGATGGCGGCGTTGCGACCGGAGAGCACCTTCTCCAGGTACGCCAGGTCGAGGGTGAAGCCGCGGCGGGCGAGCTTGCGCACGGCGTCGGTGGCGGGGTCGAGCAGGACGCGGGGATCGTGCATCGATCGAGCGTATCGCCAGGGCGTGAGCCCACCCCGGGCCGCCTCCGCCGCCGGAGGGGGTGACCACCGCGGGCGGGTTGGCAGCGGCGCCCCCGGCGGGACAGGATGTGAACCCGATCGCGAACGCCCAGCCGAGGAGTACAGCGCAGTGACCTCCGCCCAGCACCCCGGAGCGGCGACCCCGCTCGTCCCCTCCTACGCCTCGGGGATCTCGGACACCCCGCTGCTCGGGGACACCATCGGGGACAACTTCGACCGCACCGCGGCCACCCACCCCGACGTCGACGCCCTGGTGGAGGTCTCCACCGGACGGCGCTGGACCTACGCGCAGATGCGCGAGGACGTCGACAAGGTCGCCTGCGGCCTGTTGCGGGCCGGTCTGCAGGTCGGGGACCGCCTGGGCATCTGGGCGCCGAACATGGCCGAGTGGACGCTGGTCCAGTACGCGACGGCGAAGATCGGCGTCATCCTCGTCAACATCAACCCGTCCTACCGGACGCACGAGCTGGAGTTCGTGCTGAACCAGGCGGGCATCTCGGTACTGGCCGCCGCCGGCTCGTTCAAGACCTCCGACTACGCCGGGATGATCTCCCAGGTCCGGCCGAACTGCCCGGAGCTGCGCACGGTGGTGATCTTCGGGTCGCCGGAGTGGGACGAGATCGCCGCCGGTGGCGACGCCGACGACCGGACCCGGCTCTCCGAGATCCAGGCCGGCCTGTCCGCGGACGACCCGATCAACATCCAGTACACCTCGGGCACCACGGGCTTCCCGAAGGGCGCGACGCTCTCGCACCACAACATCCTCAACAACGGCTACAACGTCGGCGCGCTCTGCGGCTACGGGCCGGAGGACCGGGTGTGCATCCCGGTGCCCTTCTACCACTGCTTCGGCATGGTGATGGGCAACCTGGGCTGCACCACGAACGGCTCGACGATGGTCATCCCGGCGCAGGGCTTCGACCCCAAGGCGACGCTGCACGCCGTCGCCCAGGAGAGGTGCACCTCGCTCTACGGCGTGCCGACGATGTTCATCGCCGA
Source organism: uncultured Pseudonocardia sp. (assembly GCA_966211265.1). Taxonomy (GTDB): domain Bacteria; phylum Actinomycetota; class Actinomycetes; order Mycobacteriales; family Pseudonocardiaceae; genus Pseudonocardia. The sequence continues at coordinate 11,923 of CBIHNM010000054.1, forward strand.
GCTCAACGACCCCGACTTCGAGTCCTACGACCTGTCGTCGCTGCGGACCGGGATCATGGCCGGCTCGCCGTGCCCGGTCGAGGTGATGAAGCAGGTCGCGGACCGGATGGGCATGACCGAGGTCACGATCTGCTACGGCATGACCGAGACCAGCCCGGTGTCCACCCAGACCCGCGCCGACGACTCGCTGGAGCGCCGGGTCTCCACGGTCGGCCGGGTGCACCCGCACCTCGAGGTGAAGATCGTCGACCCGGAGACCGGCGCCACGCTGCCCCGGGGCGAGCCCGGCGAGCTCTGCACCCGTGGCTACTCGGTGATGCTCGGCTACTGGAACCAGCAGGAGAAGACCGACGAGGTCCTCGACCGGGCGCGCTGGATGCACACCGGCGACCTCGGGGTGATGGACGACGAGGGTTACGTCAACATCACCGGCCGGATCAAGGACATGGTCATCCGCGGTGGCGAGAACGTGTACCCGCGCGAGATCGAGGAGTTCCTCTACACCCACCCCGACGTCCTGGACGCCCAGGTCATCGGCGTTCCGGACGTGAAGTACGGCGAGGAGCTGTGCGCCTGGATCACCCAGCGCGAGGGCACCACGCCGCTCGACGCCGACGCGGTGCGCGAGTTCGCCACGGGCAAGCTCGCGCACTACAAGATCCCGCGCTACGTGATGGTGGTCGAGGAGTTCCCGATGACGGTCACCGGCAAGGTCCGCAAGGTCGAGATGCGGGCGTCCTCGGTCGAGAAGCTGGGCCTCGGCGACGCGGCAGGCGTGCGCAACGCCTGAGCCGGTACTCCGAACGACGGTGCGCGAACGCCTCGAGCGGAGATAAGGTGTGGCGAGCGCGTCCGGTTGTCCTCGGGCATCCGGGCGCGTTTGTCGTGCAGCAACGCAGGAATCGAGGAGCACGGTGCCCACCGGCAGGGTCAAGTGGTACGACGCGGAGAAGGGCTTCGGCTTCCTCTCCCAGGACGAGGGCGAGGACGTCTACGTCCGCAAGGCGGCGCTGCCGTCGGGGGTCGAGGCGCTCAAGTCCGGCCAGCGCGTCGAGTTCGGCATGGCCGAGGGCCGTCGCGGTCCACAGGCGCTGTCCGTGCGCGTGGTGGAGAAGCAGGCGTCCGCGGTGGAGAACACCCGCCGCCCCGCCGAGGAGCTGCACGGGCTGGTCGAGGACATGATCAAGCTGTTGGAGGCGCGGGTGCAGCCGACGCTGCGCCACGGCCGCTACCCCGACCGCAAGACCTCGAAGCTGGCGGCCGAGGTCGTCCGGGCGGTCGCGCGCGACCTCGACGGCTAGCCGCTGACCAGCACCCACGTCGCCCGGACCGGGAACGTGATCCGGCCGGTGGCCGGGTCCGGGGCCGGGGCCGGGCCGAACAGCTGGACCTGCGCGGTCACCAGCCGGTCGCGCGGGTCCGGCAGCCTCAGCGTGTACTCGGAGCGCGCACCGGGCGTGGCGATCGGGCTGCGTCCCTCGGTACGGGTCCTGCCGTCCGGGCCGAGGTAGGCGAACGCGACCTGCCACGGTGCGCTCGAGACCTCCTCCGGGACCGTGATCGTGACCGGCGTGCCGGGGGCGACGGGGGCGGTGAGCCGGGCGTTGGCGTCGTCGCGGCAGTTCTGGAGCTCGTTGTCGCAGAACTGGGTCGGCGCGGCGGTCAGCGATTTCCCGCCGACCTCGAACGTGACGGTCGGCGGGGCCGAGGTGCCGCACCCGGCGAGCACCAGCGCCGCGGCGGCGGCGAGTCCGGCGAGGGCAGGTCGGTTCGCGCGCACCCGGCCAGCCTACGGAGCGGTCCGGATACCCAGCCCGGGCACCAGCGTGCCCCCGCGGTTGATCGCCGCGGCCTGCAGCCCGACCAGCGCGATCACGGCCGCGACCACGATGAACCCGATCCGGTAGGTGGTGTGCGGGAGCAGCACCCCGAGCGCGCCGCCGAGCACCCAGGCCAGCTGCAGCACCGTCTCCGAGCGTCCGAACGCCGACGCCCGCGCGTGTTCGGGCAGGTCGCGCTGGATCACCGCGTCCAGGCAGACCTTGGCCATCGCGCTGGCCGTCGAACCGACCAGGGCGGCGACGGCGGCGGTGGTGATCCCGGGGACCGCGGCGGCCAGCACCGCGGCGCCGAGCGCCGCGGCCACGCAGGCCAGGACGACGGTCTCGGCGCGCCCGAACCGGATCCGGGAGCCGACGGCGTTGCCCAGGAACAGCCCGGTCCCGGCCGCGGCGCCCACGACGCCGATCAGGAACAGCTGCCGTGACGGCGCCTGCCCGGGCTCCTGCTCGGCCGCGGACTTCACCACGAACGCCACGAACAGCGTCAGGAACCCGGTCAGCACCCGCACCGCGCCGGTGCCCCACAGCGCGACCAGCACGCTGTGCCCGGTCGGGGACCGGTCGCGTCGGGTCGAGCGCAGGGCCGCGGCGACCTCACCGGCGGTCGACTCGACCCAGCGCGGGATCCGCAGGCACAGCACGGTGCCGACGACGCCGAGCACCGCCGTCCAGTAGAGCGCGCCGGAGGAGCCGAACGGCCAGGCGACACCGGCCGCGACGGCGCCCGCCGCCCCGCCGGCGACCATGCCGAACGTCGTCAGCCGCGAGTTCGTGGTGGCCAGGGTGATCCGGGAGGGCAGGACGCGCGGGGTCACCGCGGCCTTGAGCACCAGGAACGACTTGCTCAGCACCATCACGCCGAGCGCGGCCGGGTAGAGGATCCAGTCGTCGTAGTGCAGCGCCATCACCACGGCCAGCACCGCGCGGCCGCCGCAGGACACCGCCATCGCGATCCGGCGGCCGCGCTGCAGGCGGTCCAGCAGCGGCCCGATCACGGGCGCGACCACCGCGAACGGGGCGACGGTGATCGCCAGGTAGAGCGCGACGTTCGTCTTCGACTCGGCCGTGGCGGCGGCGAAGAACAGCGTGTTGGCCAGGGCGACGGCGACCGCGGCGTCGAGCGCGTAGGTCGTCATCGTGGCGTAGGTCAGCGCGGTGAGCCCGGAGCTGTCGGCGCCGTCGGCGGTGGCCGCGCGCCGGAACGAGTGCACCGCGCGCCCGGTCAGCTGGCGGCTGCGGAACGCCGCGACCCGGGTGACGGTGATCTTGCGCGGCATCCGCCGGGTGGGCGGGTCCGGCGACGGGACGGTGCCCGACGGGATCCGGACGGTCGGGTCCTCGGGGGTCGGATTCCCGGGATGCGCCACACCCCCATTGTGGCAACCGCGAGCCCTCAGGAGGGCAGCCGCACGCGGAACGCCGCCGGCCACAGTTTCCCGGTGATCAGGTACTGCTCGCCGCCGGTGTGGGCGATGCCGTTGAGCACGTCGGCACCGGCGCTCTGCTGCGGTGTGAGCAGGCCGGACGCGTCGACGACGGCGGTGACCTCGCCGGAGTCCGGGTCGATCCGGACGAGCCGGTCGGTCTGCCAGACGTTGGCCCAGACCTGGTCGCCGACGCACTCCAGCTCGTTCAGGCCGGGCACCGGATCGCCGCCGAGGGTGACCTCGACCGCACCGGCCCCGGCGAACGTGGACGGGTCGTGGAAGCGCAGCGTGGACGTGCCGTCGGAGCGCACGAGGCGGCCCGGTTGCGCGCAGAGCCCCCAGCCCTCGCCGTCCATCGGGACCTCGCGCAGCAGCCGCAGCGACGCCCGGTCCCACTCCAGCGCCACGCCGTCGCGCCAGGTCAGCTGCCAGATCCGGTCGCCGACGACGGTGATGCCCTCGCCGAAGTAGCGCCCCGGCAGCGGCACCGCGCGGCGCACGGCGCCGGTGGCCGGGTCCAGCTCGCGCAGCTGCGACCGCCCGGCCAGGCCCGTCCCCTCGTAGAGCGTGCCGCCGTCGAGCTCGAGGCCCTGGGTGAACGCCGACCGGTCGTGCGGGACCGCACCGAGGACGGTCACCGGCTCGGCGGGTGCCGACCCGGCCGGGCCGGCGGGCGCGCCGCACCCCGCGAGGACGGTCGCGGCGAGGACCACCGCGGCGGCCACGGAGGAGCTCCTGCGTCCCGTCACCTCGCCATCGTGCCCGGGTGGCACAATCAGGGGGTGAGCGCACCCACCCCCACCGACGCACCGCCCGCGCTGCGCGACGCTGTGGACCTGGCCCGCTCCGCCGCCGTCGAGGAGGCCGCGGCGGAGGTCGGCGACGACTCCGCCGGCACCGTCGGCGAGCATCTGGGCTGCCGGTCCGAGGCCGACGGCGCGTGCACGCACCTGTTCTCCGCCGAGCTGCCCGGCTACCACGGCTGGCGCTGGGCGGTCTCGCTCGCCTGGGTCGGCCCCGGCGAGCCGGTCACGGTGAGCGAGGCCGTGCTGCTGCCCGGGCCGCAGGCCCTGGTCGCGCCGGCCTGGGTGCCGTGGGACCAGCGGGTGCAGCCCGGTGACCTCAAGCCCGGGGACCTGCTGCCCGCCCCGGCCGACGACCCTCGCCTGGTCCCCGGCTATGCCGTGTCGGAGGACCCGGCCGTCGAGGAGGTGGCGACCGAGATCGGCCTGGGCCGCGAGCGCGTCCTGTCCGTGGCCGGCCGTGACGAGGCGGCGCAGCGCTGGCAGTCCGGCGAGCACGGTCCGTCCGCGGACCTGGCGCGGTCGGCGCCCGCGACGTGCGGCACCTGCGGGTTCCTGATGTCGCTGGCCGGATCGATGCGCGGCGTGTTCGGCGTCTGCGCGAACGAGTACTCCCCGGCCGACGCGCAGGTGGTCGCCGTCGGGTTCGGGTGCGGGGCGCACTCCGACGTCGGCACCGAGGTCGCCGGTTCGCCGGTGCACGTCTCGGCGCTGGTCTACGACGACGGCGTGGACCTGGAACCCGCGAGCTCCTGATCACCGACCCGTTCGGTACCGCGGCCCTGCGGCGGGCCGTCCTGGACGCGTGGGCGTCGTCGCCGACCCGGTTCCGCGAGGACGCCAACGCCGAGGAGGACCTGCGCCTGGGCGGCTACGCCGACACCTGGTGCGTCGAGCTGGTGCAGAACGCCACCGACGCCGCGCGCGGTACCGGCTCGCCCGGCCGGGTGCGGTTCGCGCTCGCCGGCGACGAGCTGCGGGTCGCGAACACCGGAGCCCCGCTCGACGTCGCCGGGGTGAGCGCTCTGGCCTCGCTGCGGGCCTCGGCCAAGCGCGACGACGACGGCGCGACCGGACGCTTCGGCGTCGGGTTCGCCGCGGTGCTGGCCCTGACCGACCGGCCGCGCCTGGTCACCACCGGCCCCGACGGTGCCCCGGTCGGGGTCCGGTTCTCGGCGTCGGCGACCGCGAGCGAGGTCGCGGCCCTGGCGGGCCCGGCCGCCGAGCTGCGCCGCCGCGACGGGCGGGCACCGGTGCTGCGGCTGGTCTGGCCGGTCGAGCCCGGCGAGGACCCGGTGCCGGACGGGTTCACCAGCGAGGTCCGGATGCCGCTGCGCGACCCGTCCCGGGCGTCGGCGCTGCTCGACGAGGCCGCCGCGATCGCCCCCGACCTGCTGCTCGCCCTGCCCGGGACGGCCGCGATCGAGATCGGAGAGACGCCGGTCGTGCGGGTCGAGGAGCCCGGCGGCGTGGTGCGCGTGGGGTCGCAGCGGTGGCGGGTGGCGCGGCACCGGGTCGTCCTCGACGCCACGGGGACCGCGGCCGAGGAGCGGGATGAGATGGCCGACGCGGTGGTGGTCTGGTCGCTGCCGGTGGACGGGCGGGGGCGGGCGCGCCCGCTGGCCCCGGACGGGCCGCAGGTTCTGCACGCGCCCACCGCGAGCGCGGAGCGGCTCTCGCTCCCGGCGCGGCTGATCGCGCCGTTCCCGCTGGACCCCGACCGGCGCCGGATCCGCGAGGGGCCCCGCACCGACGCCCTCGTCGCGGCCGCCGGGCGGGCCTACGTCGAGCTGGTGTCGGCGCTGGACCCGGCCGAGCGGGCCGCACTGGTGCCGGAACCGGCCTTCCCCCGCTCCACGCTCGACGGGTGGCTGCGCGAGGCCGTCCGCGAGGCCCTGGACGGCGCGGCCTGGCTGCCCGGGGCGGGCGGGCAGGACCTCGCACCGCGGCGCGCGCAGTGGCTCGACGTGCCCGGCGCCGACGGGCTGCCCGAGCTGCTGGCCGCGGCCGACCCGGCCTTCGCCCACCTGGTCGCGACCGGGCCGGAGCCGCCCGCGGGCCTGGGCCTGGAGCGGGTGTCGCCGTCGCGGCTGATGGACCGGCTGCTGCCGGTGGAGGCGTCGCCGTCCTGGTGGCGGCGGGTCTATGCGGCCCTGGCCCCGGCCGTCGACACGGTGCCGGGGCTGGCCGACGAGCTGCGCGCACTGCCGGTCCCGCTCGCCGACGGACGCGTCGTGCGCGGGCCGGGGTCGGTGCTGCTGCCCGACGGGGGCTCCGACGACGCCGTCGCCGCCGTCGCCGGGCTGGGCGTGTCCGGGCTGCACGTCGCCGCGACCGGGGCCGTGCACCCGCTGCTGCGCCGCCTCGGCGCCGGGGAGGCCGACCGCGCCGCGCTGCGCGCGCACCCCGCGCTGCGCGAGGCGGTGGGCCGCTCCCTCGACGACGCGGAGGCCGGCCTGGACACCGGACCGCTGGCCCGGGCCGTGCTCGCGCTGCTCGACGGCGCCGAGCGGCAGGGCTGGGCAGGCGCCCTGGCCCTCACCGACGACGAGGGCGTCCCGGCGCGCGCCGACGAGCTCGTCCTGCCCGACGCCGCGATCCGCCCGCTGCTCGACCCGGACGCGCCGGTCGGGGTGCTCGCCGACCGGTGGACCGGTGCCGGGCGCGAGGCCCTCGTCGCGGCCGGGGTGCTGGACTCGTTCGCCGTCGTCACCGCCGCCGGCGGGGGCTCCCTCGACCTGCACGACGCGGACGCCTGGGCCGACGAGCGCGAGCCGGACGGCCCCGGGGAGCGCGTCGTGGCGGTCGGTGACCTGGACCTGGTCGCCGACGACGCCTGGCCCGCCGCGCTGGCGCTGCTGGCCGCCGACCGCGACACCCGCTCCGCTCTGCTCGTGCCCGGCGGCTACACGGGGTGGTGGCTGGCCCGGCACGCGCGGATCGGCGGGCACCGGCCCGCGCACTGGCGCACCGCGTCCGCCACCGGCCTGGCCGGGCTCTACGACCCGGCCCCGGCCGGGGACGTCGACTCCGTTGCGGTTGATGACGCCGTGCTCACCGCGGCCGGTGTCCGGGACGCGCTGCACGTCC
>CBIHNM010000055.1:0-18952 GCA_966211265.1 uncultured Pseudonocardia sp.
ATGGTCGCCGCGCTGTTCGCCGCGTTGCGCACCGGCGTGGCCTACCTGCCGCTCGACCTGGAGTACCCGGCCCGGCGGCTGGCCACGATGATCGACGACGCGGACCCGGTCTGCGTGCTGGCCACCGGGGACGTCCCGACACCTCCCGGCGTGCCGGTGGTGCGGCTCGACGACCCGGAGATCGTCGCCGAGCTCGCCGCCCTGCCGGCGACCGCGCCCGTGCCGTTCGCCGCGGCCGACCCGGCCCGCCTCGAGCACCCCGCGTACCTGATCTACACCTCCGGGTCGACCGGACGCCCGAAGGGCGTCGTCACCCCCTACCGCGGGCTGACGAACATGCTGGCCAACCACCGCGCCGAGATCTTCGAGCCGGTCGTCGCGGCCGAGGGGGGCCGGCGGCTGCGGATCGCGCACACGGTGTCGTTCTCCTTCGACATGTCGTGGGAGGAGCTGCTCTGGCTGGTCGAGGGCCACGAGGTGCACGTCTGCGACGAGGAGCTGCGCCGGGACGCCCGCGCCCTGGTCGAGCACTGTCGCGAGCAGCGCATCGACGTCGTCAACGTCACGCCGACCTTCGCCAGCGCGCTGCTCGACGAGGGGCTCCTGGCCGGGCCGCACCGGCCCGCGCTGGTGCTGCTCGGCGGTGAGGCGGTGACCGACTCGGTATGGGCGGCGCTGCGCGAGGCCGACGGCGTGCTCGGCTACAACCTCTACGGCCCCACCGAGTACACGATCAACACCCTCGGCGGCGGCACCGGTGACAGCGCCACCCCGACCGTGGGCCGGCCGATCCACAACACCCGGGCCCACGTGCTGGACCGGTCCCTGCGCCCGGTCCCCGACGGGTGCCCGGGCGAGCTCCACATCGCCGGCGCCGGCCTGGCGCGCGGCTACCACCGGCGCGCGGCGCTGACCGCCGAGCGGTTCGTGGCCGACCCGTTCTCCGCGGAACCGGGTGCGCGGATGTACCGCACCGGTGACCTCGTCGTGCGCCGGCCGGACGGCAACATCGACTTCCTCGGCCGCACCGACGACCAGGTCAAGATCCGAGGCTTCCGCGTCGAGCCGGGGGAGATCGTGGCCGCGCTGGAGGCCCTGGACCAGGTGGCCCGGGCGGCGGTCGTGGTGCACACCCACGGGCCCTCCGGGGTCAGGCGACTGGCCGGCTACGTCGTCCCGGAGACGGTGGAGGTGTCCGCGGTGCGCGGGCTCCTCGCCGAGCGGCTGCCGTCGCACATGGTCCCGGCCGTGCTGCTGGCGGTGGCGGAGCTCCCGCTGACCGTCAACGGCAAGCTGGACACCGCGGCGCTGCCCGCACCGGAGTTCAGCTCGAGCCGCCCCCGGCGGGTGGCGCGCACCGCGGCCGAGCAGGTCCTGTGCGAGGTGTTCGAGCAGGTCCTGGGCGTGACCGGGGTCGGCGCGGAAGACGACTTCTTCGAGCTCGGTGGGGACAGCATCCTCTCGATCGGGCTGGTCGGGCGCGCCCGCCGCCGCGGTGTCGGGATCAGCCCGCGGCTGGTGTTCGAGCGCCGCACGCCCGAGGCGCTCGCCCTGGCGGCCGAGCTCGCCCCGGCCGGGGACCGCGCCCCGGACTCCGGGGTGGGCCGGGTGCCACCGGGGCCGATCCTGGCCGGGCTGGCCGACGACGCCGTCGGCATCGACGGGTTCTTCCAGTCGCTGTGCCTGCAGACCCCGGCCGGCGCCGACGCGGGCGTGGTCACCGCGATGCTGGCCGCCCTGCTCGACCGGCACGACCTGCTGCGCGCCCGCCTCGACCGGACCGACGGGTGGGCGCTGCACGTGCCCCCGCCGGGCACCGTCGCGGCGGCGGAGGTGCTGACGGTGTCGACGGCATCGCCGGCCGAGGCCGAGGAGCAGGCCCTCCGGCGGCTGGATCCGGACGCCGGGATCATGCTGCAGGCGGTGCTCCTGGAGGGCCGGCTGCTGCTCGTGGCCCACCACGTCGTGGTCGACGGGGTGTCCTGGCGGATCCTCGCCGAGGACCTCGCGGACCTGTGGCGCCGCCACCTCGCCGGCGACCCGCTCGTCGCCGATCCGGTGCCCACCTCGTTCCGCACCTGGACCGAGGCCCTGCACCGGGAGCCCGCGGCGCGGGAGCACGAGCTGCCGCGCTGGCGCGCCGAGCTGGTGGCCGGGGACGCGGTCGCCGACCGGCCGCTCGACCCGGCACGCGACACCATCGCCACCACCCGCTCGCTGACCCTGACCGTGCCGGCCGCGGTCACCGACCGGCTGCTCGGCGAGGTCCCCGCCGCCTTCGGCGGCACCGTCAACGACGTGCTGCTCACGGCGCTGGCGCTGGCCCTGCGGTCCGACCGCCCCGGAGCCGCGGTGCTCGTCGACCTCGAGGGCCACGGCCGGGAGAGCGCCGCGGTCGACGAGGCGCTGGACCTGTCCCGGACCGTCGGCTGGTTCACCACGATCGCCCCGGTCCGGCTCGACCCCGGCCCGGTGTCGTTCGCGGACGTCCTCGCCGGCGGCCCCGCGATGGCCGCCGCGGCCAAGCGCGTCCGCACCCAGGTCGAGTCGCGGCCCGACCGCGGGATCGGCTACGCCGCCCTGCGGCACCTGCACCCGGACCGGGCCGCGGCCTTCGCCGGCACCGCCGTCCCCGAGGTGCTGTTCAACTACCTGGGCCGCTTCGGCGGCGGGGAGGCCGGGGACTGGGCGCCCGCCCCCGAGCGTCCGGAGCTGGGCGAGCGGGCCGACCCGGCGACCGCGGCCGGGTACCCGCTGGAGATCAACGCCGAGGTGGCCGGCGGGACGCTGTCGGCCACGTTCTCCTGGCCCGACGCCGTGCTGACCGAGGCCCGGGTCGCCGAGATCGCGCAGCGCTGGTCGGACGCCCTGACCGCGCTGGCCCGGCACGCCCCCGGCCCGGGCGGGTGGGGACCCACGCCGGTCGACTTCCCGCTGGTGTCGCTGACCCAGGCCGACGTCGACGACCTGGTCGCGGCGCTCCCGTCCGGGCTCGCCGACGTGTGGCCGCTGACCCCGCTGCAGCAGGGGATCTACTTCCACTCCCGCTACCACGAGCACAGCGCCGCCGACCCGGACGGCTACATCGTGCAGTACGTGCTGGAGCTGGCCGGGCCGCTGCGCCCGGAGCAGCTGCGGGACGGCGCGGCCGCGCTGACCGCGCGGCACCCGGCGCTGCGTGCCTCGTTCCACGAGACGGCGGAGGGCGGGTTGGTGCAGGCGGTGGCGCGCGCCGTCGAGGTTCCGCTGACGGTGGGCACCGGGGACGTCGGGACCCTGGCCCGCGCCGAGCGGGCCCGGGCGTTCGCCCTGGACACCGGCCCGTTGCTGCGGCTGGCGCTGCGGTCGGAGGGCGACACCCACCACGTGGTGGTCACCCTGCACCACCTCGTCGCCGACGGCTGGTCGCTGCCGGTGCTGTTCGCGGACCTGCTCGCGGTGCTGCGCGACGAGGAGCCGGCCCCGGTGCCGTCCTACCGGGAGTACCTGCGCTGGCTCGCCGCCCAGGACACCGACCGGACCCGCGCGGCGTGGCGGGAGGCGCTGGCCGGTGTCACCGAGCCGACGATGCTCGGCACCGCCCTGCCCGAGGGCGCCGCCCCGGCCGCGCCCGCGGTGCTGGCCGACACGGTGCCGCTGGAGGCGCTCTCGGCGGCCGCCCGTGGCCGCGGGCTGACGTTGAACTCGCTGGTCAGCGGCGCGTGGGCGATCGCGATCGGCGCCCTGACCGGCCGCGACGACGTGGTGTTCGGGGCCGTGGTCTCCGGCCGCGACGCCGAGGTCCCCGGCATCGACGCCCAGGTGGGCCTGTTCATCAACACGGTGCCGACCCGGGTGCACTGGGCACCCGCCGACCGCGCGGTCGACGCGCTGCTGCGCCACCAGGGTGAGCAGGCGGCGCTGCTGGGCCACCAGTACCTCGGGCTCGCCGAGGCGCAGGGCGGGGAGCAGCTGTTCGACACGCTGTTCGTGTTCGAGAACTTCCCGCCCGGCGCCGACGACCGCACCGACGGGCTGCGGATCACCGGCACCGGCGAGTCGGTCGAGGCGCGCACGCACTTCGCCGCCTCCCTGCAGGTCTTCCCGGGGCAGGAGCTGGTGCTGCGCCTGCAGTACGACCCGCGGCGCGTGCCGGAGGAGCGGGCGCACCGCCTGCACCGGGTGTTCCGGGCCGTCCTCGACCAGCTCGCGGCCGACCCGGACCGGCAGGTGGGCCGGCTGGAGCTGGTGTCGCCGCGGGAACGGGCGGCCCTGGCGTCAGGCTGGGCCGCGACCGGGCAGGACGTGCCCGCCTCGACCGTCGCCGAGCTGCTCGCCGCGGCCGCGGCCGAGCGGCCCGGCCAGGTGGCGCTGGAGTGCGCGGGGCAGCGGCTCACGTTCGCCGAGCTCGACGCCTCCGTCAACCGGCTCGCCCGGGCCCTGCTCGCGCGGGGCGCCGGGCCCGAACGGGTCGTCGCGCTCGCCCTGCCCCGGTCGCTGGACTCGGTGGTGGCGCTGTTCGCGGTGCTGCGCACGGGCGCCGCGTACCTGCCCCTGGACCTCGACCACCCGGCGGAGCGGTGGGCGGTGATGCTGGCCGACGCGCGCCCGGTGTGCGTGCTCGCCGCCGGCCCGGGCACCGACCGGCTGCCGGTCGGCCTCACGGCGCCGGTCCTCGACCCGGCGGACGCGGCCGTGCTGTCCGCGGCCCCGCCGACACCCGCCGAGCTCGGCGCCTTCGCCCCCGGCACGCCCGGGCGGCTGGAGCACCCCGCCTACCTGATCTACACCTCCGGCTCGACGGGGGTGCCGAAGGGCGTCGTGACGCCCTACCGCGGGCTGACCAACATGCTGGTCAACCACCGGGCGGAGATCTTCGCACCGACCCTTCGGCGGGTCGGCGGTCGCCGGCTGCGGATCGCGCACACGGTGTCGTTCTCCTTCGACATGTCGTGGGAGGAGCTGCTCTGGCTGGTCGAGGGCCACGAGGTGCACGTCTGCGACGAGGAGCTGCGCCGCGACGCCCACGCCCTGGTCGCGTACTGCGCGCAGCACCGCGTCGACGTGGTCAACGTGACCCCCACCTACGCCCGGACCCTGCTCGACGGCGGCCTGCTCGACGGGCCGCACCGGATGCCGCTGGTGCTGCTCGGCGGCGAGGCGGTGAGCGAGTCGGTGTGGTCGCAGCTGGCCGGCACCGACGGCGTCGTCGGCTACAACCTCTACGGACCCACCGAGTACACGATCAACACCCTGGGCGGGGGGACCACCGACAGCGCCACACCGACGGTGGGCACGGCGATCCTGAACACCCGCGCCTACATCCTCGACAGCGCGCTGCGCCCGCAGCCGCCGGGCTCGCCCGGCGAGCTCCACATCGCCGGGGCGGGCCTGGCCCGCGGCTACCACGACCGGCCCGGGCTCACCGCCGAGCGGTTCGTCGCCGATCCCTTCGTCACCGGCGGGCGGATGTACCGCACCGGGGACCTGGTCGTCGCGCGGCCGGACGGCAACATCGACTTCCTGGGCCGGACCGACGACCAGGTCAAGATCCGCGGGTACCGGGTGGAGCCGGGCGAGATCGTGGCCGTACTGGAGCGCCATCCCGCGGTGGCGCAGGCCGCGGTCACGGTGCACCGCCGCGGCGAGGCCCGCATCGCGCACCTCGCGGGCTACGTCGTCGCCGCCGGAGCGGAACCGGACCCGGCCGTGCTGCGGGCGTTCCTCGCCGAGCAGCTGCCCGCGCACATGGTCCCCACCACCCTGGACGTGGTGGCCGGGTTCGGGCTCACCGTCAACGGCAAGCTCGACACCGCCGCGCTGCCGGCGCCGTCGCTGACCGGGGCGCGGGAGCACCGCGCCCCCCGCACCGCGGCCGAGCGCGACCTCTGCGCCCTGATCGGCAGGCTGCTCGGGGTGCCCGAGGTCGGGATCGACGACGACTTCTTCGCCCTCGGCGGGGACAGCATCAGCTCGATCGCGCTGGTCACCCAGGCCCGCCGGTGCGGGCTGGTGTTCCGGCCGCGGGACGTGCGCGCGACCGGCACCGTCGAGCGGCTCGCCGCGCTCGGCGCCGCCGGGCGGGCGGCCGCGCCGCGGACGGACACCGTCGGTACCGGCAGGCTGCCGGCCACCCCGATCATGAGCTGGCTGGCCGGGCTCGGCGCGCCGGGGACGATCGGGGCGTTCCACCAGGCCGTCTCGCTGCAGACGCCGCCCGGCGCGGACGCCGCGGCGCTGACCCCGCTGCTGCAGGCGGTGCTCGACCGGCACGACCTGCTGCGCGCCCGGCTGCTGCGCCTGCCCGAGGGGTGGGAGCTCGACGTCGCCGAGCCGGGCGCCGTCGAGGCGGCGGACCTGCTCACCGTCGTGGACCTCGACGACGGCGCGGACCTCGGCGGGCAGGTCGAGGCGCAGCGGCTGCGGGCGGCGGCCCGGCTCGACCCCGACGCCGGCGTGATGGTGGCGGCCGTGCTGCTGCAGCGCGGCCCGGGACGGCCGGGGGTCCTGCTGCTCGTCGCGCACCACCTGGTCGTCGACGGGGTGTCCTGGCGCATCCTCGGCGACGACCTTGCCGAGGGCTGGGCGCAGCGGGCCGCCGGCGGGCCGATCGCGCTGCCCGAGGTCGGGACCTCGTTCCGCAGCTGGGCCCGCGCGCTGGCCCGGGGTGGCCGGGACGGGTCCCGGGCCGGTGAGCTGCCCGGCTGGCGGGACACCGCCCGGGCCGTGCCGGGCGGGTTCGCCCGCGTCCCGCTCGACCCGCGGCGCGACACCGCCGGGACCGTCCGCGAGCACTCCCTGGTGCTGCCCGCGGAGTGGACGGTGCCGCTGCTGTCGTCGGTCCCGGCCGGGTTCGGGGCGACGATCAACGACGTGCTGCTGGCCGCGCTCGCCGCGGCGGCGGGGGAGTGGCGCCGGCGCACCGGCCGCGGCCCGGGCGAGGGCACCCTGGTCGCGCTCGAGGGTCACGGCCGCGAGGAGCACGTCGGCGAGGCCGGCGAGGGCGGCGCCGACCTGACCCGCACGGTCGGCTGGTTCACCACCGCGTTCCCGGTGCACCTGCCCGCCCCGGCCTGGTCGGACCTGCGGCGGGCCGAGGCGGTGCGCGGGATCGTGGCCGGCGTCGGCGACCGCCTGTGCGCGGTCCCCGACGGCGGCATCGGGTACGGCGTGCTGCGGCACCTCGACCCCGCCGCCCGCGACGAGCTGGCGGTCGCCGCGCCGGAGCTGCAGTTCAACTACCTGGGCCGCTACTCCGACCCCGGGCAGGACGCGGCCGACTGGCAGACCCCGGCCGGGCTCGACCCGCTGACGGGCGGCCGCGGGGACGACATGCCCGTCGGCTACCCGCTGGTCGTCGACGTGCTGGCCGTGGACTCCGGCGGGCGCCCCGAGCTGCACGCCTCGTGGGAGTGGCCCGCGGCGGTGTTCGAGGAGGACGAGGTACCGGCCCTGGCCGAGCTGTGGTTCGAGGCGTTGCGCGGCGTGGTCCGCGCCGCCGGATCTGCGAGAGGTGTCTGATGCGCGTCGTGTTCCTGGGCTACATGACCTGGGGGTACCGCACCCTCGAGGCGATCCTCGAGGCGGGCCACCAGGTACCGCTGGTGATCACGCACCCGGACAGCGACAACCCGTACGAGACGATCTTCAACGACTCGGTGGCCGAGCTCGCCGGCAAGCACGACGTCCCGGTGCTGACCCGCACCCGTGCGCACGACCCGGAGGTGATCGCCCGGGTGCGGGCCGCCGAGGCCGACGCGATGGTCGTGGCGAACTGGCGCACCCGCCTGCTCCCGGAGGTGTTCACGCTGCCCCGGCTGGGCACGCTCAACGTCCACGACGCGCTGCTGCCCGCCTATGCCGGGTTCGCCCCGCTGAACTGGGCGCTGATCAACGGCGAGCCCGAGGTCGGGGTCACCGCGCACATGATGGACGCGGACTTCGACGCCGGCGACATCGTGCTCCAGTGGGCCACGCCGATCGGGGACGACGACACCGTCGTCGACCTGTTCGACCGCACCCTGGCCATGTTCGGTCCGATCGCGGTGGCCGGGCTCGCCGGGCTCGCCACCGGCCGCATCGACCCGACCCCGCAGGACCGCAGCCGGGCCAGCTACTTCCACCGCCGCAGCGACACCGACAACCGGATGGACTGGGCCTGGCCCGCGCGCGACCTCGCCAACCTCGTGCGGGCCCAGGTCGACCCCTACCCCAACGCCTGGTGCCTGCACGAGGGCGAGCGGCTGCGGATCCTGGAGGCCCGCGCGACCGAGCGCCCCTACGGCGGCACCCCGGGACGGATCTTCATCCGGGACGACGACGGCGGGGTCGTGGTCGTCGCCGGGCCGGAGGCCCGGCGCGGCCGCGACCCGGGCCTGTCGATCCGGCGGGTACGCACCGCGGACGGGCGCGAGCTGGCCGCCCCGGACTACTTCACGTCGATGGGCGGCTATCTCGCGTGAGCGTCCTGCACGGCTCCATCGGTGCCTTCCGCGGCCGGGTCGGAGCCGCCACCCTGTTCCTCTGCGGCCACCAGATCGGGGAGGCGCTGGTCCCCGTCCTGGTGGGCGTCGTGATCGACGCCGCCGTGCGCGCCGGCGACCCGGGCGCCCTGCTCGGGTGGCTCGGGCTGCTGGCCCTGGACTTCGCGGTGCTGTCCACCTCCTACCGCCTCGGCGCCCGGCAGGCCTGGATCGCCGACGTCCGGGCCGACCAGCGCCTGCGGCTGCTCGTCGCCCGCCGGCTGCTCGCCGCCGGAGGCGGCGCCGAGGCCGGGCGCCTGCCCGGCGAGCTCACCTCGATCGCCACCTCGGACACCAAGCGGGTCGGGCTGGTGAACTTCGCGCTGCCGCTCGGGCTGGCCGCGCTGGTCTCGCTGGCCGTCGCCGCGGTCGTCCTGCTGCGGATCTCGGTGCCGCTCGGGCTGCTCATCCTGCTCGGCACCCCGCCGGTGCTGTACCTGATCCACCTCGTCGGCCGCCCCCTGGAACGGCGCAGCGAGACCGAGCAGGAACGCGCCGCACACGCGGCGGGCACCGCGGCGGACCTCGTCGCGGGCATCCGGGTCCTGAAGGGACTGCGCGCCGAGCCGGCCGCGATCCGCCGCTACACCCGCGCGAGCGCGGACTCGCTGACCGCGACGCTGCGCGCCACCGGCAGCCAGGCGTGGTTCTCCGGCACCGTCCTGATCGTCAACGGCGTCTTCCTCGCCGTGATCGCACTCGTCGGTGGCCGCCTGGCCGCGACCGGGGGCATCACCGTCGGCCAGCTGGTGACCGCGGTCGGGCTGGCCCAGTTCCTGGTCGACCCGCTGCAGGAGCTGGGCTGGGTCAACGAGCGGCTCGCGCGGGCCCGCGCCTCGGCCACCCGGATCGCGGCGCTGCTCGGCGCCGCACCCGCCGTGCCGGACGCGCCGGGCTCCGCGCCGTGGCCGCGGCCCGCCGGGCCGCTGCAGGTGCGCGGGCTGCACCACGGGTCCCTGCGGGGGCTCGACCTCCAGGCCCGGCCCGGCGAGCTGCTCGGGGTGGTGACGGCCGAGGCCGCCGACGCCGTCGCGCTGCTGGACTGCCTGGCGCGCGAGAGCGACCCCGAACACGGCACCGTCACCCTCGGCGGGGTCCCGCTCGGGGGCCGCCCGCTCGACGACGCCCGCGCCGCGGTGCTCGTCGCCGCGCACGACGCCACCCTGTTCAGCGGGACCGTGCACGACAACGTCGGCGCCGGCGGGGCGGGGCAGCGCGACCTCGCCCCGGCCCTGGCCGCGTCCCGGGCCGACCAGGTCCTCGAGGCCCTGCCCGCGGGTGCCGGCACCCTCGTCGCCGAGCAGGGCCGGACCCTCTCCGGCGGGCAGCGCCAGCGGGTCGCCCTCGCGCGCGCCCTGGCCGCGGACGCCCCGGTGCTGGTGCTGCACGAGCCGACCACGGCCGTCGACACGGTCACCGAGTCCGAGATCGCGGCGGGACTGGCCACACTGCGCCGGGGCCGGACCACCGTGCTGGTGACCGGGAGTCCCGCGCTGCTCGCGGTCGCGGACCGGGTGGTGCTGGTCGAGGGCGGCCGTGCGGTGGTTGAGGGCCGGCACGACCGGCTGCTGGGCTCGCACGCCCGCTACCGCGAGGTGGTGACCGGATGAGCGGCCGCGAGCTGCTCCCCGTCGCGAGCCCGGCCCGCATCCGCGTCGTGCTCGCCGGCCTGTTGCGGCCGCACCGGGCCCGTACCGGGCTGGCGGTGCTCGCACTGGCGGCCGGCGCCGCGGCCGGTCTGGCCGTCCCGCCCCTGCTGGGCCGGGTCATCGACCTCGTCGCGGGCGGCGCCGGGCCGGACGCGGTCACGCTGCCCGCCGTCCTGCTGGTCGTGGTCGCGGTGGTGCAGGGCCTGCTCGCCGTGCTCGGTGTCGCGCAGACCGCCCGGGTCGGCGAGGTCGTGCTGGCCGCGCTGCGTGAGCGGCTCGTCGAGCGCACCCTCGGACTGCCGCTGGAGCGGATCGAGGGCGCCGGGGCGGGGGACATCGGCTCCCGCGTCACCGAGGACGTCGCGCAGGTCGGTGAGGCGGTGCGCGAGGGCGTGCCCGCGCTGGCCCGCTACGGGCTGGTCATCGTGTTCACCTTCGTCGGGCTCGCGCTGCTGGACTGGCGCTTCCTGCTCGCCGCGCTGGCCGCGCTGCCGATCCAGCTCCTCACCGCCCGCTGGTACCTGCGCCGCGCCACACCGATCTTCGCCGAGCAACGCGTCGCCGCCGGAGCACAGCAGCAACAGCTGCTCGACACGGTGGCCGGCCTGCGCACCGTGCGCGCGTTCCGCCTCGGCGACCGGCACGAGGAGCTGACCCGGGAGCGTTCGCAGCGCGTGGTCGACCTCGCCCTGTCGGTGGTGCGGCTGCAGAACGGCTTCTTCGGCCGGCTCAACCTCGCCGAGTACGTCGGCCTCGCCCTCGTGCTGGCCACCGGCTTCCGGCTCGTCGGCACCGGGGCGGTCTCGCTCGGCGTCGCCTCCGCCGCCGCGCTGTACTTCATCGCGTTGTTCACCCCGCTCAACGAGGTCCTGCTGCTGCTGCAGACCGTCCAGGCGGCGGCCGCGGGGCTCGCCCGCATCGTCGGTGCCACCGACCTGCCGGAACGCGAGCATCTCGAGCCCGCCCGCGGGGCCGGCCCGGCACGCGTGCGCGCCGAGGGCCTCGTCTTCGCCTACCCGGACGCCCCCGCCGTCCTCGACGGCATCGATCTCGACGTTCCGGCCGGGACGACGCTGGCCGTCGTCGGCTCCAGCGGGGCCGGCAAGACCACGCTGGCCAAGGTGGTCGCCGGGGTGCACGAACCGGGCGGCGGCACCGTCCGGCTCGAGCCCGACCGGGAGCCGCGGGCGGCGACCGTGCTGGTGACCCAGGAGGTCCACGTCTTCGCCGGCCCGCTGGCCGACGACCTGCGCCTGGCCCGTCCCGACGCCGGGCACGGTGAGCTGCGCGCCGCCCTCGCCCGCGTCGGCGCCCTCGGGTGGGTCGAGGGGCTGCCCGAGGGGGTGGACACGGTCGTCGGCGACGGCGGGCACACGCTCACCGCGGTGCAGGTCCAGCAGCTGGCCCTGGCCCGGCTGGTGCTCGCCGACCCGCCGGTGGCGATCCTCGACGAGGCCACCGCGGAGGCGGGCAGCGCGGGCGCCCGCACCCTGGAGACCGCCGCCCGGGCGGCACTGGCCGGGCGGACCGCGCTCGTGGTGGCACACCGGCTCACCCAGGCCGCCGCGGCCGACGCGGTGCTGCTGCTCGACGGCGGGAAGGTCGCCGAGGCCGGCACCCACACCGAGCTCCTCGCCTCCGGCGGCCGGTACGCCGCGCTCTTCGCCGCCTGGCGGGTCGACCGGGAGTCGTGAGACCGCTGCGGTCCCGGCGGCGAACCGGCCGATCGAGGTGTGGGACGACGCTTCTGCGGCAATACCTCCCCGACACGATGCGAGGAGGCAACGACATGCCGCAGGCCTGGAACGCCAAACGCGAACGCCAGTACGAGCACATCAAGGAGGAGACCGAGCAGCGCGGGAGCAGCGAGGAGCGGGCCGAGGAGATCGCCGCACGCACCGTCAACAAGGACCGTGCGCAGTCCGGCGAGTCCCGCCAGGCCAGCACGACCTCCACCCAGGACGTCTCGCCGGAGCACCGCGGGGGCAAGCGTTCGGGCAACCGCCAGGGGCCCGGGGGTGAGACCCGCGACCAGCTCTACGACGACGCCCGGCGGGCCGGGGTCTCGGGCCGCTCGAAGATGAGCAAGGACGAGCTGAAGAAGGCACTCGGGAACCAGTGAGCGCCACCCCGCGACCGGCGCCCGTCGGCACCGCGCCGGGCGCCGGCGCGTCGTGCCCGGGCGCCCGGCGGGGTCCCTGATCAGTCGCCGGGTGCGGCGATCACGAAGTCCTCGGGCGGCGCGGCGCCGTCGAGGTGGGCGTCGAGGATCTCCCGGACGCCGGCGGCGATCCGCTGCTGGGCCTCGATCGTCATGCCGGAGTAGTGGATGGTCATCGCCTGGCGGGGCATGCCCCGCCACGGGTGGTCGGCGGGGGCGGGCTGCGGGTACCAGGTGTCGCCGGCGTAGCCGCCCAGGCGCCCGGACTCGCACGCCTCACGCACGGCGTCGGTGTCCACGATCGCGCCGCGCGCGGTGTTGACCAGCCAGGCGCCGGGCTTCATGGTCGCGATCCGGTCGGCGTCGAACAGCGCCGTGCTGCCCTCCATCAGCGGCAGGGCGGCGCACACGACGTCGGACCGCGAGACGAGGTCGTCGAGGTTGGCGTAGCGGACCCCGAGGACGGACTCGTCGGCGGGGCTGCGGCGGTGCCGGGCGTGGTAGAGCATCGTGACGTCGAAGCCCTTGAGCCGCAGCGCGGTACGGGCGCCGATCGCGCCGAGCCCGATGATCCCGACGGTCTTGCCCTCCAGGTCGTGCGCTTCCTGGGAGGCGTCGGCGACGTCCCAGCGGCCGTCGACGACCTGCTGGTGGGCGGGTACGAAGTTGCGGACCAGGGCCAGGATCTGCATGACGTTGTGCTCGGCGACGCTGACGACGTTGGAGCCGGTGACCTCGGCGACGGTGATGCCCCGTTCGGTGGCCGCGTCGGAGTCGATGTGGTCGGAGCCGACCCCGGCGGTGATCACGAGCGTGAGGTTCTCGGCCTTCTCGATGCGCTCGCGCCCGAGGTAGAGGGGCCAGAACGGGGTGGTGATGACGACCTCGGCGTCGGTGAGCAGGGCGTCGAGCTCGTCCCCGGTGTCGCTGGTGGTGACGAGCTCGTGGCCCCGCTCGGCCAGGTGGCCGCCCAGGTCCAGGCCGCGCTCGGTGCTGGCCAGCACGTCGGGGTGCTGGTCGGGGTGCTCGTCCGGGTAGAGGACGGCGACGACCTTCACGGATACCTCCTCGGTGACGACTCCGACTCGGGTCTCCCCGTGCGTTACCCGGGGACGGGCCGCCGAACCATCGGCGGGCGTGGTGTGTCCGCGCGCACGGCGCGGGCCCCGCCGGTGGCGGGCCCGCCGGTGTGGGTCAGGCGCGCTCGGGCGGCGCGTCCGGCGCGGAGGTGAACGAGGCGTCCAGGTCGGTGGGCAGGGTGGTGGCCGCGAGGCGGACCCGGGCGATCGAGAGGTGCCGGGCCACCTCCGCGGTGATGCGTTCGGCGTCCACCCCGCGGTGGAGGTCGGCGTCGGGGCCCCCGCCCCGGTAGCGCCGCCGGACCTGGTCCAGGGCCGCCAGAAGATCCTCGACCGCGTGGCTGCGTGCTGCTGTGATGGCGTCCATGACGGGGGGCTACCCGCTGTGTGACCGGTGACACGGACGTCTCGGTCAGAGATCCGGCAGGTCGGCGGTGCAGGCCCCGATCTGGTCGAAGTAGCGGTGTGCGGAGCGGACGACCGCCCCGCGCGCGTCGTCGGTGATGACGTGGCGCCACCAGGCTCCGTAGAGCGAGGAGAACCGGTGGGGCACGACCAGGTCGAGCGCCCGGGCGATGCGCTCGGGCCGCTCCGGGATCAGGTTGGGGTAGCTGTACATGAACCCGACCCAGCGCCGGTCCGGGACGACGGTGAAGATGTCGCCGGCGCACAGGGCTCCGCGGCCGTCGACGCCGGTGTCCCAGTGCAGGACGGTGCCTCCGGAGAAGTGGACACCGGCGTGCAGCAGGGTCCGGCCGGGCAGGATCTCGCGGCGCTCGCCCTCCCAGAACACGACGTCGTCGCGGCGCGGGACCCACGCCCGGTCGCTCGCGTGGACATAGATCGGAACGCCGCCGAGTGCCCGGCTCCAGGTGGCCATCGTGGAGTAGTAGTGCGGGTGCGACAGCGCGATCGCCGAGACGCCGCCGAGCTCGCGCAGCCGCTCCAGGACGTCGTCGCCGAGCAGGGGCGTGCAGTCCCACAGGACGTTGCCGCCCTCACCGGGCACCAGCAGGGCGCGCTGGGCGATCGCGAAGTCCGGGGTCGTGCCGACCCCCCACAGCCCGGGCAGCTCCTCCCGGACCTCGGTGCGGTGCCCGCCGGCGGCGAGCCGTCGCAGCGAGGTCCACTGCTGGCCGTCCCAGCCGACGTGCTCGCGGTCGTCGGTGCAGATCGGGCAGGACGAGCGGTCGATCCCGGGTTCGTACTGCACCCCGCAGGTCACGCAGACGGGGTGGTCCGGATCGAGCTGCATCGGGCCCTCCTCCGTGTCGCCGGTCCACGGTGCGGGACCACGGCCGGTGCCGCACCCTACGACCGGTCCGGCCCCGGCGCCCGGCAACCGAGGTGACGACGTCGTGGATCTTCGGCCCCCGGTAGGCTGCGCCGGAGCGGTCGAGCACACGGCCGCCGACCGGACAGGGGCCGCAGGCTTACCGCCGCGCGCACCCGGCATCCGCAGTCGGCACGCGCCTGGCCATCGCTCATCGGTGGGAAAGGTCCCTTGCGTGCCGCCGCGGATCTGCCGTGTCGGCACCCGTCGTCGCCGCGGGAGCTGCGCCCCGTGTCACCGACGACGCGCCAGGTGGGGACCATATGCAGCCCGAGCAGTCCGACGAACTCGTGATCTCCCTGCGCACCGCCGCGCGGGAGCTGATCGCGCACCGCAGCATCACCGACCTCGAACAGACCCTCGACCGGATCGTCGCGGCGGCGGTGGAGACGGTGCCGGGTGTCGACGCCGGTGGGATCTCGATGACCGAGAACCAGCACGTCACCTCCCGCAGCCCGACCACCGACGACGTCCGCGCCCTCGACGAGCTCCAGTCCCGCCTGCACGAAGGTCCCTGCATCACCGCCGCCGAGCAGCCCCCCAAGGACGGGGTCACCCTGGCCGCGGACCTGGCCGAGGAACCCGACGCGACGCGCTGGCCGCGGTTCGCGCCGCGGGCGGTGAAGCTGGGCTTCCGGTCGATGATGTCCACGCACCTGTCCGCGAACGGCCCCCACCACGCGGCGCTCAACCTCTACTCCCGCGCCCCGGGGTCTTCGACTCCTCCGCGCGCACGGTGGCCGGGCTGTTCGGGGCGCAGGCCGCGCTGCTGCTCTACGGCGCCGAGCACGCCTCCCAGATGGCGCAGGCGCTGGGCACGCGGGACCTGATCGGGCAGGCCAAGGGCATCCTGATGGAGCGCTTCTCGGTCGACGACGACAGCGCCTTCCAGATGCTGGTGCGCTCCTCGCAGGAGACCAACGTGAAGCTCGTCGACGTCGCCCGCTGGCTGACCTCCAGCGCAGACCGGGGGCGTGCCCTCGTCGACCCGGCCGACGAGCCCCGGTGACCCGGCGCCGCGGGGTCCCCTATCCCGTGCTGGCGCAGTGGGGCGGGTTCGCCGAGCTCGAGCGCAGCTGCGCTCGTTCCCGGACACCCCGCTCTCGGCCAATCCGGCCCGCACCGACACCCGGGTCGCCTGACCCCCGGCGGCCTCAGCCGGTGGCCGGGACGGCCCTGCTGACGCCGAAGCTGAGCGAGTAGGGGTCGAGGCCCCCGGCAGCGGCCGGTCGGGGTCGAACCGCTCCGGCGGGAGCAGCACGTGGTGGTGCCCCTCGAGCAGGGTGGCCAGCACGGTGGCCGCCGTGAACAGCACGAGCTCACGGCCGGGACAGACGCCGGGCCCGCCGCTGAACGGGGTCAGCATCGGGTCCTGGTCGGAGCTGCCGTCGAGCCACTGGTCGGGGTCGACACGGTCGGCGTCGTCGCGGCCGGGAGGCGCCGATCGGCCCGGGCTCAGGGGATGATGCCCAGCCGGCGGGACCGCACCACGGCCTCGAACCGGGTGTGCGCCTCGAGCTTGCGCATGGCACCGCGCAGGTAGGCCTTGGCCGTCTCCGGCTTGATGGACAGGCGGGTCGCGACCTCCTGGTTGGTGCACCCGAGCGCGACCTGGGCGAGGACGTCGATCTCCCGCGGCGACAGCGTGACCACGGGAGCGCGGGTGGCACCGGCCCCGCTCACCTCGGTCAGGCGCCGGGAGACCGCGCTGACCCGCGCGGAGACCTCCGGATCGGTGATGAGCTGCGCGACCGCCCGCAACTCGGCGTGCAGCGAACGGATCTCCTCCAGGTCCGCCGACTCGCGGATGTCGCCCGGTGCCGCGGAGGCGGCGACCTCCGCGGCCCGCAGCCGTCGCGCGACCTCGTCCTGGACGGTGAGCTCCATGCTCAGTCTGCGAGCCGAGGACAGGACCGCGGCCTTGGACCGGTCGCCGAGGCCGTGGCTGTCCCGGGTCGCGACGTAGAGCAGGGCGGCCGGCCGACCCCGGACCATCACCGGCGCGGCCGCGACCGAGGCCAGCCCCTCGGTCAGCACCCAGTGGTCGTAGTCGTGGGTGATGGTGTCGGCGGTGCGGTAGTCGTCGACGGCGGCCGGCCGCGACTCGGCCATGACCCGGCCGCCCAGCCCCGACCCGGACCGGAGCTCCAGGCCGTGCAGCATCTTCGTCCGCGTCCCGAGGAACGCCGACAGCACCGCGGTCGAGCCGCCCTCGACGAAGGCCCCGAACGCGATGGGCAGGCCGGAGTCGGTGCGGGCGGCGCGCAGCGCGGCGTGCAACGCCCCGCGCGCGTCGTCGTTCGCCGGCTTGCCCATCGGAACCGCCTTCGGTTCGGGGAGCGTCTCGGGGCACCTGTGGTCGGACGTGGTCGAGGGGTCATGAAAGCGTAGTGCGGGGGTGAACGACGCTTCAAGCAGGGTGGTTCGCCGCCGCGCCGGGCGGAGCCGCTCTGGTAGCAATGGCGCCCGTGGCCGCCTTCCATCCCGAGCTCGCCCTCGGGCGCTTCCTGCCGCCGGTCAGCGTCGGTCCGCGGCTGAGCGGGCTGGCGCGACGGGCGCGGCCCCGGCCGGTCGCGCCGCCGCCGGACGTGACCGTGCAGGAGCTCGTCGTACCCGGCCCGCCGGGTGGGCCGGCGGTCCACCTCCGGGTCTTCCGCCCGGTCGGCCCGACCGCGACGGTGCCGGCGCTGCTCTGGATCCACGGCGGCGGGCTCGTCCTGGGCTCCCCGGAGCAGGACGACCGGGCGAACATCGGGTTCGTCCGCGAGCTGGGGATCGTCGTGGCCGCCGTCCGGTACCGACTCGCACCCCGCGACCCCGCCCCGGCCGCGGTGGAGGACGCCTACGCGGGCCTGCTCGGGCTCGTCGCGCACGCCGGTGAGCTGGGCATCGACAGCCGCCGGATCGCGGTCGGCGGCGCGAGCGCCGGGGGAGGGCTGGCCGCGGCGCTGTCGCTGCTGGCCCACGACCGGGGCGAGGTCCGCCCCGCCTTCCAGCTGCTGGTCTACCCGATGCTCGACGACCGCACGGTCACCCGGCGCGACCTCGCCGCCCGCACCGTGCGGATGTGGACCGCGAAGAGCAACCGGTTCGGCTGGACCTCCTACCTGGGCGCCGAGCCGGGCAGCGAGGACGTGTCGCCCTACGCGGCCCCGGCCCGGCGGGAGGACCTCCGCGGCCTCCCGCCGGCCTGGGTCGGTGTCGGGACCCTCGACCTGTTCCACGACGAGGACGTCGAGTACGCCCGACGTCTCGAGGCCGCCGGCGTGCCGTGCCGGCTGCGCGTCGTGCCGGGCGCCTTCCACGCCTTCGACGGCCTGTTCCCCCGGGCCGAGGTCACGCTCGACTTCCGGCGCGACCAGGCCCGCGCGCTGCGCGAGGCCCTGTTCGGCTGACCCGCGGCGGGAAGCCCCGGTGCTCGGGCGGGTGCGCAGCGGTGCGGCGGGTCCTTAGGCTGCCCACCGGGATCCACCCGCCGCGGCGGCTCCCGCAGGAACCGCCGTCGTCGCCGGGTCGCTCCGGCGCCGGCGGGGCGGTGGTGTCGAACGCGTCGACCGAGAGGCCCCCAATGTCTGCACACGTTGTGATCGTCGGCGGCGGTATCGGCGGTCTGACCCTCGGGATCGCGCTGCGCCGGGCGGGCGTGCCGGTCGAGGTCTACGAGCGCGCCCACGAGCTGCGCGAGGTGGGCGCGGCGGTGGCCCTGTCGGCCAACGGGACCCGGGTGCTCCACCGGCTCGGGGTCGACGGCATGGACGCGGTCTCCACCGAGCCCACCGAGCTGATCTACCGCGACGGCGTCACCGGGGAGCGCGCCGCGGCCCATCCCGGCGGCGCGTCCTACCGGGCGCGCTTCGGGTCGCCGTACCGGGGCATCCACCGCGTGCACCTGCAACAGGCGCTCGCCGCGGCGTTCGGTGAGGAGCACCTGCACCTGGGCCGCGGGGTGAGCGCGGTGCGCGGGGACGGCACCGGCGCCGAGATCACCCTGGCCGACGGCGGCACCGTCGCCGCGGACGTGCTGATCGGCGCGGACGGGGTGCACTCGGTCGTGCGTGACTTCGTGGCCGGTCCGGGGGCGGGGCCGGTCTACTCGGGCACCAGCGCGTTCCGGGGCCTGGTGCCGGTCGAGGCGCTGCCGAGCCTGCCCGACCCGCTGGCCATCCAGTTCTGGATGGGCTCCGACGCGCACCTGCTGCACTACGCGCTGGGCGAGAACGACGAGACGG
>CBIHNM010000056.1:0-18922 GCA_966211265.1 uncultured Pseudonocardia sp.
GGGCGGTCCGCCGGCCGCCCCGGCCGTGGTTGGCGCCGGCCCGGGCGCGCCCCGGGGGGCGGTGCCCCGCGGGCCGCGCCGCCGCGCTCTCCCGGGTGCGGTGCGCGAGCTCGCGCAGCTCACGGACCTGCCGGAGCTGGTGCTCCAGGCAGCCGACCCAGGCGTCCGCGCGCCACTGGTAGACGAAGTGCCGCGCACCGGGCGCCTTGAACCGCACGACGACGCCGTTGGTGATCAACAGGCGGGTGATCTCCGACATCGACCCGGCGCTGGCGCCGACCTCGGCCTGCAGCTGCTGGGCGGTCATCGCCGCATCGGCGAGCATGAGCACGCCTGCCGTGCGCCCCGCCGTCGGCGGCCAGCCCATCGTGGCGCCGATCACCGAGGCGAAGTCCTCGATCAGGACCTCCGCGTGCGCCGAGCGGGTGTCCGGGGCGACCATGCACGTCCCTCTTTTCGTTCGATCCTGAATTTTCACTATTGACTGAGAGTTCAGATCCCCTTGATAGTACCGGCTATCGGCAGCCCCACCCGGGACGCTGCCCCGTGACGCGGAGGTTCGCCCATGACCGAGAACGGCTGGGACGTCATCGTGGTGGGGGCGGGCTCGTCCGGCGCCGCGCTCGCGAGCCGCCTCTGCGAGCAGGGGCGCCGCGTGCTGCTCCTGGAGGCCGGCCCCGACTTCCGCTCGGCGGAGATGGCCGAGGTCTGGCGCTCGCCGAACCCGGTGCGCGCGCTGCTCGACCCGGCGGCGAGCGCGCCGCTGGTGTGGCCGGGGCTGCTCGCGACCCGGACCGACAAGCAGGACCCCGCCCTGTACTGGCGGGGCCGGGGCACCGGCGGCAGCTCCTCGATCAACGGCCAGATCGCGATCCGGCCCCCGATGGAGGACTTCACCGACTGGGCCCGCCAGGGATGCACCGGCTGGTCCCCGGAGGACGTGCTGCCCTACTTCGCCCGCTCCGAGGACGACGAGCAGTTCGGCGACGAGCCCTACCACGGACGCGGCGGACCGACCCCGATCCACCGGATGGCCCGCGCGGACTGGGGGTCGGTCGACACCGCCCTGCACGCGGCGGCGCTGGCGGCCGGGCACGGCCGGGCCGAGGACGTCAACGCGCCCGGCGCGAGCGGCGTCTCGCCCTACCCGATCAACTCCCGCGACGGCCGCCGCGTCACCGTCAACGACGGCTACCTCGAACCCGCGCGCGGGTCCGGCCGACTGACCGTCCGCGGCGGGGCGCTGGTGGACCGCGTGCTGATCGAGCACGGTCGCGCGGCGGGCGTCCGGTACCTCGCCGACGGCTCGGTGCGGGAGGAACGCGCGGACCTGGTCGTGCTCAGCGCCGGTGCGGTGCACTCGCCGGCCGTCCTGATGCGGTCGGGCGTCGGCCCGGCCGGGGCGCTGCGCGGACTCGGGATCGACGTCGTCTCCGACCTCCCGGTCGGCGCCGGGCTGCAGGACCATCCGATGGTCGGTGTCGCGATCCCGCTGAACGAGGCCTCCGCCACCCGCACCCCCGACGACCGCCACACCAACGTCTGCCTCCGCTACACCAGCGACGCGCCGGGCGCGCTGCCGCTGGACATGATGGTCGTGTCGCTCAACCAGAACGTGCTGTCGATGGAGAGCGCCGACGTCCGGTTCGGCGCCGGCGCCTTCGGGGTCTGGGTCAACCAGGCCCACTCGCGCGGGTCGGTCACGCTGACCTCGGCCGACCCCACCGACCAGCCGCAGGTCCGGGAGGCGATGCTCTCCGACGAGCGCGACCTCGCCCGGCTGCGCTCGGGTCTGCGCGCGCTGGTGGCGATGGCGCGCGGCGACGAGGTCGCGGCCGTCTCGGACGGCCCGGTCGACCGGGTGAACACCCACCTGCTCTCGATCCTGGACGACGACGCGCAGCTCGACGACCACCTCCTGGCCACCGCCGCCGACGCCCAGCACGCCACCAGCACCTGCCGGATGGGCGCCCCGTCGGGCAGCGACACCGTGGTGGACCCGGACTGCCGGGTGCTCGGCGTCGACGGGCTGCGGGTCGTGGACGCCTCGATCTTCCCGTCGGTGCCGCGGGCCAACACGAACCTGGCCGCGATCATGGCCGGCGAGCTGATGGCCGACCGGCTGGGTCGCTCGTGAGCGCCCCCGCCGCACGCACCACCGACGACCCGGAGACCGCGCCCGTGACGACACTGCGCAACCACATCGGGGGCCGCTGGGTGGCCTCGGCCGCCGACGGGGTCGGCGAGCTCCTCGACCCGGCCACCGACGAGATCGTGGCCCGGTGGCCGGTGGGGTGCGCCGAGGACGTCGAGCACGCGGTGGCGGCCGCCGCCGCGGCCCAGCCGGCGTGGGCCGCGACGACGCTGGAGGAACGGATCGCGCACCTCGAGCGCGCCGCCGAGACCGTCGCCGCGCACGCCGGCGAGCTGGCCGAGCTGCAGTGCGCGGAGATGGGCAAGCCGGTCGGGCTGGGCGCGGCGTTCATCGGCAACGGTGTCGCCGCCCTGCGCGGCGCGCTGGCCGAGGCACGCGACTACCCCTTCGACGCCACCACCACGCACGAGGACGGGAGCACGACCCGGGTCCTGCGCCACCCGGTGGGCGTCGCCGCGGTGATCACTCCCTGGAACTTCCCGGTGCTCAACGTGCTGATCGCGATCGGGCCGCTGCTGGCCTCGGGCAACACCGTCGTCCTCAAGCCCTCCGAGCGCTCCCCGCTGTCCACCACCCGCGCGGTCGAGCTGCTCGACCTGCCCGAGGGCGTGCTCGGCCTGGTGCACGGCGACGTCCGCGCCGGCGGCCCGCTCGCCGGGCACCCGGGGGTCGGGCTGGTCCGTTTCACCGGGTCGGTCGCGGCCGGGCGCGCGGTCGGGGCGAGCGCGGGGCACAGCCTGCACCGGTCGGTGCTCGAGCTCGGCGGCAAGGACCCGGTGATCGTCGACGCCGGGGTGGACCCGGTGGCCACGGCGCGGGCCGTCGCGTTCGGGGCGTTCGTCAACAGCGGCCAGATCTGCACCTCGATGGAACGCATCTACGTGCACCGCGACGTCGCGACGGAGTTCGTGACGGCGCTCTGCGAGGCCGCGGCCGGGTACACCACCGGCGACGGGCGCGACGAGCAGACGGTGCTCGGCCCGCTGGTGGACCGGCGCCAGCGCGACATCGTGCACCGCCACGTCACCGACGCCGTCGCCCGCGGGGCGACCGTGCTCGCCGGTGGGACGGTGCCGCCGGGGCGGGGCTCCTTCTACCCGGCCACGGTGCTCACCGGCGTCGACGAGTCGATGCTCGTCATGACCGAGGAGACCTTCGGCCCGGTGGCGCCCGTGCAGGTGGTCGACTCCTGGGAGGAGGGGCTCGAGCGGGCCGGCCGCTCACCGTTCGGCCTGGCGTGCACGGTCTACACCCGCGACCGGGCCCACATGGCCGCGGCGGCGTCCGTGCCGGCGGCGGTGACCTGGGTGAACCAGTGGCAGGGCGGCGGGCCGGGCCGGGTCTACGAGCCGTGCGGGGACAGCGGGATGGGCGCGACCGGGTCGCACGCGGCCTACGACGCCGCGACCCGCCCGGCCACGGTGCACACGGCCGCGCCGTGACCGCTCCCGGCGCGCTCCGGCGTGAGGTCGAGGCGCGGGTGCGGGCGGCCGGGCCGGAGCTGGTGGCGCTCTCGCACCGGATCCACGCCCATCCCGAGCTCGCGTTCGCCGAGACCCGCGCCAGCACCTGGGTGGCCGAGGCGCTGGCCGGGGCCGGCTTCACGGTCGAGCACGGCTGCCACGGCCTGCCGACCGCGGTGCGGGCGACGATCGGCTCGGGGCCGGTGCACGTCGGGATCTGCGCCGAGTACGACGCGTTGCCCGGCATCGGGCACGCGTGCGGGCACAACGTCATCGCCGCCGCGGCGGTCGGCGCCGGGCTCGGCCTGGCACGGGTCGCCGACGACCTGGGCCTGACGGTGACGGTGCTCGGCACACCCGCCGAGGAGGGCGGCGGCGGCAAGGTGCTGATGCTCGAACGCGGGGCGTTCGACGGGCTCGACGCGGCCATGATGGTGCATCCGGCGGCCGTGGAGATGGCCGCGATGCCGGGCTCGGCGGTCTCGGTGTTCGACGTGACCTACCGCGGCGTCGCCGCGCACGCCGGCGCCTACCCCGAACGCGGGGTCAACGCCGCGGACGCGATGACGCTCGCGCAGGTCGCGATCGGGCTGCTGCGCCAGCAGACCACCGGCACCGACCGGATCCAGGGCGTGGTCACCGAGGCCGGCACCGCCGCGAACGTGATCCCCGACCTCGGACGCGGCCGGTGGATCGTCCGCACCGGGGCGCTCGAGGAGCTCGCGCCGCTGACCGAGCGGGTACGGCGTTGCTTCGAGGCCGGCGCCCTGGCCACCGGCTGCGACCTCGACGTCGTCGCGGCCTGCCCGGACTACGCCGACCTGCGTCCCGACCCCGGCCTGCTGGGCCTCTACCGGGCCAACGCCGAGGCGCTCGGCCGCCGCTTCCCCGAGCTGCCCGCGGGAGGGGTCGTCGGCGCCGCCACCGACATGGGCAACGTCTCGCACGTGGTGCCCACGATCCACCCGATGCTCGGGCTGGACTGCGCGCCCGCGGTCAACCACCAACCCGAGTTCACCGCGGCCGCCGTCACCCCGGCCGCGGACCGCGCCGTCGTCGACGGCGCGATCGCGATGGCCTGGACCGCGGCGGACCTGGCCGCCGGACCATGACGGCCGGGCGGGCGCACGGTTCCCCCGGCCCGCCGTGCGGCACCGAGGTCACGCCGCGGACGGCACGCGACGGCGACCGCGTCGCCGGCCGTACCGGGTCAGGCCGCGCGGCTTGTACACGTTGAGCACCATGACCACGAGCAGCAGCCCGAGGCCGACCGTGGGATGGAACAGGTCGCCGCCGAGCCGGGCGAGCCGCGCCGGGTCGGCTCCGCGGGCGATGTCGGCGGTGGCGCTGACGGCCGGCATGTGCACGACCGTGACCGTGGCCGCGACCGTCGTGAGTCCCAGACTGATCACGACCCAGTAGTGGCCGAACAGGCCCCACCCTCCGGCGAGGGCGACCACGATCCCGCTGAGCACGGTGCCGACGGCCAGCGGGACGATCACCGTCCAGCCGACGAGTTCCATCGCGCTCCAGGCCCCGCGCACGGTGGGGCCGTCGGTGCCGGTGGCGGCGACGGCGAGGGCGACATAGGCCGACGCGGCGCCGATCCAGCCCACCGAGCACACCAGGTGCAGCGTGAGCAGCGCCTTCCGGACCCCGCGCGTGGCGCTCATCGGAGGACCCCGCCCGGCGCCCACCCGGCGGCGGCAGCCGGGACCGACCCGGCGCCCGCCCCGACCGGGACGTGCCGACCGGGCCCGTGCCCTCCCGGCGCGAACAGGGCCGCCACCAGCAGCAGGACCGCCAGGAACGCCCCGACGACCGCGAGCACCGTGACCCAGCGTGGTACGCCGTCGCGCTCGCTGCGCGGGCGTGGATCGCCGCCGGAGCGGCTGGGCTCGCGGGGGTCGGACGGGGCGCCGGAGCGCTCGGAGGGCGGGTGGGCCACGACGTCCCCTTCGGTGCCGGCCGGACGGCCTGGCTTCGACCCCAGTTTTACCGAACACTGTGTCGATGTAAATACGAGGTGTCGCAGCCCGGCCGTGCTGTAACGTTCGGAACGTGCCGCGGCTGTGGACCGAGACCGTCGACGCGCACCGGCACGCGGTGCGCGACGCCGTGCTGGACAGCGCCTGGGCGTTGGTGACCGAGCACGGCGCGCTGTCGGTGACGATGTCGCAGATCGCGCAGCGCAGCGGCATCGGACGGGCCACGCTCTACAAGTACTTCCCCGACGTCGAGGCGATCCTGCGCGCCCACCACGAGCGCCACGTCCTCGCTCATCTGGAGCAGCTGGCCGCGCTCCGCGACGGGCCCGGCGATGTCGACGTCCGGCTCGAGGCCGTGCTGCAGCGCTACGCCCGGATCTGCCATCACCGCGGGCGCCACGCCGGCACCGAGCTCGGTGCCCTGCTGCACCGCGGTGCGCACGTCGTCCGCGCCGAGCACCAGGTGGTCGACCTGTTCGCCGACCTGCTGGGCGAGGCCGCGGCTGCGGGCACCGTCGCGGACGTGCGCACGACACCCGGGCCGCGCGAGCTCGCGGCCTACTGCGTGCACGCCCTCGACGCGGCCGCCGACCTGCCGGACGAGGCCGCGGTCCGGCGGCTGGTCGCCGTGATCCGGGACGGTCTCCGCCGCTGACCCCGCCGCCCCGTCGGCACGACGGTCGTGGCGGGGAGCGGGTGGCTCCCGCTCCCCGCCACGCGGTCACGCCGAGGTCAGCAACCGCTGCATCTCGGCGATCTCGGTCTGCTGGGCGTCGATGATCGTCTGCGCGAGCTGTCGGGCCTGCGGGTTCTGACCGGTGCTCAGCTCGGTCCGGGACATCTCGATCGCGCCCTTGTGGTGCTCGATCATCATCTGCAGGAACATGCGGTCGAACGCGGCGCCACGGGCCTGGCCGAGCTGGGCCATCTGGGCGTCGGTCATCATGCCGGTCATGCCGGTCATGCCGCCGGGCATGCTGTGATCCATGCCGGGCATGCCACCACCGGGGCTCTCGGTGGCGCCCCAGGCGGCCAGGAAGCCGCGCATCTGCGCGATCTCGGGGCCCTGGGCCTGCGCGATGCGGCCTGCGAGTGCCTTGACCTGCTCGCTGCCGGCCTGGGCCGGAGCCTGCTCGGACATGGCGACGGCCTGGCTGTGGTGCGGGATCATGCCCTGGACGAAGGCGATGTCGGCCTGGTTGTGCGCCGCGTCCACCGCGGCCGGGGGCGCGGCGGCCGGGGCCGGTGACGCCGCCGGGGCGGGCGGGGCCGCTCCGGACGGCGCGTCGCCGGAACCGCAGGCGGACAGCACCAGGGCAGCGGTCACCGCCGCGGCGGCACCCGCCACGTTTCTGATCTTCGACATGGGTGTGGGCTCCTCGTGATCTGGGAACTGGTTCGGCCGGGATCCAGCGCTCTCCCGCGCTGGAGGCCGATCAGTTCCGCAGCACGCAGAGCTGGGCGAGCCGTACCGAGGTCGGTGGTGGCCGGCACCGGGGCGCCCGGCGCACGAGCCCGCTCAGCGGCGTCGCATGGCGGTCCGGGCGCACCGTGGACCACGTCGCGGGCGCGATCGCCACGAGCAGGAACAGAGCCGTCAGGATCGCCAGGCACAGGTGCAGCACGTGGTGCAGCGACGGGGGCGTCGAACCGTGGCCGGTAGCGTGGCCGGACCGGTCGGACGGCTGCCCGACCGCGGCGGCGGAGGACCCGTCCGGCATCGCCCCGTGCTCCGGTCGGCCCATCGGCTCCGCGCTGCCCACCGAGGGGGCCGGCATCGCAGCGATCGGCGCGGCGACGTGTCCGCCGACGCCCGGCGCGGCCGGTAGCAGCACCAGGGCGTGCATGCCGAGAACGCCGAGGGTCAGGCTCAGCAGCAGCAGCGCGTTCGCCACCTGCCGCCGGCCGCCGGTCATGCGCGACAGGGTAGCGAGACGGCCCGGACGTGCATCTCGTCACCCCGCTCGACCGGCCTCCCCGCGACGCGGGTGCTTCCCCACGGTGTGGCGCCCTCCCGAGGGCGTCCGCCACCCGGCCGCGGGCTGATACGTTCGCGCCGCTGTGAGCCCCCGACCCGAAGCGCCGCCC
This sequence comes from uncultured Pseudonocardia sp., assembly GCA_966211265.1. Taxonomy (GTDB): domain Bacteria; phylum Actinomycetota; class Actinomycetes; order Mycobacteriales; family Pseudonocardiaceae; genus Pseudonocardia. The sequence continues at coordinate 7,695 of CBIHNM010000056.1, forward strand.
GCGCCGCCGAGCAGCCGCCTGGCCCGGCTGGCCGTGCTGGTTCTCGGGATGGTCGCGATCCTGGCCGCTGCCGGCGTGGACACTCACTGTGCCACCGACGAGACGGCATCGACGGGCGTCGTGCACACGCACCCGGCGCACACCGACGTCACGCACACCGACGCGGCGCACACCGCCGTCACGCACACCGGCGCCGCCCACGACGGAGGCGAAGAGCCCCACGACCGCACGTCGCCGGTCTGTGCCGGCGCGGGCGAGCCCGACGACTCCGCGGTCGCGTCGCGCCACGACCGGCACCCGGCGCCGCCCGACCTGCTCCCGGCGACCGTCGGTGTCGGCCCGCCGGTCGTCACGCCCGGCGTGCGCTCACCGGAGGCGCGTCTTCCCGCGCCGGTGCCGGTCGCGGGACGACGTCACCTTCTCCTGGCCCAGATCTCCCGGACATAGACCTCGGGGCCCGCCGCGCCGAAGCGCGGCGGGCCCGCACGGACACGTCCCGCCACCGCACGCCGGCACAGCTCGTGCCGTGCTGTCCGAGTGAGGTCTGCATGTCTGCTCCCACCCGACTCCCCCTCGTCGGCGCCGACGACGTCGGGGGTGGGTCCGCCCACGTCGCCCACATCGTGGGCAACACTCCGATCGCCTGGGTCGACACCCCGTTCACCACCGACGGGCGAGGCTTCTGGGCCAAGCTCGAAGGCGCCAACCCGGGCTGGGCGATGGCGTTGTCCAGCTACGCCGGCGGTGGCTGGAGCGTCGGGGCGGTCGGGACGGTCGCGGGATGGCTCGCCCGCACCCGTGAGGAGGCCACGAACTGATGGGGGTCCTCGCCCGCTACCGGTCCTTCGACCGCCCGGTCCAGCTGCTGCTGCTCAACCAGCTGACGATCAACCTCGGCTTCTACATGCTGATCCCCTACCTCGCCGACCACCTCTCGGTGGGGCTCGGCCTGTCGGTGTGGGTGGTCGGGCTGATCCTGGGCGTGCGCAACTTCAGCCAGCAGGGCATGTTCCTCGTCGGCGGCAGCCTCGCCGACCGGTTCGGGTACAAGCCGATGATCGTCGCCGGATGCGCGCTGCGCACCGGCGGCTTCGCACTGCTCGGCCTGGTCGACGCCGTGCCCGCACTCGTGCTCGCCTCGGCCGCGACCGGGTTCGCGGGCGCCCTGTTCAACCCGGCCGTGCGCGCGTACATCTCCCACGACGCGGGCGAACGCCGGGTCGAGGCGTTCGCCCTGTTCAGCGTCTTCTACCAGGCGGGGATACTGATCGGCCCGCTGGCCGGGCTGCTGCTGACCGGGATCGACTTCTCGGTGACGTGCCTGGTCGCGGCGTCGGTGTTCGCGGTCCTGACCGTCCTGCAGGTCCGCGCCCTTCCGGCGCGGCGTGGGGACGGCGGCCGCGACGAGCACCGGTCGATCCCCGCCCAGTGGCGCGACGTCGCCCGGACCCGCGGCTTCCTGCCGTTCTCGGTCACGATGATCGGCACCTACGTGCTCTCCTACCAGGTCTACCTCGCGCTCCCGCTGCAGGCGCGACGCCTGCTCGGCGACGGCGGCAGCGCGTCCACCGTGCTCGTCGCGGCGATCTTCGCGGTCACCGGCGGAGTGACGATCGCGGCGCAGATGAGGGTGACCGGATGGTGTCGCGAACGGTGGGGCCCGGCGAGGTCGCTGGGCCCCGGGCTGGCCGTGCTCGGGCTCGCGTTCACGCCGCCGCTGGCCGCCGAGGTGCTCGCGGCCCTCGTCCCGGCAGCGGCGACCGCGGCGGGCGTCGCCGCGCTGCTGGTCACCGCGGCCATCCTCGCGGTGGGCACGGCGATCGTGCTGCCCTTCGAGATGGACACCATCGTGAGCCTGGCCGGCAACCGGCTGGTCGCCACCCACTACGGCTTCTACAACACCGTGTGCGGGATCGGCATCCTGCTCGGCAACGCCGGTACCGGCTGGGCGATCGACCTCGCCCGGTCCTCCGGGCTCGCGCCCGTGCCGTGGGCGGTCCTGACGCTGATCGGGCTCCTGTGCGCGGCCGGGCTGGCCCGCCTGCACCGGCACGGGCTGCTCACCCCGGAGACGGACGGCGACGCCGCCACACCGGCCCGCGGCCGACACGCCGACACGCCGGACAGGCAGTCGTCGTGGACCCTGCGCGACGACGCCGCGGCACCCACCCGACCGCTACCCGCCGTTCCCGCCGGCCCGGCGACCCGGCGGGCGCGACCGAGGTGACCGGCCCGGTTCGACGCTCGCCGGGCTGAACCCGCGTAGCGGGTGTCGGCGTCACCGACGCCCGCAGGTCGTGCTCACTCCCCGCCGGCTCCGTCGCGCCGGCTCCGGGTGCGCTCGGCCTGCAGCCGGGCCTCCGCGCGCTGAGCCTCGGCCCGGGTGTTGCGCTCCCGGCGCAGCCACTCCGGCTGCTCCTCCTTCAACGCCGTGATCTGGGCGGTCGTCAGCGGCTCGGTGATCTCGGCACGGGCCAGCCCGGAGATCGACACCCCGAGCCGGTCCGCGACGACCGGGCGAGGGTGCGGGCCGTCGCGGCGCAGGTCGCGCAGCCACTCCGGCGGGTCGGCCTGCAGCGCGTCGAGCTCGTCGCGCGAGACCATCCCGGCCCGGAACTCCTCGGGCGTCGCCTCGAGGTGCACGCCGAGCTTCTTCGCCGCCGTCGCGGGCTTCATCGTCTGGGTCGACCTCTGCCGCGTCATATGCCCAGGCTAACGGGGCCGGACCGGCCGATATCCTGGGCCGGTGACCGAGCCGAGCACCGAGACCTTCCGGCTCGGCTTCGTCCCGGGCGTCACGCCGGGCAAGTGGGCGCGGATATGGGCCGAGCGCCGTCCCCACGTCCCCCTGGAGCTGGTCACGGCGAGCACCGACGAGGCGGTGGACCTGGTCCGGACCGGCGCGGTGGACGCCGGTGTGGTCCGGCTCCCGATCGACCGCGCCGGGCTGCACGCGATCCCGCTCTACACCGAGACCACCGTGGCCGTCGTGCCGAAGGGGCACCTGGTCACCGCGGCCGAGGAGGCGACCGTCGCCGACCTGGCCGACGAGATCGTCCTCCGCCCGCAGGACGACACGCTCCCCTGGGACGGCGACCGGGCGGGCCGGGCGGCGGAGTTCGCCCCCGCGACGACGGCCGAGGCGATCGAGCTCGTCGCCGCCGGCGTCGGCCTGCTGGTCGTCCCCCAGTCGCTGGCCCGCCTGCACCACCGCCGGGACCTGACCTACCGGCCGCTGGCCGACGCGCCGCAGTCGGGTGTCGTCCTCGCCTGGCCGGACGCGGAGAACACCGAGCTGATGGAGGAGTTCATCGGCATCGTCCGCGGCCGCACGGCCCACAGCTCACGCACCCCCCGCCCGGCGGCCGAGACGCCGCCCGCCCCGTCGAAGAAGGGCTCCGCCCGGCGCCCGCAGGCCCGGCGCGGGGCGCGCCGCCGCCGCTGAGTCGAGCCGTGGCGGCGGTGGAGCGGTCGGCGACCCGGACCCGCGTCAGCGCCGGGTCAGGCCGTGCACCCGGGATCCCGGCCGGAGGGCCGGGTGCGTCTGATCCGGTTCGTCGTCGACGAGCACGCCCCGTGCCGTCAGCAGGTCGGCCAGGAGATCGGCGACGTTACGGATGTGGGCGACCATGGCGTCTCGGGCCGTGAACGGGCTGCGCCGGGCCAGGCTACGAAGGATGAGGAGGTGGTCCTGCGGGGCTGCCGTCGACCAGTCCGGGATATCGCTCCACGACCGGAACGGGACGTACCTCATCGTGGACTTCAGCAGCCACTGCAGCTTGGGCGCCCCGGCCGCATGGTTGATGAGTCGGTGCAGGTCGAACTCGACCTGCTCCGCGGTCGAGTGGTCCCCGGTCCGAGTGGCCTCGACGAAGACGTCCTGCATCTCCCAGAGCCGGTCCAGGTCCTGGTCGGTGAGGCGGGCGGCACCGCGCGCGGTGAGCTCGCCGGCGAAGTACGCCTGAGCGTCGTAGAGATCGAGCAGGTCCTGCCGGCTCATCGGCGCGACGCGGAAGCCGCGCCCGGGCTGGAACCCGACCAGGCCCTCACCGTGCAGTGACATCAGCGCTTCCCGGACGGGCGTGGCGCTGACCCCGAAACGCGACGCGAGATGCTCGGTGCGCAACTTGCTGTGCGCCGTGGCCTCACCACTGAGGATGAGCTCCCGGATCAACCTCGCGATCTGCGGGCTGAGCCTTTCCTCCGGCTTCAGGTGAGGGGTGCGCCCCGGATTCTCGGTCTCGCTCATGCCGGCGACCAGCCCCTGTCCTCGCAGAATTCACCGACGACGACCGGGTGCGCCGCGTCGACCGGTGCCCGCCATCCTAGGTGTACTCGGCCAGGACGTTGGTGACGGCGTCAGGCCTGCGCCGCCGCGGTCGCGCGTGCACGCAGCTCACGGCGCAGGATCTTCCCGTTCGGGTTCTTCGGAATCTCCTCGAGAACGACCAGAGAGCGCGGGTACTTGTAGGCCGCCATCCGTTCCTTGCAGAAGTCGACGATCTCGTCGGGGGTGGCGCTCTGCCCTTCCTTGAGGCTCACGAAAGCCGCAACGCTTTCGCCGCGGTAGCTGTCCGGTACACCGACGACTCCGACCTCACGCACCGCAGGGTGCTGGTAGAGCACGTCCTCCACCTCACGGGGCCAGATCTTGTACCCGCCGGCGACGATGAGGTCCTTCTTCCGGTCCACGATGTAGAACCATCCCTGCGGGTCCATGAAGCCCACATCGCCGGTGAACAACCGCCCGCCCGGGATCGCACCGGCCGTCTCGTCGGGCTTGTTCCAGTATCCGGGCACGACGCTGTCGCTCTGCATGACCAGTTCTCCGACCTCACCGGCCGGCACGTCCTGGCCGTCCTCGTCGACGACCCGCACCACATAACCGCTGACCGGCGGCCCGACCGACAGGGCCCCGCTCGTGGGGTCGACCGGAGCGCGTCGGGACGCCGGAACCGCATGCGACTCCGAGGTCACCTCGGTCAGGCCGTAGAGGTTGTGCACGTAGGCGCCGAAGACCTTCTCGAGCTCCTCGACCGTGGTGGGCGCGACCGCCTGGCCACCGCTCCACAGCTTGGTCAGCGACGAGAGGTCGTGCCGGCGGACCCGGGCGTCGTTCATCATGGCGATGTAGGCGGTGATGGACCCCATCACCCACGACGCGCGGTACCGCTCGACGAGCGTCGCCATCATCACCGGGTGGAACCGGTAGCCGAGCACCAGGGGCATCGGCAGCAGCATCGACACCCCGATATGCGCGATGAGGCCCGTGACATGGAACAGCGGCGCGATGCCGAGGCACACGTCGTCCTCGGTCAGGGCGCACCAGGTGCGGTAGTTCTCCGAGTTGAAGACGACGCCGTGGTGGGTGTTCATCGCGCCCTTCGGCGGGCCGGTCGTGCCCGAGGTGTAGACGAGGAACGCGATGTCCTCGGGCTGCAGGTCCAGGGCCGCCGGGCGTCGACCGGGGTAGGTCTCGATCAGCTCCAGCAGGTCGCGCACACCGGGGGCCCGGTCACGCACCGCTCCGGGGAAGACGTCCTCCGGCCACACGGAGACGAAGTCGAGCTCGCTGGCGCTGACGACGGGAACGCCGCGGGCCCGCGTCACCTCTCCCAGCGGCGCCACCAGCGACTCGAGCTGCACGATCACCGTCGGGGCCGAGTCCTCGACGAGCTTGTCGAGCTCGGCCTCCTTGAACATCGGGTTGACCGGGACCATGATCGCCCCGAGCCGCCAGGTCGCGATCATCGCCAGGACGAACGCCGGGATGTTCTGCACCTGGACCATAACGCGGTCCCCGCGGGTGACCCCGTACTCGGTCGCGAGACCGACGGCCAGGCCGGCCGAGAGCCGGTCGACCTCGGCGACCGTGAGGGTCGTGTCGAGGTAGTGGATGAGCGCGGCTGCGGGGCGACGCCGCACGGCGGAGTCGAACATCGCGAGACCGCTGCGGTGGGGGACATCGGGCTCGGTCGGCACCCCCTCGTCGTAGAGGGCCAACCACGGACGCTCGTCGTAGATCGACATCAGGACGACTCCTCCCACCACGGGGACGGCGTGGGGCGGTCACGCCATGCCGGCTCGTGACGCCATGAATGAAAATAGAGTCTATAGAAAGACTGCGTCAAGTATCGTCGGGCGACGCGGCAGCAGCGGCCGGAAGGGCCCCTGTCTACGACGTCCGACCGGGATCTGAACACGGACTACACCGCTGCGGCCCGGACATCCCGGACCGGCCGTGAGCCGGCCCTGACGACGGCCGTCCGACAGCATTGTCTATAGAGAGCGAGCCCGCGCTAGGCGGTGTCGCCCGCTCCCGCGAGGCCGAGCGTGCGTACCGCCTCCTCCCGCATCGCGATCTTCCGGACCTTGCCCGTGACCGTCATCGGGAACTCGTCGGCGAGGTGGACGTAGCGCGGGATCTTGTAGTGCGCGAGCTTCCCGCGGCAGAACTCGCGCAGCGCGTCGGCGGTGATCGGCTCGCATCCCTCGCGCATCCGGATCCAGGCGCACAGCTCCTCGCCGTACCGGGGGTCCGGCACCCCGACGACCCCGACGTCGGCGATGTCGGGGTGCGAGTAGAGGAACTCCTCGATCTCCCGCGGATACACGTTCTCCCCGCCCCGGATGACCATGTCCTTGAGCCGGCCGACGATGTTCACGTAGTCCTCGTCGTCCATCGTCGCCAGGTCGCCCGTGTGCATCCAGCCGCCCGCGTCGATCACCTCCGCGGTCCGCTCGGGCTGCTCCCAGTAGCCACGCATGACCAGGTAACCGCGTGCGCAGAGCTCACCGGTCTGCCCGCGCGCCACGGTGAGCCCGCTCTCCGGGTCCACGATCTTGATCTCCACGTGCGGTTGCGGGGTGCCCACCGTCGACGTGCGCCGCTCCAGCGAGGCGTCCACCCGGGTGTGGGTGGACACCGGCGAGGTCTCGGTCATCCCGTAGCTGATCGTGATCTCCTCCATGTGCATCTCGGCGACGACCCGCTTCATGTACTCCACGGGGCACGGCGAACCCGACATGATCCCGGTGCGCAGGCTGGAGAGGTCCGCAGCCGGGAAGTCGGGGTGCTCGAGGATGGCGATGAACATCGTCGGGACGCCGTAGAGCGCCGTGCAGCGCTCGGCCTGCACGGCGGCCACGGTCGCGGCGGGGTCGAACGACGGCGCGGGGATCACCACGCACGAGCCGTGCGCCATCGACCCCAGGTTGCCCATCACCATGCCGAAGCAGTGGTAGAAGGGCACCTGCACACACAGGCGGTCCTCCTCGGTGAACCTCTGGACCTCGGTGACCAGGAAGCCGTTGTTGAGGATGTTGTGGTGGGTGAGGGTCGCGCCCTTCGGGAAGCCGGTCGTCCCGGACGTGTACTGGATGTTGATCGGGTCGTCGCGGTCGAGGGTTCCGAGCCGCTCCGCGACGGCGGCCCGGTCCGGCGCCGTGCCGGCCAGCTGCTCCCACTCCGGCGAGCCCAGCAGCACCACCTCGCGCAGCAGCGGCGCGTCGCCGCGGACCTCGTCGATCATGGCGGCGTAGTCGGAACCCTTGAACGTCGTCGCCGACACCAGCACCGACACGCCGGCCTGGACGAGCACGTAGCCCAGCTCGTGGCCGCGGTAGGCCGGGTTGATGTTGACCAGGATCGCGCCGATCTTGGCCGTGGCGTACTGGACGAGGACCCATTCGGGCACGTTCGGCGCCCAGATCCCGACCCGATCGCCCTTCGCGACACCGAGGCCGAGCAGGCCGGTCGCCAGACCGGTCACCGCCTCGTCGAGCTCGCGATAGGTCCAGCGGCGACGCGACCCGACATCGACCAGGGCGTCGCGGTCACCGAACAGCCCGGTCGTGCGTTCCAGCTGGCCGCCGATGGTGAGCCCGATGAGAGGGGTCTCGGACGGACCACTGGCGTAGCTCGCATCACGCATTCGCGTACTCCCTCGTCTCACGCCGTCCGCCCACGGGACGGGCCTGATCGGTCGAGCTCGAACCCACCTGCGCACGCTCGACGGCCGGCCGTCCCCGGGCGGCCACGACCCCGTCTATAGACGGATGACCAGCACCGACGGCCCGAACAGGCCTCCGACCGGGCGGTGTGTCGACCACCACCACACTTCTTGCTATTTTCTATAGAGTACGACATGGTCGGCCGCGCATGGAAGCCACGCTCAACGAGGAGACGACGCGATGCAGGGTCTGATGTTCGACAGCCAGCTGCTGCTGCACTCGCTGCTCTGGCGGACCGAACGTCTGTTCGCCGAGAAGCAGATCATCACCCGACTCGGCCCCGGCGACTACCACCGCTACACCTACCGCGAGTTCGGCCGGCGGGCACGGCGCCTCGGCGACGCGCTGCGCACGCTGGGCATCGCACCCGGGGACCGCGTCGGCACGCTGGCCTGGAACCACTACCGCCACATGGAGGCCTACTTCGGTGTCCCGGGCATCGAGGGAGTCCTGCACACGATCAACCTGCGCCTCTCCCCGGCGCAGATGAAGTTCACCATCGACAAGGCCGAGGACCGCCTGCTCATGGTCGACGTCGACCAGCTGCCGATCGTGGAGCAGCTGTTCGGGCTCGGCCTCGACAGCGTCGAGCAGGTGATCGTGCTCGCCGACGGCCCGCTGCCCGCGACCGACCTCCCCGTCCCGGTGTCCTCCTACGAGGACCTGCTGGCGGCCGCCGACCCCGAGGCGCAGTTCGGCGAGTTCGACGAGAAGAGCGCATCGGCGATGTGCTTCACCAGCGCGACCACGGGCGACCCCAAGGGCGTCGTCTACTCGCACCGGGCGATGGTGCTGCAGGCGATGTGCCTGGCCATGCACGACAAGCTGAACATGAGCGAGAGCCAGATCTGGCTCGAGGTCGCCCCGATGTTCCACTGCAACGGCTGGAACATCCCGCACACCGCGCTGCTGCAGGGCGCCACCCTGGTACTGCCCGGCGCGCACCCGACCCCCGGCGACTACGTCGACATCATCGAGGACCTGGGCGTGACCGGCATGAACGCCGCGGTCACGATCGGCACGATGATCCGCGACGTCGTGCGGGAATCCGAGAAGCAGGGCCGCACGCGGGACCTGTCCACCCTGGACACCCTGTGGCTGGGCGGGCAGGCGCCGTCGAAGGCGGTCATGAAGTGGTTCAACGACGCCTACTCGACCGAGGTCATGCAGGGCTACGGCATGACCGAGAACTCCCCGCAGATCTGCTTCTTCGCCCTCAAGTCCACTCTCGCCGGCGGTACCGAGGACGAGATCTACACCCTGCGTCAGACCCAGGGCCTGCCCATCCCCCTGATGCAGATCAAGGTGGTCGACCCGGAGACCGGCTCGGAGCTCCCGTGGGACGGGACCAGCATCGGCGACTTCCACGTCCGGTCCCCGTTCACCGCCAGCGAGTACTACCGCGACGAGCGAACGAAGGAGTCGATCATCGACGGCTGGCTGCGCACCGGTGACGTCGGCTGCATCGACCCGGAGGGCTACGTCCTGCTCAAGGACCGCTCCAAGGACCTGATCAAGTCAGGCGGTGAGTGGATCTCCACGATCGACCTCGAGAACGCACTCATGTTGCACCCCAAGGTCGCCGAGGCCACCGTCGTCGGCATCTCGGACGACAAGTGGCTGGAGCGCCCGCTCGGTGTGGTCGTGCCCACCGAGGATTCGCTGACCACCGACGAGCTGCGGGAACACCTGCTGGCCGAAGGCTTCATCAAGTTCTGGATCCCGGACACGTTCCTGTTCGTGCCCGAGGTCCCCAAGACCAGCGTCGGCAAGTACGACAAGAAGGCCATCCGTGGGGTGGTCGCCGACAACGGGCTGGACACCGCGCGACAGAAGCTCGGCACGTCCAGCTGACCACGGACCCCGACGATCACTCGACGAGGAGAACGATGTCCGACTCCGACAAGATCAAGGTCACGATCCTGCCGACCGGGACCATGCACGCCGACCTGACCTGGCTGCTGATCGACCCCAGCCGCATGGCGACCCACCAGCAGCCCGACAAGAAGAAGGACTGGGTCGAGGTCCCCACCCACGCCGTCTACATCGAACACCCCTCCGGCAAGAAGCTCATCTGGGACTCCGGCGTACCCCGCGACTGGGAGACCCGCTGGGCCCCGTCCGGACTCGGCCAGTTCTTCCCCGTCGACGCCGCCACCGAGGACATGTGGCTCGACTCGCGCCTCAAGCAACTCCGGCTCGAGCCCAACGACATCGACTACCTGCTGCTCTCACACCTGCACCTGGACCACGCAGCGAACGCGCAGATGTGGGCCGACACCGACACCACGATCATCGTCGACGAGAAGGAGAAACAGGGCGCGTTCTCCTTCGACGGCCACAACCTCGGCGCACACATCAAGTCCGACTACGACGGCCTGCCCCTGACCACCATCAACTCCGACACCGAGGTCCTGCCCGGCATCACGCTGCTACGCACCCCCGGCCACACCTGGGGCACGATGAGCCTGCAGGTCGACCTCAAGGACCAAGGCACGATGATCTTCGCCTCGGACTCGCTGTACCTGTCCGAGTCCTACGGCCCGCCACCGATCGCGGCCGGCATCGTCTACGACACCGTGGCCTGGTTCGCCTCGGTGGAAAAGATCCGCAGCATCCAGCACAAGACCGACGCCACCGTCGTGTTCGGCCACGACGCGAACCAGATCAAGGAACTGCGCACCGGCCCCGGCAACTCCTACACCTGACCCGTGAACGGCGATGGTCGCCCCGCACGACCATCGCCACTCACGGCGGGCAGGGACACACACCACCACGGCCCCGCCCACGAACGATCACCACGATCCCGAGAAGGAGATCCCGGTGCCCCTCTACGACTACGCCTGCCCCTGCGGCGCCCGCTTCGAGCTCATGGTCCCCTCATGGACCTCACCCGCCCCGGACTGCCCCACCTGCGGCACCACCACCACCCGACGCCCACCCTCACCCGCCGTGCACGGAGGCGGCCGCGCCGCACCCCCACCCCCGATGTCGACCGCCCCACAGTCCTGGCAGGGCGTCAACAACGGCGACCGCGACACCATCACCCACTGGCGCCGCACCGTCGAGGCCCGCCAGCAGTTCGAGGCCGACCACCCCGAACACAAAGAACACCGCGACGCCGTCGCCGCACACGAAGGCGTCTTCGAACGCAGACCACTGACCTACAAGGAACTCGCCACCCGCGCCGCCACCAGCAAGGACGCCACCGCCGC